>NZ_CP046196.1:2326-357381 GCF_012569045.1 Enterobacteriaceae endosymbiont of Donacia sparganii | reverse complement strand
AATTGTGGGTTGTAAGGTTAAGTAAATAAGCGTATATGATGGATGCCTTGGCAGTCAGAGACGATGAAGGACGTGTTAATCTGCGAAAAGCATCGATGAGTTGATTTGAAACATTATTAATCGATGATGTCCGAATGGGGAAACCTAATATATATAATTATATATTATCGTTATTTGAATACATAGAATAACGAAGTGAACCAGGAGAACTGAAACATCTAAGTATCCTGAGGAAAAGAAATCAATAGAGATTTCCTTAGTAGTGGCGAGCGAACAGGAAAAAGCCCAGAGATATACGTATTTATTATATTAGTAGAAATAACTGGAAAGTTATACGATACAGGGTGATAGTCCCGTATATTAAAATATAATAATTATAATCTCAAAGAGTAGAACGAGACACGTGAAATCTTGTTTGAATATAGGGGGATCATCCTCTAAGGCTAAATACTACTGACTGACCGATAGTGAACTAGTACCGTGAGGGAAAGGTGAAAAGAACCCCGGTTAGGGGAGTGAAATAGAACCTGAAATCATATACGTACAAGCAGTAGGAGCGTTTTGTAAAAAACGTGACTGCGTACCTTTTGTATAATGGGTCAGCGAGTTATATTTTGTAGCAAGGTTAACTGTATAAGGAAGCCGTAGGGAAACCGAGTCTTAAAAGGGCGTTTAGTTGCAAGGTATAGACCCGAAACCCGGTGATCTAACCATGGGCAGGTTGAAGGTTTGGTAATGCTTACTGGAGGACCGAACCGACTAATGTTGAAAAATTAGCGGATGACTTGTGGTTAGGGGTGAAAGACCAATCAAACCGGGAGATAGCTGGTTCTCCCCGAAAGCTATTTAGGTAGCGCCTCGTGTAATTCATATTCGGGGGTAGAGCTCTGTTTCGGCTAGGGAATCTTCCAGATTTACCAATCCGATGCAAACTTCAAATACCGAATAATGTTATCACGGGAGACACACAGCGGGTGCTAACGTCCGTTGTGGAGAGGGAAACAACCCAGATCGCTAGCTAAGGTCCCTAAGTTATAATTAAGTGGGAAACGAAGTGGGAAGGCATAAACAGCCAGGATGTTGGCTTAGAAGCAGCCATCATTTAAAGAAAGCGTAATAGCTCACTGGTCTAGTCGTCCTGCGCGGAAGATTTAACGGGGCTAAATTATACACCGAAGCTGCGACAATAAATATTTTATTTATTGGGTAGGGGAGCGTTCTGTAAATTGTTGAAGATAAATTGTGAAGTTTATTGGAAATATCAGAAGTGCGAATGCTGACATGAGTAACGATAAAATAGGTGAAAAACCTATTCGCCGAAAGACTAAGGTTTCCTATCCAACGGTAATCGAGGTAGGGTAAGTCGAATCCTAAGGTGAGGCTGAAAAGCGTAATCGATGGACAACAGGTTAATATTCCTGTACTCATTATTATTGCGAAGGGGGGACGGAGAAGGTTAAATTAGCCAAGTGATGGTTGTCTTGGTTTAAGCGTTTAGATGAATTATTTAGGAAAATCCGGATAATTATAAACATTAAGGCGTAATGACGAAATACTTTATTGTATTGAAGTAATTGATACCATGCTTACAAGAAAAGCCTCTAAGCTCTAGATAATATTGAATCGTACTCCAAACCGACACAGGTAGTCAGGTAGAGAATACTAAGGCGCTTGAGAGAACTCAGGTGAAGGAACTAGGCAAAATAGTGCCGTAACTTCGGGAGAAGGCACACTGATTGTAAGTAAAAAAATTTACTTTTGGAGCTGAAATCAGTCTAAGATAATAGCTGACTGCAACTGTTTATTAAAAACACAGCACTGTGCAAACACGTAAGTGGACGTATACGGTGTGACGCCTGCCCGGTGCCGGAAGGTTAATTGATAGAGTTATTATTTTTATAAGAAGCTCTTGATCGAAGCCCCGGTAAACGGCGGCCGTAACTATAACGGTCCTAAGGTAGCGAAATTCCTTGTCGGGTAAGTTCCGACCTGCACGAATGGCGTAATGATGGTCAGACTGTCTCCACCTGAGACTCAGTGAAATTGAAATTGCTGTGAAGATGCAGTGTACCCGCGGCAAGACGGAAAGACCCCGTGAACCTTTACTATAGCTTGATATTGAATAATTAATCTTAATGTGTAGGATAGGTGGGAGACTATGAAATAGTAACGCTAGTTAATATGGAGTCAACCTTGAAATACCACCCTTTAATATTTATTATTCTAACCTAAACCCGTTATCCGGGTTAGAGACAGTGTCTGGTGGGTAGTTTGACTGGGGCGGTCTCCTCCTAAAGAGTAACGGAGGAGTACTAAGGTCAGCTAATCACGGTCGGAAATCGTGAGGTTAGTACAAAGGCATAAGCTGGCTTAACTGTAAGAATGACAATTCGAACAGATGCGAAAGCAGGTCTTAGTGATCCGGTGGTTCTGTATGATAAGGCCATCGCTCAACGGATAAAAGGTACTCCGGGGATAACAGGCTAATACCGCCCAAGAGTTCATATCGACGGCGGTGTTTGGCACCTCGATGTCGGCTCATCACATCCTGGGGCTGCAGTAGGTCCCAAGGGTATGGCTGTTCGCCATTTAAAGTGGTACGCGAGCTGGGTTTAGAACGTCGTGAGACAGTTCGGTCCCTATCTGCCGTGGGCGTTGGAAGATTGAAAGGATTTGCTCCTAGTACGAGAGGACCGGAGTGAACGTATCTCTGGTGTTCGGGTTGTCATGCCAATGGCATTGCCCGGTAGCTAAATACGGAAAAGATAAGCGCTGAAAGCATATAAGCGCGAAACTTACCTTAAGATTAATCTTCCCAGGATTTTTATTAATTATTTGTAAAAATCTCTTAAGGGACGTTAAAGACTATGACGTTGATAGGCTGGATGTGTAAGCATAGTAATATGTTGAGCTAACCAGTACTAATAAACACCCGTGAGTCTTAACCTTACAACACCAGAATTGTTTAGATTTAACTATTAATTATTTTAATAATTTAATAAAATATAATCCTGGTATAAATAACGCAATGGTACCACCTGAATCCATTCCGAACTCAGAAGTGAAACGTTGTAGTGCCGATGGTAGTGTGAGGTCTCCTCATGTGAGAGTAGGAAAATACCAGGATAAAATAAGAAATTACTTAATTTTATAAAATTCTGATAAATTATTGATATAATTTTATATGCCGGCTTAGCTCAGACGGTAGAGCAACTGACTTGTAATCAGTAGGTCACCAGTTCAATTCCGGTAGCCGGCATTAATAATATTTTAAATTATATATTAATAAAATTTTTATTTATAAATATATAAAAATGGTGGGATACCCAAGTGGTTAACGGGAGCAGACTGTAAATCTGTCGTCTAAGACTTCGTAGGTTCGAATCCTACTCCCACCAAAATTTTTATAAAAATATATATTTTTTATATATAGAGCAGACATCGTATAATGGTATTACTTTAGCCTTCCAAGCTAAAAATGCGGGTTCGATTCCCGTTGTCTGCTCCAATAAATTTATTTAAAATATAAAATCTTTATAAAAATAATTTACATATTTTTAGCTGATATAGCTTAGAATGGTAGAGCACATCCTTGGTAAGGATGAGGTCCCCAGTTCAATTCTGGGTATCAGCATATTTTTTACTATTTATTAAATATAAAGATTATATTAAATTATAATCTTTATATTTAATAAATCATAAGTAGTAGAAGGATAATTACTGATGCTTCTTAAGTTACAAAAAGATTCTACTTTAGAATGGTTTCTTTCTTATTGTCATATTAATAAATATCCAGCAAAAATGATTTTAATAAAACAGGGAGATATTTCTAAAAATTTATATTATATATTAAAAGGAATTATTATTATTTCTATGAAAAGTAAGAATGGTAAAGAAATTATACTTAATTATTTAAATGCAGGTAATTTTTTTGGTGAAATAGGAATTTTTAATAATACCTATAAAGAAATTACATTTGTAAAATTAAAAACTGAATGTGAATTAGCAGAAATTTCATATAAAAATTTTTATAATTTAATTAAAATTAATAATGATATTATTATGAAAATTTCTTCACAAATTGCTAATAAATTACAAATTACATCAAAAAAAGTAAGTAATTTAGCTTTTTTAGATGTAACTCATAGAATTTCTAAAACATTATTAAATTTAGCAAAATCTCCAGAAGCAATTACTCATCCAGATGGTATGCAAATTAAAATAACTAGACAGGAAATAGGTAAAATAGTGGGTTGTTCTAGAGAAACAGTTGGACGTACTCTTAAAATATTAAAAAATCGTAATTTAATTTATGCTCACGGTAAAACTATTGTAGTTTATGGAACAAGGTAAATTATATATAAAATTTATGTCATATTTAATTTATTCTATAAAGAATCTAAACCAATAGCATCATATACTTTCTTTAAAGTTAAACTAGCATATTTTTTTGCTTTAGTTGCTCCAGTAGTTATAATATCTTTTAAAAGTATTTTATTTGTTCTATAAAAAAAATATTTTTTTCTTAATTTATTTAAAAATAAACATAAATTTTGAATAACAGATTTTTTAAAATCTTTATAATTTTTATTTTTAAAGTTTTGTTCTAGATTTTTTATAGAATGCCCAGTTATATTAGATAATATAATTAACATATTAGAAATTCCTGGTTTATTTTTTAAATCATATTTTATATTAGGAGGATAATCAGAATCAGTAACAGCATTATTAATTTTTTGTTTAATTATAAAATCATCATCAAATAAACTAATTATATTATTATTATTATAATCAGATTTAGACATTTTTTTTTTCGGATCTAATAATGACATAACGCATGAACCATAATTATTTAATCTTTTTTCAGGAATAGTAAATATGTTACCATAAATATTATTAAAACGATAAGCAATATCTCTAGTTAATTCAATATGTTGAATTTGATCTTTACCTACTGGTATTTTATTTGTTTGATATAATAATATATCTGAGGCCATTAATATAGGATAATTAAATAAACCAACATTAACATTTTTATTTAAATGTATTTTTTCTTTAAATTGAGTCATTCTCTTTATTTCTCCAAAATTAGTAAAACAATTTAAAATCCAATGTAATTGAGAATGTTGAGGAACATGAGATTGTATAAAAATAATACTTTGTTTAGGATTAATACCACATGCTAAACATACAGATAAAATATCTAATATATTTTTATTCAAAATATTTTTTTCTTGAAATATTGTTAAAGAATGCAAATCAGCTATACAATAAATACAAAAATATTTTTTTTGTAAATATTTCCATTGACTTAAAGCACCAATATAATTTCCTATAGTTAATAATCCAGTTGGTTGAATTCCACTAAATATTATTTTTTTTTTCATAATTTTTTATAATTATCTTTTTTAAATACTTTATTTAATTTTAATTTCATATTTTTTACAATATCATTATATGATAATGTGCTTTTAAATATAGCTGAACCTATTACCAGAATATCTGCTCCAGAAATAGCTACTTGATTTATATTATTAATGTTTATTCCTCCATCTACTTCTAAAAAAATATTTTTTTTTTTTTTATTAATAATTTTTTTAATTTGAATAATTTTTTTATAAATATAATTTAAAAATTTTTGTCCTTCAAAACCAGGATTAACAGACATAACTAATATTAAATCTAATTTATTTATTAAATAATCTAAACAATTTAAAGGAGTTGAAGGATTAATTGCTAATCCTGCTTTACATCCGTAATTTTTTATTAAAGAAATACTTCTATCTAAATGATTTGAATTTTCTGTATGTAAAGTAATAATATCTGCTCCTGATTTTGCAAAATCAATTATTAAATTATCTACATTTTTTGTCATTAAATGTACATCAATTATACATTTAATTCCGTATTTCCTTAAAGATTTTAAAACTAAAGGACCAATAGTTAAATTAGGTACATAATGATTATCCATAACGTCAAAATGTATCATATCAACTCCTGCTTTAAGCACATTATTAACTTCTTTACCTAAACATGCAAAATTAGCAGATAAAATAGATGCAGCAATTAATTTTTTTTTCATTTTATAAGAATTTTTACTATAAAAAGTAAATTAATTATAATTAATATTAATGTTTTAAAAAATAAAATTTTTATTTTCATTTATCGCATGAGAAATAATTTTTTCAGAAATATTATTATAAATAATAGCTTTACCAATTTTAATTGGAAGAATAACACGAATTTTATTTTTATTTATTTTTTTATCTCTATAAATATGTTTTAAATAATGTTTTGTGTTCATATTAATCGGTCCTTTAATTGGTAAATAACATTTTTTTAATAAATTTATAATTCTTATTATGTCTTGATTGTTCAATAAATTAAGTTTTTTAGATGTTAAAGAAGCAATAACAATACCCACTGACACAGCTTCTCCATGTAACCATTTACCATATCCTAATTCTGATTCTATTGCATGGCCATAAGTATGTCCTAAATTTAGTAATGATCTTTTATTTTGTTCATATTCATCTTCATAAATAATTTTAGCTTTTAAATTACAACATTTACTTATACAATAAATTAAAGAATTTTTATCTAAATTAAATAATTTATTTATATTATTTTCTAACCAAGAAAAAAATTTTTTATCAAAAAGAATACTATACTTTATAATTTCAGCCATGCCAGCAGAAAATTCTCTTTTAGATAAAGTATATAAACAACTTAAATTAATTATTACAATATTAGGTTGATAAAAACTACCTATCATATTTTTTCCTAAAATATGATTAACAGCTGTTTTGCCTCCTATAGAAGAATCTACTTGAGATAGTAAAGTTGTAGGTATTTGTATAAATTTTACACCTCTTTGATAACTAGATGCAGCAAAACCAGTTATATCACCTATAACACCTCCTCCTAAAGCAATTAAAGTAGTATCTCTACTATGTAGATTTTGAAGTAATGATGTAAAAATAATATTTACAGTAATTAATGTTTTATATTTTTCTCCATCAGGAAGAATAACATGATTTATTCTTACACCCATATTATTAAGTAGAGTAGATATTTTTTTAAAATATAAAGAAAAAATTATTTGATTAGTTACAATCATAACACTATCACCCTTTTTTAAAAAGGGTAAAGGTAATGGTGTATCAAATAAATTAAAATCTATAATAATAGGATAATTATGTTTTTTTGTTAAAACTAAAATAGTTTTTCCCATATGTAATATTATCCCTTTTTATTCTTATAAAATAAGACTATTAATTTTTTTCTAATAAACTAATAAGTTTATTAGCAACAATTTTAGCACTTTGCTCATCTGTTTTAATTATAATATCAGCAATTTCATTATATAAATGATTTCTTTCTTTAGCTAAATTTTCTAAAATTTCTTTAGCTAATTTATTTTTATTTTTTTTTAATAAAGGACGTTTTTTATCTCTTTTTGTGCGAGTTAATTGTTTTTCTATAGTAGTTTGAAGATATACGACAATACCACGAGAAGAAAGAAATTTTCTTGTTTCTTTAGATTGAACAGATCCTCCTCCTGTTGCTAAAATAATTCCTTGTTTTTGAGTTATTTCATTAATAATTTTTTTTTCACGTTTTCTAAAACCTTTTTCTCCTTCAACATCAAATACCCAATTTATATCAGCTCCTGTACGACGTTCAATTTCTTGATCTGAATCAAAAAAATCCATTTTTAATAAATTTGCCAGATGACGCCCAATTGTACTTTTTCCTGCTCCCATAGGGCCTATCAAAAATATATTTCTTTTTTCTGCCATTTTTTTAATATTACTAATTTAGTATAATTGTGAATAAAATTCTTATTTTTTATAAAAAAATAAGAAATATATATTTTATATAAAATTTTTTAAAAAAAAATTTTAAGATATTTTAAATTAAATCATAAAATGTTTTTTTCAAATAGTAAATAGTTTATTCTAATTCAACTATATTTTATATAATTAAAAATTATTTTAATTTATTTTATCTTAAAAAAGATTTATTAATATTTTTATTATATTAATTAAATTACTACTACTAAAGTAAAATAAATTTAAAATATTCAATATTTTTAAAATATTAAGTTAATAATACTTTATTTATAAAATAAAAGATAAGATAATTATTTTTATAATTATCTTATCTATATATTAGATTTTAGATAAAAAATTATTTATACGATTAATAAATTTATTTGGATCTTCTAATGTACCTTTTTCTGCTAAAATTGCTTCTTCTAATAATAATTTAACAAATTCAGAAAAATATTTTTCATCTTTTATTGTTAAAATTTTTTTTATTAAAATATGATTAGGATTTAATTCAAAATTATATTTTATTTCTGGAGTTTTTTGCCCAGCAGCAGCAAATAATTTTGCCATTTGAGTACTCATTTCATTTATATCTGTAGTAACAATAGCAGGTGTATTAATTAATCTACTTGTTAATTTTACTTTTTTTATTTTTTTACCTAATAAATCTTGTATTTTTTTTAAAAAAGGTTGAAATTTTTCTTTTATTTCATTTTTTATTATATTATCTTTATTTTGAATAAATTCATCTAATGAATTATCTTGTTTACTAATAGATTGTAATGTTTTTCCTTCAAATTCAGTAATATAACTAATCATCCATTCATCAATATGGTCTATTAATAATAATACTTCAATTCCTCTTTTATAAAAAAATTCTAAATGAGGACTACTTTTTGCTGAAATATAATTATCTGATGTTAAAAAATATATTTTTTTTTGTCCCTTTATCATTCTTTTTGAATATTCTTCTAAAGATACATTTTGTTCAGAATTATCATTATATGTAGAAGCAAAACGTAATAATTTAATTATAATATTTTTATTATTTATATCTTCTGCAGGACCTTCTTTAAAAACTAAACCAAATTTTTTCCAAAAATTATTATATATAATTACATTCTTACTAAGACTCATTAACATATTAAGAACTTTTTTTGTTAATGTTATCTTCATATTATGAATAATACTATTTTTTTGTAAAATTTCTCTTGATATATTTAAAGGTAAATCATTAGAATCTACTAAACCTCTTATAAATCTTAAATATTTAGGTAATAATTGTTCTGCATCTTCCATAATAAAAACTCTCTGTACATATAATTTTAATCCATTTTTATAATCACGATTACGTATATCCCATGGGATATTTGAAGGAATATATAATAAACTAATATATTCTTGTTTTCCTTCTACATGATTATGACTCCAAGTAATTGGATCTGTATTATCAGATGTTAATTGTTTATAAAATTCTTTATATTCTTTTTCATTAATATCATTTTTATTTTTTAACCAAAGTGCTTGTGCTTTATTAATTTGTTCCCAATAATATTTTTTTTCTTTATCGTTATACATTTCTATTTCTATAGGTAAAGAAATATGTTCTGAATATTTACTTATTATTAATTTTATACGCCATGTATCTAAAAATTCATCACATTTAGGGCGTATATGTAATATTATTTCAGTTCCTCTTAATTTTTTATTAATATTAGCTATATGATAGTTACCTTCTCCTGAAGATTCCCAAAATACACCTTCTTGAATAGAAACACCTGCTGCTCTAGTTTTAATAGAAACTTTATCTGCTACTATAAAAGCTGAATAAAATCCTACTCCAAATTTCCCTATTAATTGTGAATTAATTTCTGATTTTTTATCTAAAGAATCATTTAAAGATTTTATAAAATCTTTAGTACCAGATTTTGCAATTGTACCTAAATTTTCAATTACTTCTTTACGAGTCATACCGATACCATTATCCTTAATAGTAATTAGTCTTTGTTTTTTATTTATAGAAATTTGTACTTTTAAAATTGAATTATTTTCATATAAATCAGGATTAGATAATGTTTTGAATTTTAATTTATCTACAGCATCAGAAGCATTTGATATTAATTCTCTTAAAAAAATTTCTTTATTTGAATAAAGAGAATGAATCATTAAATGTAATAATTGTTTTACTTCAGATTGAAAATTTCTAGTTTCTTGTTTTTGCATAACTATTATTCTCTTTGTTTATATATAGATATTAAAATATAAATATTTTTATTTATAAAAATATAATTTTTAATTTATTAAATATTTTAAAATGAAGTAAAATTTTCTTTTTTATATTTTTATATTTTTAAAAAAATAAATTTATGTATATTAAATTAATTAATTTATTATTATAAAAATAATTAAAACTAATTATTAAAATATATAATTATTTCTAATACAATCATTTCAAATCCTATTTTAGGATTTGGCGCTAAATATAAATTTTTTTTACCTGTATTTAAAAATTTATATAAGAATTTTATTTCATTTTTTGAAAAATTATCAAAAATTTTTTGATAATATATTGCTATATTTTTTTCAAAATTTAAATTTTGAAAAAAATAATTAGAATTATAATTTAAAATTTTTATTTTTAAAATTTTATGTAATAAAATCATAATTTCTGTAATAACATTATCCCAATTAATATTAAATATAGAAATCTTATTAATTAAATTAAAAATTAAATTATTTTTTTTTGTTTTAAAATTATATATTAATAATAATAAATATTTTTTTTTTATTAATCCTAACATTAGATAAACATTATCTATAGTTAATGATCCCATAGATATTAATTGATCTGTTAAACTTAATGCATCACGCATACTACCATATGCAGAATTAGATAAAATTTCTAATGCTTCTTCATCATATTGAAGATTTTCTTTATTTAAAATTTTTTTTAATTGATTTAAAATTATATTTTTTTCTATTAATTTTAAATGAAATTGTAAGCATCTAGATGTAATAGTAACCGGTATTTTTTGTAATTCTGTAGTTGCAAAAATAAATTTTATATATTCAGGAGGTTCTTCTATTATTTTTAATAAGGCATTAAAACTATGTCTAGATAACATATGAAATTCATCAAAAATATATATTTTGTATCTTCCTTTAATAGGAGGATAATAAATTATTTCTAAAATTTCTCTAATATCTTCTACTTTAGTTTTAGAAGCTGAATCTAATTCAATTAAATCTAAAAAAGAATTTCTTTTTATAGATATACAGTGTTCACATAATCCACATGGATTTTGTGTTATACCTTTTAGACAACTTAAACCCATTGCAAATATCCGTGCTATTGTTGTTTTGCCTACTCCCCTACTACCTGATAATATCCAAGCAGGATGAATTTTTTTTATAAATAAACTATATTTAATAGCTTGAACTACATGATCTTGACCAATAACTTCATCGAATGACTGAGGACGCCACTTTATAGCTAAAACATGAGAATTCATTTTTATGATATATATTTTTAAAAATTATATTAATAGAACATGATTATTTTTTTACACATATTATATTTACTACAGCTGCTTCTTTCCAGACCTGACTGGATTTGTAAAATAATATTGTTTTAAATAATCATGTTCGTATATGCTAATTATATATAATTTTTTATTAATTAGTCAATATATTAATTTTAATTAATTAAAAAAATTAATTATTCAGTATTTATTATATTAATTATTTTTTTAACTAAAATTTTTTCATGAAATTGAAAAGTAATATTATGTTCTCCTATTTTTTTTAATCCTCCTTTTGGTAATTTTATCTCTTTTTTTGTAATTTCAAATCCTATTTCTTGTAATTTTTTTAAAATATCATTTTTACCTATAGAACCAAATAATTTCCCTGTTTTACCTGCTTTAGCTTTAATTATTATTTTATCTATGTAATTAAATTTTTTTAATCGTAATTTTGCTTTATTTAATAAATCTAATAATTTAGATTTTTTTTCCAAAAATTTTTGTTTTAAAATATGAAGATTTTTTTTTGTAGCAATAATTCCTTTATTTTTAGGTATTAAAAAATTACGTGCATATCCAGGTTTAACTTCTATAATTTGAGATTTTTTTCCTAAACCTAAAATAGAATCTAATAAAATTATTTTCATTATTTAATACTCTTTAAAATTAAAACTTATATTTAAAACAAAAAATAATAATTTTATAAATTTATTTATGATGATCAGTATAAGATATTAAAGATAAATATCTTGCTAATTTTATTGCTTTAGTTAATTGACGTTGATATTTTGCTTTAGTACCAGTAATCCTGCTAGGTACAATTTTACCACTTTCAGTAATAAAATTCTTTAAAATATGAATATCTTTATAATCAATTTCTTTAATTCCTTCTGCTGTAAAACGACAAAATTTACGACGGCGGAAATAACGTACCATTATATAACTCCAAATATTTATAATACAAATTTATTTAATTTAGAAAATTTTTATACTACTATATTGTTTTTATAATATCATTACGTTTTTCTTGACGTTCATCTTTTGCTTTTAAAATATAAGATATATCTTTTCTTTCTGTTTTTGTTCTAATTATAAGATATCTTATAATATTTTCATTAATTCTTAAATTATTTTCAATATTTTTTATTATACTAGTATCATTTAAAATGATATTTATTAAAATATAGTGTGCTTTGTGTAATTTTAATATGGGATATGCTAATTGTCTTCTTCCCCAATCTTCAAATCTTGAAATTAAACAATTATTTTTTTGCATAAATTCTCTATAATATTTTATAATATTATTAATTTCATTACTTTGATCTGGATGTATTATTAACATTATTTCATAATATTTCATTTTATATTTACCTTATGGTTAAAGTTTTTAAACAAATGTCAAAAACAAGGATCTAAATTATAATAAAAAATTTTATTTTTTGATATTAACATAATAGAATGTCTTTTTAGATTATTAAATTTATATTTTAAAAAATTAAATATTATAATGAAAAATAAAAATTTTATATGGAAAAAATTTTTCCAGCAAGAAAAAAAAAAAAATTATTTTATAAAATTAATTAATAAAATTAATACAGATATTAATAATAATAAAATCATCTATCCTCAAAAAAAATATATTTTTAATATTTTTAAAAAAATAAATTTCAATAATCTAAAAGTAGTAATTATAGGTCAAGATCCATATTATGGCCTTAATCAAGCTAATGGTTTTGCTTTTTCTGTTATGCCTGATATAATCATTCCTCCTACATTAAAAAATATTTATAAAGCAATAAAATTTGATATACCTAGTTTTAAAATTCCTAATCATGGGTATTTAATAAATTGGGTTAATGAAGGAGTGATGTTATTAAATTCTATTTTAACAGTAGAAAAAGGTAAACCTCAATCTCATTATAATATTGGTTGGGAGATTTTTACAAATAACGTTATTAAAATAATTAACTCTTATTATAAAAATATTGTTTTTTTATTATGGGGTTCATATGCTAAAAAAAAAATTTATTTTATAACATCAAAAAATTTAGTTTTAACTACATCTCATCCCTCACCTTTATCCTGTTATAAAGGATTTTATTTTTGTAAACATTTTTCTAAAACAAATAAATATCTTATTTTAAAAAAAAAAAAACCAGTTAATTGGAGTATAGATTAATTAATATAATAAAATTTAGTTAAAAATTATTTATATTATAATTTTTATTTTTTATTAATTAAAATTTTTTATTTTAAAACTTAGAAATTAAAATATATTTTTTTATATAAAAAATTTATATAAAATAATTAAATAAAATATCATTTTTATAAGGTTAAATAATGAAAAAAGTAGGATTTGTTGGTTGGCGTGGTATGGTAGGTTCTGTTCTTATAAATAGAATGTTAAAAAAAAAAGATTTTAATAATATACATGCTATTTTTTTTACTACTTCTCAATATGGAAAATTAATATCTAATTTAAATATAAAAAATAAATCTAAAAAATTAGAAAATGCTTATAATTTTGAAAAATTATTTGAATTAGATATAATTATAACATGTCAAGGTAGTCAATATACGAATAGAGTTTATTTTAAATTACGTAAAATGGGTTGGCAAGGTTACTGGATAGATGCAGCTGCTAATTTAAGAACATTAGATAATGCTATTATTGTTCTAGATCCTATTAATTTAGAATATATACAACAAAAAATAAATATGGGAATAAAAACATTTATAGGAGGTAATTGTACTGTTAGTTTAATGTTAATGGCTTTAGGAGGGTTATTTAAAAATAATTTAATTGATTGGATTTCTGTTTCTACATATCAAGCAGCATCAGGTGCTGGTTCAAAATTTATGAAAGAACTTATCTGTCAAATACAATATGTATATAAAAATATACCTTCTTTAATAAAGAATTCTTCTATTAATATTCTAGATATAGAACAAGAAATTTCAAAACAAATAAATTCTTCTAATTTTCCTAAAAATAATTTTCATGTTCCTTTAATTAATAGTTTAATTCCGTGGATAGATAAAAAAATAGATAATAGTGGACAAACAAAAGAAGAATGGAAAGGACAATTTGAGACTAATAAAATATTAAATACTAATAAAATTATTCCAATTGATGGAATATGTGTCCGAGTAGCTACTTTACGTTCACATAGTCAATCTTTTACAATTAAATTAAATAAAGATTTATCTATAGATAATATTACAAATATTCTTAATTCTCATAATAAATGGGTAAAAATTATACCAAATAATTTTAATGATACTATTAATTTTCTTACTCCATCTTTTATTAGTGGTAAATTAGATATAGCTATTGGGAGAATAAAAAAATTAAATATAGACAAAAATTGTTTTTCAATTTTTTCAGTAGGTGATCAATTACTTTGGGGTGCATCTGAACCATTAAGAAGAATGTTAAAATTATTAATTTAAATTTTGATAAAATTAATATTTAAACTTGTTTTTTTTTCTTATTGAAAGTAATATTTTATATAAAATAAGATAACAAATTATCTTATTTTATATATAAATTTTAATATGTTATATTAAATTAATAATCTTATTAAAAAATTTTGGAGAAAAAATGAAATTTTTTACTAAAAAAATATCAATATTTATTGTATTACTTTTAAGTATTGGATTAAATGTATCTACAGTAAATGCATCTACATTAAATAATGTATCATGGTGGAATAAAGGTAAAAATAAAACTTTTGTTAAAAAAAAAGCAATAATTCACAAAAAAAAACACAATATAAAAAATAAAAAAAAAGCAAAATTTTTTAAAAATGATAGTGATAAAATGTCTTATGCTCTAGGAACAGCAATAGGGAAATATCTATCTCGTACATTTCAAATACAAAAAACATTAAAAATTATATTAAATAAGAAATTTATTCTTCAAGGTGTATCTGATTCATTAGATGAAAAATATAAACTTTCTGATAATGAAATGGATAGAGTTCTTAAATTATATGATTCAAATGTAAAGTCTTTTACCCCAGATGAATTTCAAGATGAATCAAAAATAAATAAAAATATAGGTCAAAAATATATTAAAAAATTTTTAAAAAGAAAAAATGTTAAAAAAAGTAAAAGTGGATTAGTATATAAAATTAACAAAATGGGTTCTGGTAAAAAAATTACTAATAATAATCAAATAATTGTTATTAAATATACTGGAAAATTAATTGATGGTACAGAATTTGATAATACAGAACCAAATAAACCTTTATTTATAAGTTTAAAACAAGTAATTCCTGGTTGGAAAGAAGGTCTAAAATATATAAAAAAAGGTGGTAAAATAACATTAGTTGTACCTCCTAAATTAGCTTATGGTTTAGAAATAATTTCTGGTATACCAACTAATTCTACTTTAATATTTGAAATTGAACTTGTTGATATAAAAAATTCATTATCTAAAAAGTAATTAAATAAAGATTTTTTATTTATATAAAATTGTATATATAAGTAATATAAATATTTTAATATATAAAATATTTTATACATTTTAGGTTTAAAATAATATGATTTTTGTAATTTTAATAACCGAAGCTCCATATAATACGCAAAATTCTTATTCTGCATATTTATTTACTAAAGCAGTTATACAGAAAAAAAAAATAGTTAAAAATATATTTTTTTATCGTGATGGAGTATGTAATGCTAATAAAAATATTAAATTTAATAAAGATGAGTTTAATTTACTTAATTCTTGGAAAGAATTAAGTATAAAATATCATATAAATTTATATATATGTATTACATCTGCTAAAAAAAGAGGTTTAATTCTAAAAGATAGTTCTTATAAAAATAATTCTTTAGATTTAAATCAAAATAATTATATCATTGATAATAAATTTAAAATAACTACTTTAAGTACATTTACAAAATCAATATTAACTTGTGATTACTTAGTTCAATTTTAATGAATAAAATAGCATTTATATTTTCAAAATCTCCTTATGGAAATAGTATTAGTAAAGAAGGACTTGATGCAATAATTTCTATATCCTCATTTACTGAGGATATAGCTTTATTTTTTATAGGAGATGGTATTTTTCAACTACAAAAGAAACAAAAAACAAAAAAATTTTTATTAAAAAATTATAGTAATAATTTTAGTATTTTAAAATTATGTAATATTAATAATTATTTTATTTGTTCAGAATCTTTAAAAATTTTAGGAATAAAAAATTATAAAAAAAATAATTGGATTGTTCCAGTTAAAATTATAAAGCCATTAATATGGGAAAAAAGACTTAATAATTATAATATAATTATCAAGTTTTAATTAAATAAAAATACTCTTATATGTTATATACCTTATTTAATTCTCCAGAATCTTGTAATTTTTCTTTATTATTAAAATTTTTAAATAAAAATGATAATTTATTATTAATTCAAGATGGAGTCTTAGCTGGATTAAAAAATAGTATTTATATACAAAAAATTATTAGAATTAAACAAAAAATGAAATTATTAATATTTGCAATAAATGATGATATATTAGCTAGAGGTTTAGATTTAAATATTTCAAAAAATATTATACGTATAAATTATACAAAATTTGTTGATTTAATTATAAAACATAAAAAACAAATAATATGGTAATTATTTAAAAATAAAAATATTTATTTAAAATAAATTTAAATTATTAAATTTAGGAAAAAACATGGCAACAATTAATCAACTAGTTCGTAACCATAGAAAAAATAAAATAATAAAAACAAATGTTCCTGCTTTAAATTCTAGTCCCCAAAAAAGAGGAGTATGTACAAAAGTATATACAACAACTCCCAAAAAACCAAATTCTGCTTTACGTAAAGTATGTAGAGTAAGATTAACAAATGGTTTTGAAGTTACTTCTTATATTTCTGGTGAAGGACATAATTTACAGGAACATTCTGTAATTTTAATAAGAGGAGGTAGAGTAAAAGATCTACCTGGTGTTAGATATCATACTATTAGAGGTTCCTTAGATTGCACTGGAGTTAAAGATCGTAAAAAAGGAAGATCAAAATATGGTGCAAAAAAACCTAAATAATATTTTAAAATATTATTTTTTTATGAATTAAATTTATTAAAATATTATTAAAATAATGGAGTAATATTACTATGCCTCGTAGACGTATAATTAATCAACGTAAAATACTACCAGATCCTCAATTTGAATCAGATTTAGTAGCTAAATTTATAAATTTACTTATGGTAAGTGGTAAAAAATCTATTGCAGAATTTATTGTTTATTCTTCTTTAAGAAGAATTAAAAAAAAAATAGGAAAAAATGAAATAGATATTTTTTTAAGTGCATTAGAAAATGTAAAACCTATAGTTGAAGTAAAATCAAGAAGAGTAGGAGGATCAACATATCAAGTTCCTGTAGAAATAAGACCTACAAGAAGAAATACTTTAGCAATGCGTTGGTTAGTTAATGCTGCAAGAAAAAGACAAGAAAAATCTATGATTTTAAAATTAACTAATGAAATTTTAGATGCTTTAGAAAATAAAGGAAATGCAGTTAAAAAACGTGAAGAAATACATAAAATGGCAGAAGCTAATAAAGCATTTGCTCATTATCGTTGGTAAAAATATTACTAAAAATAAAATTTAAGTAATTTAAATCTAAAATAAAAATGAAAAAATTAATCAATAAAATATGTTGTAGCTAAATTAATATTTTATTTTTTTATTAAAAAATAATATTTAATATAATGTTGAAATTTTTTATATAATAAAATAGAGGAATAATATATGAGTAGGACAACTCCTATAAAACGATATCGTAATATTGGTATTAGCGCACATATTGATGCTGGTAAAACTACTACAACTGAAAGAATTTTATTTTATACAGGAGTAAATCATAAAATAGGCGAGGTTCATGATGGTGCTGCTACAATGGATTGGATGGCACAAGAACAAGAAAGAGGTATTACTATTACTTCGGCTGCTACTACAGCATTTTGGTCAGGAATGTTTAATCAATATAAATCACATAGAATTAACATTATTGATACACCAGGACATGTAGATTTTACAATTGAAGTAGAACGTTCCATGAGAATATTAGATGGAGTTGTAATGATTTATTGTGCTGTAGGAGGAGTACAACCTCAATCAGAAACAGTATGGAGACAAGCAAATAAATATAAAGTACCTAGAATTGCTTTTATCAATAAAATGGATAGAATGGGAGCTAACTTTATAAAAGTTATTAAACAAATACAAGATAATTTATTAACAGAAGCTGTTCCATTGCAATTACCAATAGGTTCAGAAGATAAATTTACTGGAATTATTGATCTAATACAAATGAAAGCATTAAATTGGAATGAAAATGATCAAGGAATAAGTTGTAATTATATTGATATACCCATAAATATGAAAAAAGAAGTTAAATTATGGCGTCAAAAATTAATAGAAACTGCAGTTGAAACTAATGAAATATTATTAGAAAAATATTTAAATGGTTTAGAAATTTCTATAAAAGAAATTAAATCTTCTTTAAGAAGAAGAGTAATAAATAACGAAATTACTTTAATAACATGTGGTTCAGCCTTTAAAAATAAAGGTGTACAAGCATTATTAGATGCAGTAATTGATTATTTACCATCACCTTCAGATATTCCTCCAATTCAAGGTATATCTGACAATAATAAAAAAATGTTAATAACTCGTAATGCTAATGATAATGAATTATTTTCTGCACTAGCATTTAAAATAGCTAATGATTCTTTTGTAGGTAATTTAACTTTTTTTAGAGTATATTCAGGAACTATTAGTAGTGGAGAAATTATATATAATCCTATAAAAAAACAAAAAGAACGTATTGGTAGAATTGTTCAAATGCATGCTAATAAAAGAGAAGAAATAAAAAAAGTTTATGCTGGTGATATTGCAGCTGCTATTGGATTAAAAAATGTTACAACAGGAGATACATTATGTAATATTAATGAATGTATTATCTTAGAAACAATGGAATTTCCTGAACCTGTTATATCTATTGCTATAGAACCTAAAACTAAAATAGATCAAGAAAAAATGGGTTTAGCATTACATCGTCTTATTAAAGAAGATCCTTCTTTAAAAACTTGGACAGATCAAGAAACAAATCAAACTATTATTGCTGGAATGGGTGAATTACATTTAGAAATAATTGTTGATAGAATGAAAAGAGAATTTAATATATCTGCTAATATTGGTAAACCTCAAGTTTCTTATCGAGAAACTATACAAGATAGTGTAAATAATATAGAAGGTAAATATATTAAACAAACAGGTGGAAGAGGACAATATGGTCATGTAGTAATTGATATTTCTCCATTAAAAAAACAAAAAAATAATGTAGGTTATTTATTTACTAATGATATAAAAGGTGGTGTAATACCTAATGAATATATTTCAGCTATAGATAAAAGTATTCAGGAACAGTTAAAATCAGGTCCTATGGCAAATTACCCTGTAGTAAATATTGCAGTGAGACTTCATTTTGGATCTTATCATGATGTAGATTCTTCTGAATTAGCTTTTAAGGTAGCAGCCTCAATTGCATTTAAAAATGCATTTAAAAAAGCTAATCCTATTTTACTTGAACCTATAATGAAAGTAGAAGTTGAAACTCCTGAAGAATATATGGGGGATGTAATTGGAGATTTAAATCGTAGAAGAGGAATTATAGAAGGTATGAATAATATTCCTACTGGAAAGACTATAAGTGCTTGTGTACCATTATCAGAAATGTTTGGTTATGCTACTGATTTACGTTCTTATAGTAAGGGACGAGCATCATATACTATGGAATTTTTAAAATATACTGAAGCACCTAATAATATTGCAAAAATAATTATTGAATCTAGATCTAAATCATAGAATTTTAGTATAAATTATATACACTTACTTTATTTAGAAGGATATTATCTTGTGTCTAAAGAAAAATTTGAACGCTCTAAAACTCATATTAATGTAGGTACTATAGGACATGTTGATCATGGAAAAACAACTTTAACATCAGCTATAACAACTGTTTTATCTAAAAAATACGGTGGCGCAGCAAAAGCTTTTGATCAAATTGATAATGCTCCAGAAGAAAAAGCCAGAGGTATAACTATAAATACATCTCATGTTGAGTATGATACTAAAGATCGTCATTATGCACATGTAGATTGTCCTGGACATGCTGATTATGTAAAAAATATGATTACAGGAGCAGCTCAAATGGATGGAGCTATATTAGTAGTAGCTGCTACAGATGGACCTATGCCTCAAACTAGAGAACATATTTTGTTAGCAAGACAAGTAGGAGTACCTTATATTATAGTTTTTCTTAATAAATGTGATATGGTTGATGATGATGAATTATTAGAATTAGTAGAAATGGAAGTACGTGATTTATTAACACAATATAATTTTCCAGGAGATACTACTCCTATTATTCAAGGATCTGCTCTTAAAGCACTTGAAGGTGATAAAAAATGGGAAAAAAAAATATTTGAATTAGCAGATTCTTTAGATAACTATATACCTAATCCTATAAGAGCTATTGATAAACCTTTTCTGTTACCAATAGAAGATGTTTTTTCAATTTCAGGTAGAGGTACTGTAGTAACAGGAAGAGTAGAAAGAGGGGTTATAAAAGTAGGAGAAGAAGTAGAAATTATAGGTATCAGAAATACTATAAAATCTATTTGTACTGGAGTAGAAATGTTTCGTAAATTATTAGATGAAGGACGTGCTGGTGAAAATGTAGGTATTCTTCTTAGAGGAATAAAAAGAGAAGATATAGAAAGAGGACAGGTTTTAGCTAAACCAGGATCAATTAAACCACATACTAAATTTGAAGCTGAAGTTTATATTTTATCTAAAGATGAAGGTGGAAGACATACAGCATTTTTTAAAGGATATCGTCCCCAGTTTTATTTTAGAACTACAGATGTAACTGGAACTATAGAATTACCTTCTAATATTGAAATGGTTATGCCTGGAGATAATATTAATATGGTTGTTACATTAATTAATCCTATAGCAATGACTAATGGTTTACGTTTTGCAATTCGTGAAGGAGGACGTACTGTTGGTGCAGGAGTAGTTACTAAGGTTTTACAATAAAAATAATATAAAAGAAGATTAGCAAAATAATTAATTACTTTGACTTTTTTATAAATATTTTAAAAATATTTAATAAATTATTAGTAAAATTTCTTGATAATTTATATATTATTCTATATTAGTTTTTTATTGGTTAATATACAATGAATATTGTAAAATTTAAAAAAAATATAAATAAATATATGATCGATATTATAAAATGGATTATAAGTGTAGCTTTATTAATTATTACTATAATTTTAAATTATAATTATCAAAATATAAATTTTTCTATTCGTTTAGTTTTATTTTTTTTTATATTTACTTTAGTAAGTTTTATTACATTATCTACAAAAAAAGGTCAAGAATTATTTTCTTTTATATATGATGCTCGTATAGAAACCCGTAAAGTTGTATGGCCTACTTATAAAGATACTTGGCATACAACTTTAATTATAATAATAATTATTATAACAATCTCTATTATTTTTTATATATTAGATAGTATTTTGATTTATTTAATATCATTTTTAACTGGAACTAGGACATAAAAATGAATAAATCTTTAAAAAAAAAATGGTATGTTATTCAAGTTCGTTCTGGTTTTGAGCATCGCATTGTAAATTCATTAAAAGAATATATAAAAATTCATAATATGAATAAATTATTTGGTAAAATTTTAGTTCCAACTGAAGCTATAATTGAAATACGTGGAGGACAAAAATATAAAAGTGATCGTAAATTTTTTCCAGGATATATATTAATTCATATGATAATGAAAGAATTAAGTTGGCATCTAGTACGTGGTATACCTAAAGTTCTAGGTTTTATCGGAGGTACATCTGATAATCCTATACCTATTAATGATAAAGAAGTAGATACAATTATAGGACGTTTACAACAAATTGGTGATAAACCTAGACCAAAAACAATATTTGAACCAGGAGAAATGATTAGAGTTAAAGACGGTCCTTTTTCTGATTTTAATGGGATAGTAGAAGAAGTAGATTATGAAAAAAGTAGATTAAAAGTTTCCGTATCTATTTTTGGTAGATCTACTCCTGTAGATTTAGATTTTCGTCAAGTAGAAAAAGGATAAATATTTATAATAATAAAAAATCTAAATCTTTTTTATTTTAAATAATTAATTGAGATATATTTATGGCAAAAAAAATTAAAACTTATGTTAAGTTACAAGTACCTGCTGGTAATGCAAATCCTAGTCCTCCTATTGGCCCTGCGCTAGGACAGCATGGTGTAAATATTATGAATTTTTGTAAAGATTTTAATTTAAAAACAAATAGCCTAGAAAAAGGCACTCCTATACCAGTAATAATTACAATTTATGTCGATAAAACTTTTACATTTATTACAAAAACTCCTCCAGTATCTGCAATAATAAAAAAAATATTAGGAATTAAAAAAGGATCTAATAAACCTAAAATAGATAAAATAGGTTCGATAACACAAGAACAAATAAGAAAAATTGCAGAAATTAAATATATTGATATGACTGGAATTAATATTAAATCTATGATGTCTTCTATAGAAGGAACTGCTCGTTCAATGGGATTAATTGTTGAGGATTAAAATATAATGGTAAAATTAACAAAACGTATGGATTATATGTATAAAAACATAAATTTAAAAAAACAATTTTCTATTGAAAATGCTCTTAATAATTTAAAATTACTAAGTAAAGTAAAATTTATTGAAAGTATTGATGTTTCTATAAATTTAGGTATAAATCCTAAAAAAACAGAACAAAATATTAGAGGTAGTGTTTGTTTACCCCATGGTACCGGAAAAAATATAAGATTAGCTGTTTTTGCTGATGGGCAAGAAGCACAGCAAGCAAAAAAATTAGGAGTAAAATTAATAGGAATGGATGATTTATCAACAAAAATTACTAATGGAGAAAAAAAATTTGATGTAGTAATATCTACTCCAGAAGCTATGAATATAGTTAGTAAATTAGGACCTATTTTAGGACCTAAAGGATTAATGCCTAATCCTAAATTAGGAACAATAACAAATAATATAACTGAAACAATAGAAAAAATACGTAATGGGCAAATTAATTTTCGTAATGATAAAAATGGTATTATTCATACTAATATAGGTAAAATTAATTTTGAAAATATTAAAATTAAAGAAAATTTAATAAATTTATTAAAAATTTTAAAAAAATATAAACCAATAAAATTAAAAGGTAATTTTTTTAAAAAAATATGTATATCATCTACTATGGGAATTTCTATAGAAATTACTAAAGATTGCATAAATTTAATAAATTAATATTTTTCTTTACAAATTTTTTATATTAAAGTTATAGTTTTTAATAAAAATTTAATGTTTTAATATAATCTATACTGTATAATACAATAATAATTTTTTATAAAATCAGGAGTGCAATAATCTTATAATGTCTTTAAATATTACAAAAAAAAAAATGATTGTTGCAAAAATAAGTCAAATAAATAAAATTGCTTTATCAGCTGTAATAGTTGATTTTTGTGGTGTTAATAGTAATAATTTAAATAAATTAAGAAAAAAAAGTAGAGAAAATAATGTTGTTATAAATATTATAAGAAATAAATTATTAAAATTAATAATAAAAAATAGTAATTTTCAATGTTTAGATTCATTAATACACGGCCCTATATTAATAGCTTATTCTCTTAAGCATCCTGGTGCCGCTGCTCGTTTAATTAAAGAATTTAGTAAATTAGATGAAAATTTAAAAATTAAAGCAGCTTCATTTAATAATAAAATAATAAATAGTGAAAATATTGATCTTTTAGCAGAATTACCTACATATAAAGAAGCAATCACACGTTTTTTAATAATTATAAAAAATATTTCTATAGGACAATTTCTTAAAATTTTACTTATAATTAAAAATATAAAATAAATTTGTTTTATTTTAATAAAATATTCTTATTATTTTTAGGAAAGTATTATGCCAATAACTAAAGAACAAATAATAGAAGCTATAGAATCTATGTCTATTATGGACATAATGGAATTAATAAGTTCTATAGAAAAAAAATTTGGTGTTTCTAGTATTATAAAAAATGAAGAAATTAGTAACAAAAATCAAGAAAAAAAAGTAGAACAAACAGAATTTACTATCTACTTAAAAAGTATAGGAAATAATAAAATTTCAGTAATAAAAGCTGTTAGGAGTATAATGAATTTAGGATTAAAAGAAGCTAAAGATTTAGTTGAATCAGCTCCTGTTATATTAAAAGAATCTATTACTAAAGAAGAAGCATTAGATTTAGAATCTAAATTAAAAATTTCCGGAGCGGAAATAGAAATTAAATAATTTTATAAAAACTTTAATAAAAATTTTATTTATATAAATATTATTTATACAAATAGATATTAATTTAATTAAATTATTTAATTTATCAGATAACTGAGGAACCATATGGTTTATTCTCAAACTGAAAAAAAACGTATTCGTAAAAATTTTGGAAAAAGACCACAGATTTTAAATATTCCATATTTACTTTCTATTCAAATAGATTCATTTAAAAAATTTATAAAAAAAGACCCTAAAGGAAAATATGGTTTAGAAGCTGCATTTAAGAGTATTTTTCCTATATCTAGTTATAGTGGTTATTCTAAGTTAGAATATTTAAGTTATCGTTTAGGAAAATCACTTTTTAATGTCAAAGAATGTCATACAAGAGGTATGACCTATGCTGCACCTGTTAGAGCGATATTACGATTAATTATATATGATAAAGATAAACCTGAATTATTAATTAAAAATATAAAGGAACAAGAAGTATATATGGGAGAAATCCCATTAATGACAAAAAATGGTACTTTTATAGTTAACGGTATTGAACGTGTTGTAGTTTCCCAATTACATAGAAGTCCAGGAGTTTTTTTCGATAGTGATAAAGGTAAAACACATTCATCAGGAAAAATATTATATAATGCTCGTATTATTCCTTATAGAGGTTCTTGGTTAGATTTTGAATTTGATCCTAAAGATAATATTTTTGTTCGGATAGATAGAAGAAGAAAATTACCAGTTACAATTATTTTACGTGCTTTAGGTTATAATATAGAAGAAATATTAAATATTTTTTTTAAAAAAAATATTTATAAAATAAAAAATAATCAAATATCAATGATATTAATACCAGATAGATTAAGAGGAGAAACAGCTTTTTTTAATATTAAATATAATAATATGACTTATATAGAAAAAGGAAAAAGAATTACTATACGTCATATTAATCATTTAATAAAAGATAAAGTAACATGTATTAATATTCCTATAGAATATATGGTAGGAAAAATAGTTACAAAAGATTATATAGATAAAAAAACAGGAGAAGTAATTATTTCTACAAATTTTCCTTTATCAATAAATATTATTAATAAAATTTTTAAAAATTATAATACTATTGAAACTATTTTTACTAATGATCTAGATCATGGTTCTTATATTTCTGAAACATTAAAATTAGATAGTACATCTAATCGTTTAGATGCTTTAGTAGAAATTTATAGAATGATGCGTCCTGGAGAACCACCTACAAAAGAAGCAGCAGAAGCATTATTTAAAAAATTATTTTTTGTAGAAGATAGATATGATTTATCTCCTGTAGGAAGAATGAAATTTAATCGTTCTTTATTGCGTGAATGTATTTCTGGAAAAGGAATTTTAAGTAAAGAAGATATTGTTGACGTTATTAAAAAATTAATTAGCATTCGTAATGGTAAAGGAAATGTTGATGATATTGATCATTTAGGAAATAGAAGAATTCGTTCTATTGGAGAAATGGCAGAAAATCAATTTCGTATAGGTTTAATAAGAGTTGAAAGAGCAGTTAAAGAAAGATTATCTTTAGGTGATTTAGATACTTTAATGCCTCAAGACATGATTAATTCTAAACCTATTTCCGCTGCATTAAAAGAATTTTTTTGTTCTAGTCAATTATCACAATTTATGGATCAAAATAATCCATTATCAGAAATTACACATAAACGTCGTATTTCTGCTTTAGGACCAGGAGGATTAACTCGAGAAAGAGCTGGTTTTGAAGTTAGAGATGTACATCCTACACATTATGGAAGAATATGTCCTATTGAAACTCCAGAAGGTCCTAATATAGGTTTAATAAATTCATTATCAATTTATGCTAGAACAAATGAATATGGATTTTTAGAATCACCATATAGAGTAGTTAAAAACGGATTTGTTACTGATAAAATTAATTATTTATCTTCAATTGAAGAAGGAAATTTTATTATTGCACAAGCTAATATTAATATTAATAAATATGGATATATTATTGATGAATTTATTACATGTCGTTATAAAAATGAATCAAGTTTATTTAAAAAAGAACAAATCCATTATATGGATGTTTCTACACAACAAATTGTTTCTATAGGTGCTTCTTTAATTCCTTTTTTAGAGCATGATGATGCTAATCGTGCTTTAATGGGAGCTAATATGCAGAGACAAGCAGTTCCAACATTAAAAGCAGAGAAACCTTTAGTGGGAACAGGGATGGAAAGAATTGTAGCAATCGACTCAGGAGTTACTGTTATTGCTAAAAATTCTGGAATTATACAATATGTTGATGCTTCTCGTATTATTGTTAAAATAAATGATATTATTGATAATAAAAATAATATAGATATATATCATTTAGAAAAATATACAAGATCTAATCAAAATACATGTATTAATCAAACTCCATGTGTAAATTTAGGAGAATTAATTAAAAAAGGTGATGTATTAGCAGATGGTCCTGCTACAGATTTGGGAGAACTAGCACTTGGTCAAAACATGAGAGTAGCTTTTATGCCTTGGAATGGTTATAATTTTGAAGATTCTATTTTATTATCAGAAAAAATTATTCAAGAAGATAAATTTACTACTATACATATACAAGAATTATCTTGTATATCTCGTGATACAAAATTAGGACCAGAAGAAATTACATCAGACATACCTAATGTCAGTGAATCTTCTTTATCTAAACTTGATGAATGTGGAATTGTATATATTGGTGCTGAAGTAAAAAATGGAGATATTCTTGTAGGTAAGGTAACTCCTAAAGGAGAAACGCAATTATCGCCAGAAGAAAAATTATTACGTGCTATTTTTGGCGAAAAAGCTTCTGATGTTAAAGACACTTCTTTAAGAGTTCCTAATGGAGTATATGGTACAGTTATTGATGTACAAATTTTTACAAGAGAAGGAGTTAAAAAAGATAAAAGAACAATAGAAATTGAAGAAATGCAATTAAAACAAATTAAAGAAGATTTATTTGCTGAACAAAAAATTTTTGAAACAAATATATTATTAAATATAAAAAATTTTTTATTAAAAAATAATTTTCTTAATAAAGAAAATATAAAAAATTTTGATATTAATTTCATTAATTCTATCTCTTTAAAAGATGAAAATAAACAAAAAGAATTAGTTAATTTTATTAAACAATTTAAAAAAATAAAAGATATTTTTAAAAAAAAAATAGAATTACAAAAAATTAAAATTACACAAGGAAATGATTTAGCTCCTGGTATCTTAAAAATTATTAAAGTAAATTTAGCAGTTAAAAGACAAATACAACCAGGTGATAAAATGGCGGGAAGACATGGGAATAAAGGCGTGATTTCTAAGATTTGTCCCGTAGAAGATATGCCTTATGATGAAAATGGTATTCCTATTGATATTGTTTTAAATCCATTAGGTGTTCCATCTAGAATGAATATAGGTCAAATTTTAGAAACTCATTTAGGAATGGCGGCTAAAGGCATTGGAAATCAAATTAATATTTTATTAAAAGAAAAAATAAATATAGAAAAGATACGTATTTTTTTACATAAAGCATATAATGTTGGAAATAATATATGTCAAAAAATAAATTTAAATAATTTTACTGATAATGAAATTATTTTACTTGCTAATAATCTAAAACAAGGAATGCCTATTGCTACGCCAGTTTTTGATGGTGCGCAAGAAAAGGAAATAAAAGAATTATTAAAATTATCAAATATACCAATTTCTGGACAAATTAAATTATATGATGGACGTACAGGTGAAGTTTTTGAAAGACCAGTAACTGTAGGATACATGTATATGTTGAAATTAAATCATTTAGTAGATGATAAAATGCACGCTAGATCTACCGGATCATATAGCCTTGTAACTCAACAACCATTAGGTGGAAAAGCACAATTTGGTGGACAAAGATTTGGAGAAATGGAAGTTTGGGCGTTAGAAGCATATGGAGCAGCATATACTTTGCAAGAAATGTTAACTATTAAATCTGATGATGTAAATGGTAGAACAAAAATGTATAAAAATATTGTTGATGGAAATCATCAAATGGAAGCTGGAATTCCAGAATCTTTTAATGTGTTACTTAAAGAAATACGTTCATTAGGTATAAATATTAATTTAGAAAATAAATAATTATTTAATATTAAATATTTTTACTGATTCATAATATGATTGAGGTAATAAATTTGTGAAAGATTTATTTAATTTTTTAAAATCACAAAATAAAATAGAAGAATTTGATGCAATAAAACTTTCTTTAGCTTCTTCTGATATGATAAAATCTTGGTCTTTTGGAGAAGTAAAAAAACCTGAAACAATTAATTATCGTACTTTTAAACCAGAAAGAGATGGTTTATTCTGTGCTCGTATTTTTGGACCTATTAAAGATTATGAATGTTTATGTGGTAAATATAAACGTCTAAAACATAGAGGTGTTGTTTGTGAAAAATGTGGAGTCGAAGTTACACAAACAAAAGTAAGAAGAGATCGAATGGGTCATATTGAATTAGCTTCTCCAATTGCACATATATGGTTTTTAAAATCATTACCTTCTAGGATAGGATTGTTACTAAATATGCCTTTAAAAAATATAGAAAAAATTTTATATTTTGAATCTTATGTTGTGATAGATGAAGGTATTACTTCATTAGAAAAAAAACAAATTTTATCTGAAGAACAGTATTTAGATTTATTAGAAGAATTTGGAAATGAATTTGAAGCAAAAATAGGCGCAGAAGCTATACAATATTTATTAAAAAATATTAATTTAAAACAAGAATGTAAAATATTACGTAATGATTTAAATAATACAAATTCAGATACTAAAAGAAAAAAAATAGCTAAAAGAATAAAATTATTAGAATCTTTTATATATTCAGGTAATAAACCAGAATGGATGATAATGACAGTTTTACCTGTTTTACCTCCTGATTTAAGACCTTTAGTTCCTTTAGATGGAGGAAGATTTGCAACATCAGATTTAAATGATTTATATCGTCGTGTTATTAATCGTAATAATAGATTAAAACGTTTATTAGAATTATCAGCACCTGATATTATAATAAAAAATGAAAAAAGAATGTTACAAGAAGCAGTAGATGCATTACTAGATAATGGTAGAAGAGGTAAAGCTATAACAGGTTCTAACAAACGTCCTTTAAAATCATTAGCAGATATGATTAAAGGAAAACAAGGAAGATTTAGACAAAATTTATTAGGTAAAAGAGTAGATTATTCAGGAAGGTCTGTTATAACTGTAGGACCTTATTTACGTTTACACCAATGTGGTTTGCCTAAAAAAATGGCATTAGAATTATTTAAACCATTTATATATGGTAAATTAGAAATAAAGGGTTTTGCTACTACTATTAAAGCTGCAAAAAAAATGGTAGAGAAAGAAGACTCAATAGTATGGGATATATTAGATGAAGTAATAAAAGAACATCCTGTATTATTAAATAGAGCTCCTACTTTACATAGATTAGGTATACAAGCTTTTGAACCAATTTTAATCGAAGGTAAAGCAATACAATTACATCCTCTAGTATGTGCCGCATATAATGCTGATTTTGATGGTGATCAAATGGCTGTACATATTCCTTTAACATTAGAAGCTCAATTAGAAGCAAGAATTTTGATGATGTCTACTAATAATATTTTATCTCCAGCAAATGGAGAACCAATTATTGTACCATCACAAGATGTGGTATTAGGAATATATTATATGACTAAAGACAAAATTAATGCATATGGGGAGGGAATGATATTAACAGGTCCTAAGGAGGCAGAGCGTGCTTATAATATAGGACAGGCTGATCTACATGCTTGTGTAAAAATTAAAATTACAGAATATACTAAGGATTTATTAACAAATAAATTACTTAAAAATACTATTATTGTTAATACTACAATTGGAAGAGCTATTTTTTGGACTCAAGTTCCTAAAGGAATACCATATTCTATGGTAAATAAAACTTTAGGAAAAAAAGATATTTCTCAAATGTTAAATACATGTTATCGAATTTTAGGATTAAAATCTACAGTTATTTTTGCAGATCAAATTATGTATACTGGTTTTTATTATGCAGCTAAATCAGGTGCTTCTGTAGGTATAGATGATATTGTTATACCTAATAATAAAACTGAAATTATTAATGAAGCAGAAGATGAAGTAACTGAAATTCAAGAACAATTTCAATCAGGTCTTGTTACTTCTGGTGAAAGATATAATAAAGTTATTGATATTTGGGCAGCAGCTAATGAAAAAGTAGCTAAAGCTATGATGAAAAATTTATCAGTTGAAAAAGTAATTAATAAAAAAGGATTAATGGTTGAACAAAGTTCTTTTAATAATATTTTTATGATGGCAGATTCTGGTGCTAGAGGTTCAGCTGCACAAATCAGGCAATTAGCGGGTATGAGAGGTTTAATGGCAAAACCTGATGGTTCTATTATCGAAACTCCAATTATTGCAAATTTTAGAGAAGGTTTAAATGTTTTACAATATTTTATTTCTACTCATGGAGCAAGAAAAGGATTAGCTGATACTGCTTTGAAAACAGCTAATTCTGGATATTTAACTAGAAGATTAGTAGATGTTGCTCAAGACTTAGTTATAACAGAAGATGATTGTTTAACTTTAGAAGGAATAAGAATTTCTTCTATTATAACAGGAGGAGATATAAAAGAATCATTAAAAGAAAGAGTTTTAGGTAGAGTTACTGCTGAAAATATTTTTAAAAAAGATGGAAAAACAATTCTAATTTATAGAAATACATTATTAAATGAAAAATATTGTCATATATTAGAACAATATTCTATTGATACTATTAAAGTTAGATCAGTTGTTAGTTGTGAAACTCATTTTGGTGTATGTTCATATTGTTATGGTCGTGATTTAGCTAGGGGCCATATTATAAATAAAGGAGAAGCAATAGGGGTTATTGCAGCTCAATCTATAGGAGAACCGGGTACCCAATTAACAATGAGAACTTTCCATATTGGAGGGGCTGCATCAAGATCTGCCGCAGAATCTAGCATTCAGGTAAAAGACAATGGAATTATAAAATTAATAAATGTAAAATCAGTAATAAATTCTGCTAATAAATTAGTAGTAATTTCTAGAAATGCTGAATTAAAAGTTATTAATCATTTAAATAAAATTATAGAAAGTTATAAAATACCTTATGGTGCTATAATAACAAAAAAAAATGGATCTAATATTATTTCTGGAGAAGTAGTTTCATATTGGGATCCACATACAAGACCAGTAATTACTGAAGTTAGTGGTAAAATTAAATTTGTTGATATGTTAGAAGGACAAACAATTATAAAACAAACTGATGATTTAACAGGATTATCATCTATTGTTGTTCTAGATAGTTCAGAAAGACCCTCTATAGGTAAAGATTTCAGACCTATGATTAAAATTTTAGATCATAATGATAAAGATATAATTATACCTGGTACAGATATGTTAGCACATTATTTTTTACCTAATAAATCTATTATACATTTAAAAGATGGTAATAATATTAATATAGGTGATGTTTTAGCAAAAGTACCTCAAGAATCTGGAGGTACTAAAGATATTACTGGAGGACTTCCTCGCGTAGCAGATTTATTTGAAGCAAGAAAACCTAAAGATGCAGCTATTTTAGCTGAAATTAGTGGTATTATTTCTTTTGGTAAAGAAACTAAAGGTAAAAGAAGAATAATAATTACTCCTATGAATTCAGATATTGAACCATATGAAGAGATGATACCAAAATGGAGACAAATTAATGTTTTTGAAGGTGAATTAATAAATAAAGGTGATATTATTTCAGACGGTCCTGAATCTGCTCATGATATTTTACGATTAAGAGGTGTTAATGCTGTTACTAATTATATAATTAATGAGGTACAAGATGTTTATCGATTACAAGGAGTAAAAATTAATGATAAACATATAGAAGTTATTGTACGTCAAATGTTACGTAAAGCTACTATAATAAAAATGGGAGATTCCAATTTTTTAGAAGGAGAACAAGTAGAAGTTTCTTTAATTAAGAAAAAAAATAAAGAATTAAAAGAAAAAGGTAAAAATATAGCATTATATAATCGTGATTTATTAGGTATTACTAAAGCATCTTTAGCAACTTCTTCTTTTATTTCAGCTGCTTCTTTTCAAGAAACAACAAGAGTTTTAACAGAATCTTCTGTAGCAGGAAAAAGTGATAAATTAAAGGGATTAAAAGAAAATGTAATTGTAGGTAGGTTAATTCCTGCTGGAACTGGATATTCTTATCATACAAATCGTGTTAATAAAAAAAATGTCAATAATAAAACAAATAAGATTTCTTCAGTAGATTCTGCTGCTGCTAATTTAACCGAATTATTAAATGCTAACTAAAAATATATTTTAAAAAATTTTATATTTATATATTTAAAATATTAAAAATAAAAGATATTAAAATATTTTTAATATCTTTTTAGTTCATTAATTAAAAATAGTTTTTTATAATTTAATGAAAATATTTTAATTACTAAAATAGTTATAATATAAGTTTATTTTTACAAATTGTAATATTTAAAAAATTTTGATATAATTATGCATAAATTATTTAATATTATAAATATTTAGTATTATTAATTAATAAATAATTTTTATGAATTATAAAAAAAATAAAAAATCTAAAAAATGGTTAAAAAATAATTTTAAAGATTTTTATATACAAAAAACTAAAAAAAATATTAGTAAATATAGATCACGATCATGGTTTAAACTAGCAGAAATAGAAAAAATAGATAAAATTTTTAAAAAAGATATGAAAATAATTGATTTAGGATCTTCTCCTGGAGGATGGTCTAGTTTTGCTTCATTAAAAATTGGTAATAAAGGGAAAATTATAGCATTTGATATATTACCGATGAATTATATTAAAAATGTTGATTTTTACCAAGGTAATGTATGTAATTCTATTTTTTTAAATAAAATTATAAAAAAAATTAATAAAATTAAAGTACATATGATAATGTCTGATATATCTCCTAATTTTTCTGGTATAAAAGAAATAGATATACCGAATATTATTTATTTAAATAAATTAGCATTAAATTTATGTTATTCTCAATTAAAATATAATGGAACTTTTTTAGTAAAAACTTTTCAAAATAAAGGATTAAATCAGTTTTACAATAAAATTAATTCTATATTTAAAATAGTTAAAATTAGAAAACCTAATGCTTCAAGATCTCAATCAAGTGAAATTTATATTGTTGCAAAAGGATATCAAAATTAATATAAAATATATTACAAAGTTACAAGGGGCTACTCTTTGAACGATATGGCAAAAAACCTAATTCTCTGGTTAGCGATTACAGTCATATTTATATCTGTTTTCCAGAGTTTAAATTTAAATAAATTTAATAAAAAAATTCAAATTTCATATTCAACTTTTTTATCTGAAGTTAATCAAAATAAAATAATTAAAACAAGTATTAATGGTAGAAAAATTCATGTTTTTAGAAAAGATCATAGTAATTATATTACTTATTTACCAATGCATGATTCAAATTTACTAAAAATACTATTTTCAAAAAATATAAAAATATTAGGAGAACCTCTTCAAAAACCTAGCATATTATTATCTATTTTTATTTCATGGTTTCCGATGTTTTTATTAATCGGAATTTGGATTTTCTTTATTCGTCAACTACAAAATAGTAGTAAAGGAGCTTTATCTTTTGGAAAAAGTAAAGCTCGAATGTTAAAAGTAGACCAAATAAAAATAACATTTAATGATGTTGCAGGATGTGATGAAGCAAAAGAAGAAGTTAAAGAATTAGTTGATTATTTAAAAGAACCTAAAAAATTTCAAAAATTAGGAGGTAAAATTCCTAAAGGAATTTTAATGGTAGGCCCCCCAGGAACAGGAAAAACATTATTAGCTAAAGCTATTGCAGGAGAATCAAAAGTACCATTTTTTACTATTTCTGGTTCTGATTTTGTAGAAATGTTTGTTGGTGTAGGTGCTTCTAGAGTAAGAGATATGTTTAATAAAGCTAAAAAATTAGCTCCATGTATTATTTTTATTGATGAAATAGATGCCGTAGGAAGACAAAGAGGGGCAGGTTTAGGAGGTGGACATGATGAAAGAGAACAGACATTAAACCAAATGTTAGTAGAAATGGATGGATTTAATAATAATGAAAGTATCATAGTAATTGCAGCTACTAATCGTCCTGATGTGTTAGATCCAGCTCTTTTGAGACCTGGACGTTTTGATCGTCAAGTAATTGTTGGTTTACCAGATATTAGAGGCAGGGAACAAGTATTAAAAATACATATTAAAAATATTCCTATTTCTAAAGAAGTAGATTTAAAAATTTTAGCTAGAGGAACTCCAGGTTTTTCAGGAGCTGATTTAGCAAATCTAATAAATGAAGCAGCTTTATTAGCAGCTCGTCAAAATTATAATTTTGTTTCTATGTTAGAATTAGAAAAAGCAAAAGATAAAATTCTAATGGGTACAGAAAGACGTTCTTTAGTTATGACAGAAAAACAAAAAGAAGCAACTGCTTATCATGAAGCCGGACATGTAATTATAGGAAGATTAGTTCCAGATCATGATCCAGTACATAAAGTTACCATTATTCCAAGAGGAAGAGCATTAGGAGTAACATTTTTTTTGCCTGAAATTGATATAATTAGTATAAGTAGACAAAAATTAGAAAGCAAAATATCTACATTATATGGCGGAAGAATTGCTGAAGAAATAATTTATGGAGAAAAATATGTATCAACAGGATCATCTAATGATATTAAAATTGCTACTAATATTGCAAGAAATATGGTGACTCAATGGGGTTTTTCAAAAAAATTAGGACCTTTACTATATTCAGAGGAAGAAGGTGAAATTTTTTTAGGAAGATCAGTTGCTAAAGCTAAACATATGTCAGACGAAACAGCAAAAATAATTGATCAAGAAGTTAAACATTTAATACAAGAAAATTATAATAGATCTTTTAAAATCTTACAAGATAATATTGATATTTTACATGCTATGAAAAATATACTTATTAAATATGAAACAATAGGAATTATACAAATTGATGATTTAATGGCTAGAAAAGAAGTTAGACCTCCTGAATGGGATAAAAAAAAATAAAATTTTAAAAAATAAATAATTTATGATATTTTATGAAACTATGAGATAGTTCATGATATGAAATATCATAAATATTTTTAAAAAACTAAAATTTTAGTCATATTAAAAATATTTTTAATAATTTATAATTTTATAATAAAATTAAATATAGTTAATATAAAATACTTTCAGAAAAAATATCAAAATATTATCATTACACAAAACATAAAATTTTAAGTATTTATTATTAATTAAAGAAATATTTAAAATTTAAAAATTTTTTATTTAAAATTAATTATTTATAAATAATTTTTACTTTTATTATTAATTTTAATTATTAAAATAATAAAAATTAATTTAAGTATTAATTATATTAATATCATAAAATTTATTATTAATAATATTTAAATTAATAATAAAATAAAATATTTTTTATAAAATAAATAATATTTTTTTAAATATTATAATTATTAAAAATTTTAAAAAATTATATTTTTAAAAATTATTTTAATAATATTAATTTTAATAATATATATAATTTTATTAATCTAGTTAATTAAAAAAAAAATATTAAATATAAAAAAAATTTAAGAATTAGCGATAATAAAAGAGATATTAATAGATTAATAATATTAAATCACTTAGGTATTAATGAAATAAATAATAATTAGATTATTTATATAATATTAAATATTATTTTAAACAATACCAATCTTTATAAAAAAAATTATTGATATAAAATTAATAATTTAAGTTTTCAATTATTTTTTAAAAAATAGATAAATTTAAAGATAAAACTTTAGTAAATTTAATCTTATTAGATAAAATATAATTAAAAAAAATTTTAATTAATATAGAAATAATAAATATTTTAATAAAAATAAAATTAATTTAATAGTCAAATATATAAAAAATGATATAAAAAAATTTTATTTATAAAAAATTAAAATTTATATTGTAATTATTATTAATTTAAGTATAATTAATATTTATTAATATTTGATTAGAAAATTACTTTATTGGTTTTTATGTATAGATTATTATTGATTTTGTTTATTTTTTTTTCATTAATTTTAATTAGTATTATTATGTTTCAAGATAATGATGATATAGATATTAATGAGTCATCAAGTAATACAAAATCACCATTTAATACAAATGTGTCCAATAAAATATTAACTAGAAGTATTATTTTTCTTACATCTTTATTTTTTATTATTAGTTTATTATTGAATAATATTAACGTAAAAAAATACGAAAAAAATTTTAAACTAAATAATATAAATAGATATAAGTAAAATTTTTACCGAGGTGGTGAAATTGGTAAACACGCTACCTTGAGGTGGTAGTGCCCTAATATTCGGGTTTACGGGTTCAACTCCCGTCTTCGGTACCAAGATTATTATTGCATTATTTATCTTTTTAGCATATCATATATATTATAGTAGACGCGGGATGGAGCAGTTTGGTAGCTCGTCGGGCTCATAACCCGAAGGTCGTTGGTTCAAATCCAACTCCCGCAACCAAAAATACCACATTATATTAATTCCTAAATTCTATTTTATAAATAAATATAATATCTAAAATAATTCTTATGTAAAAATAAATAAATTTATTTTGCTAATAAATTTCTTATATATATAATAAATTTATTTGAATTTTTATTAAAAAAATTTTTATTACTATGTAATTATTAATATAATCTAGTTTTCTAATTTTAAGAATTAAATATTTGAGGATAACTAGGATGAATAAAGAAATGTTAGCTGTTATTGAAGCAGTTTCTAATGAAAAATCTTTACCTCGTGAAAAAATATTTGAAGCAATGGAAAGTGCTTTAGTTAGTGCAACAAAAAAAAAATATGAACAAGATATAGAAGTATTTGTAAATATTGACCGTAAAAGTGGAAATTTTAATACTTTTAGAAAATGGTTAGTTGTTAAAAAAGTTCATTATCCTACAAAAGAAATTACATTAGACGCAGCACGTATTGATGATCATACACTTAATTTAGGTGATTATATTTATGATCAAATTAAATCTATTAATTTTGATCGTATAACTACGCAAACTGCTAAACAAGTTATTGTACATAAAGTAAGAGAAGCAGAAAAAGCTATTACTATTGCTCAATTTAAAAAAAAAGAAGGAAAAATTTTAAGTGGTATAGTTAAAAAAGTAAATAGAGGACACTTAACTTTAGATTTAGGACATAGTGCTGATGCTATTATTTTACGTTCTGATATGTTACCTAGAGAAAATTTTAGATTAGGAGATAGAGTAAGAGGAATACTTTTTTATATTAAAGAAGATATTAAAGAAACACAATTATTTATAAGTCGTTCTAAAATTAGAATGTTAATTGAATTATTTCATATTGAAGTTCCTGAAATAGGAGAAGGTTTAATTGAAATAAAATGTGCTGCAAGAGATCCAGGATCTAGAGCTAAAATTGCTGTTAAAACAAATGATAAAAGAATAGATCCAGTAGGTGCTTGTGTAGGTATGAGAGGAGCTAGAGTACAAGCAATTTCTAATGAATTAAATGGAGAACGAATTGATATTGTCTTATGGGATTCTAATCCAGAAAAATTTGTTATTAATGCTATGTCTCCTGCAGATATATCATCGATTATTTTAGATAAGAAAAAACATATGATAGATATTGCTGTAGAAGAAAATAACTTAGCTCAAGCTATTGGAAGAAATGGACAAAATATTCGTTTAGCTTCTCAATTAAGTGGATGGGAATTAAATGTTATGACTAAAAATGATTTACATCATAAATATAAAAAAGAAAAAGATAATATTATAAATATGTTTGTAAAACATTTAAATCTTAATTATGAATTATCAAAAAAAATAGTTGAAAAAGGTAAAATATCTTCTTTAAAAGAATTAGTATCCATTTCAATAGATAAATTACATAATATAACTAATAATTTTCATTTAAAAATTAATGATTTAATACTAATTAAAAAATTAGCACAAGATATTTATACTAATTTATCTTTGACAAAAAAAGATATTATTAATAATAAATTTAAAAAAAAATTATTAAAATTAAAAGGTATAAATAATCAATTATCCGAATCTTTAATAAATAAAGGAATTTTAACTATTGAAAATTTAGCAGAACAAAGTATTGAAGATTTATCTGATATAAATAATCTAGATAAAGTAGAAGCAGGAAAAATAATTATGTCTGCACGTAATATTTGTTGGTTTAATAAAAAAAATAATATGTAATTAATCTTTAAAATAGAGGAGTAGACAGCATGACAGATGCTGTTATAACTATAAAATCTTTAGCTAATGAAATTAAAATTTCAGTAAAAAATATAATTAGATATTTTTCTAATATAGGTGTTTCTAAATTAGAAAATGATATAGTTAATAAAGAAGAAAAAAAAAATCTTTTAATATATTTAAAAAATAAAAAAATAAAAAATTTAAAATTATTAACTATACAAAAAAAAAAATATAAAATTATAAATAATAAAAAAAAAATACCTTTAGATAAAAAAAAATTATCAAAAAAATTACATAAAATTAATAATTATATTTTACCTAAAAAAAATATTTTAAAAAAATTTAATTCATTAATTAAAAATAATGATCAAGAAATAAAAAATATAAATTATAAAAAAAAAAAAATACATAATAACAAAAATTATTATAAACAAAAAAATTTAAATACCGATTTTTTAAATAAAAAAATATATAATAAAAAAAAAAATAAAAAAATTTTTAAAAAAAATAACGAAAATAAAAAAAAAAATATTAATTATAAGTATAAAAAAAATTTTTTTAAATTATATCAAAATTTTAATAAACCTATTAAAAGTATTAATAGAAATATTATTATTCATGAAACTATTAGTATAATTGAATTATCTAATAAAATGGCTGTTAAAAGTTCAGAACTTATAAAAATTATGATTAATATGGGTGAAAAATTTTCTAATATTAATCAAAAATTAGATCAAGAAACAGCACAATTAATAGCTGAAGAAATGGGGCATAAAGTTATATTACGTAATGAAAATGATATTGAAAAATCATTAATTAATAATAAAATTAATACTGATGAAGTACCTATTATAAGATCTCCTATAGTTACAATTTTAGGTCATGTTGATCATGGAAAAACTTCATTATTAGATAATATTTGTTCAAGTAATATTACTTCGAAAGAAGTAGGAGGTATTACTCAATATATAAATTCATATGAAATAAAATTTAATAATAAAAAAATAATATTTCTCGATACTCCAGGACATGAATCTTTTACCTCTATGAGGTTAAGAGGGATACAAATTACAGATATAATAATATTAGTTATTGCAATTGATGATGGCGTTATGCTACAAACTATAGAAGCAATACAACATGCAAAACAAACAAAAATACCTATAATAGTTGTAATTAATAAAATTGATAAAAAAATTTCTAATTTTGAAAAAATAAAAAATGAATTAAGTAGATATAATATTATTTCTGAAGAATGGGGAGGAGATAATATATTTATTAAAGTTTCTGCTAAAACTGGAGAAGGTATAAATAATCTATTAAATGCTATTTTATTACAAGCAGAAATTTTAGAATTAAAAACTACTACTAAAGGTATTGCAAAAGGAGTTGTTATTGAATCTTATTTAGATAAAGGTAGAGGACCTATAGCTAATGTTTTAATTAAAGAAGGAATGTTAAAAAAAGGAAATATAGTCCTTTGTGGATCTACTTATGGTAAAATAAAAGGATTAATAAATTATAAAGGTTTAAATGTATCACAAGTAGGACCTTCTACTCCTATTAAAATTTTAGGTTTATCTGAAGTTCCATACGCCGGGGATAATTTAATTGTAGTAAATAATGAAAAACAAGCTAAACAAATAGCGCTATATAGAAAAAATAAATATCGTGAAATAAAATTAGCTAAAAAACAACAACAATTTAAAAAAAATTTTTTAAATTTAGATAATAAAAATATTTATGAAATAAATATTTTAATAAAAGGTGATGTTCAAGGTTCTGTTGAGGCTATTAAAGATACATTACTAAATTTATCTAATGATAAAATTATTATAAAAATTATTCATTTTGGTGTTGGAGAAATCACTGAAACAGATATTTCATTAGCAATAACTAATTCTAAAAAAAATGTTATTATTATTGGTTTTAATATTAAAATAAATAATCTTGCTAGAAATATAATAAAAATGAATAATATAAAAATTATATTTTTTACAATTATTTATGATTTAATAAATTATATGAAAAAATATCTACAAAAACTTTTAATTCCTAAATATAAAGAATCAACATTAGGATTAGCAGAAGTAAGAAGTATTTTTACTATACCTAAAATAGGAGTTATAGCTGGATGTATAGTAACATATGGAATAATTAAACGTAATAATTTAATAAAATTATTTAGAAATAATAAAATTTTCTATAAAGGAGTTATAGATTCTTTAAGAAGGTTTAAAGAAAGTGTTAATGAAGTACGTAATGGCATGGAATGTGGAATTAGTATCAAAAATTTCAATGATATTTATATAGGAGATAAAATAGAAATTTTTGAAAAAATTGAACTTATAAAAAAATAATTTTTAAATAATTATTTTTTAAAATAAACTATAAAATATTATATAAGTAAAGGAGTTTGTGATTGTATCGTAATCTACGTATTGCATATGAGTTAAAAAAACAAATAGCAAAAATATTACAAAATAATATAAATGATATAAGAATAAATAAGTTTAGTACTATTACCGATATAATAATATCAAAAGATTTTTCATATGCAAAAATATTTATAATATTACCATATAAAGAAGAAAAATTTAATAATAAAAAAAATTCACTTTTTTATTTAAATAAAATTACAGAATATATTAGATTTATTCTGAAAAAAAAAATAAATTTACGTAAAGTACCAAAATTAAAATTTTATTTAGATTCTTCCTTAAAAGAAGGAAAATATATTAGTTTTATTTTAAATAATTTAAAAATAAAAAAAAAAAAATTATATTAATAATATAATAATAATTTTTTATAAAAAAATATGTCAAAATTTTTTAAAAAACAAAATATAAATGGTTTATTATTACTTGATAAATCTATAGGTTTTACATCTAATAAAATTCTTCAATGTATTAAAAATATTTTTAATGCAAAAAAAGCAGGACATACAGGAACTTTAGATCCATTAGCTACTGGTTTACTACCAATATGTTTAGGAAAATATACTAAATTTAGTAAATATTTAATAAATGGAAATAAAATTTATTTAGTTACAGCTCTTTTAGGAGAAAAAACAAATACTGCGGATAAATATGGTTTTCTTATTAAAAAGAATAATGTTAATATAACTATAGAAAACCTTATTAAGGTAATTAATTTATTTAAAGGAAAAATTAAACAAAATCCCCCAATGTATTCTGCAATAAAATATAAGGGTATTCCTCTTTATAAATATGCAAGAAAAGGAATTAATTTTACTAATCTAAAAAAGAGAAATATTATAATTTATCAAATTAAATTATTAAAATTTTATAAAAATATAATTAAATTAAAAATTAATTGTTCTAAAGGGACTTATATTCGTAGTATTATTGACGAATTAGGAGATAAATTAAATTGTGGTGCTCATGTTATTAAATTACGTAGAATACAAATATCTCATATTTCTATTTTACATAAAAATGTTATAACTATTGAACAATTAAAAACATTAATTATAAATTATCAAAATAATAAATTAAATATTTTTTTAATAAAAAAATTATTATTACCTATTGATTATATGATAAATAATATACCTAAATTATATTTATCTTATTTTATAATTAAAAAAATAATAAATGGTGAAAAAATAAAAATTACATCTATAGTAAAGCAACAAATATTTCGTATATTTGAAACAAATTTACATAATTTTATAGGTATCTGTGAAATAAATAATAAAGGTTATATATTAAAATGTAAATTAGTAAATTATCTCTAAAATTTTATTAATTTACAAATAATTTAATGGAGTTAAGTTATGAGTATTAATGCAGAAAAAAAAATAAAAATTATCAAAAAATATGAAACTAGTTCTAAAGATAAAGGATCTACTAAGGTACAAATTGCTTTATTAACATTTAAAATTAATTATCTACATAAACATTTTACTATTCATAAAAAAGACCATCATAGCCGTCGGGGACTTTTACATATGATATCACAACGTAGAAAATTATTAAATTATTTTAAAAAAAAAAACTTACATGAATATAATATATTAATTGAAAACTTAGGGTTAAGAAAATAAGTATATTTTTATATAATTTATATTAATGATAGATTTTAAAAACTAATTTATTTTTTTAGTATAAAAATTTTTATTTGAAGGATATTTATTTTGTTAAACCCGATTATTCATAGATTCCGTTATGGAAATAATACTGTAACTATTGAAACAGGAATGATAGCTAGACAGGCAACATCAGCTGTTATGGTTAGTATTGACGATACAGCTGTATTTGTTACCATGGTAGTAGATAATAAAGTAAAAACAGAACAAAATTTTTTTCCATTATCAGTATATTATCAAGAAAAATCATATGCAGCTGGTCGTATTCCAGGTAATTTTTTTCGTAGAGAAGGAAGACCTAGTGAAAGTGAAATCTTAATTTCTCGATTAATTGATCGTCCTATTAGACCTTTATTTAAAAAAGGTTTTTTAAATGAAATTCAGATTATAGCTACTGTTATGTCTGTAAATCCTGAGATTAATCCAGATATTGTAGCTATTATAGGAGCATCTACTGTTTTAAATTTATCTGGAATCCCATTTAATGGACCATTTGGTACTGCACGTATTGGTTATATTAATAATAATTATGTTTTAAATCCTAGTATAAAAGAAATGAAAAATAGTAAATTAGATTTAATTATTTCCAGTACTAAAAAAGCTGTTTTAATGGTAGAAGCTAAATCTTATTTATTAACTGAAGAACAAATTTTAGAAGCAATAATATATGGACATAATCAACAACAAATTTTAATTAATAATATTATTAAATTATCTAATCAAATAAAAAAAAAATCTTATGAATGGATTTTATATCCTTTAAAAAATAAAAAACTTAAACAAAAAATTAATTTTTTATCTTATAAAAAATTAAGTAAAATATATAGTATTAAAGAAAAACAAATTAGAATTAATAAAATTGATTCTTTAAAATTAAAAATTATTGAATTAATAAAAGAAGAAAAAGAATATGAAAATATTTCAATTCATGATTTTAATGAAATTTTTTATGAATTAGAAAAAAATATAGTTCGAAAAAATATTATTAATAAAAATCTTAGAATTGATGGACGTGAACATGATATGATACGTGGTTTAGATGTACGTATAGGTGTTCTTCCTAGAACACACGGTTCTGCTTTATTTACAAGAGGAGAAACTCAAGCTTTAGTAACAGCTACATTAGGAACCACTAGAGATGCTCAATCATTAGATGATTTAATAAATAACAAAACAGATAATTTTTTATTTCATTATAATTTTCCTCCCTATTCTGTTGGTGAAATTGGTATAATTAGTTCTCCTAAAAGACGTGAAATTGGACACGGAAATTTAGCAAAAAAATCTTTAATACCTATTATGCCTAGTTTAGATAATTTTCCTTATACAATTCGTATTGTTTCTGAAATTACAGAATCTAATGGTTCATCTTCTATGGCTTCAGTGTGTGGAGCATCTTTAGCTATGATGGATGCAGGTATTCCAATAAAAAATGCTGTAGCTGGAATAGCTATGGGATTAATTAAAGAAGAAAATAATTTTATAATATTATCAGATATTTTAGGTGATGAAGATCATTTAGGTGACATGGATTTTAAAGTTGCAGGAACTAAAATAGGTATTACTTCATTACAAATGGATATGAAAATAGAGGGTATAACTTATGAAATAATAAAATCAGCTTTATTTCAAGCTAAATTAGCAAGATTACATATTTTAGAAGTAATGAAACAAGTTATTTCTATTCCTAGAAAAAAAATTTCAGAATTTGCACCAAGAATTCATACAATAAAAATTAATCCAGAAAAAATTAAAGATATGATAGGAAAGGGAGGATCTGTTATTAGAGCTTTAACTGAAGAAACTGATACAGTTATTGAAATAGAAGACAGTGGAATTGTAAAAATTGCTGCTAAAAATAATGAAAAAATTAAATTTGCAATTCGTCGTATAGAAGAAATTACAGCAGATATAATTGTTGGTCAAATTTATAATGGTAAAGTTATACGTATTGTAGAGTTTGGAGCTTTTATCTCTATAGGTAATGGTAAAGAGGGATTAGTACATATTTCACAAATTACTAATAAACATGTTAGTAAAGTAAGTGATTATTTACAAGTATTACAAAATGTACTTGTTAAAGTTATGGAAATTGATAAACAAGGAAGAATAAGATTAAGTATAAAAGCTGCTATTATTGATAAAATTTAATTTTTAATAATTTATTTTTTTATTAAAAATTTATTTATAAATAATTATATAAATTTTTTTAAGAAATAATATTTTTTAAAAATAAAAATATTTATTAAATATAGTAATTTATAAAGATTAATTGTAAAATTATTATTTATATTAAGTATTTTAATATTTGTAATTATGTTGTGTTATAAACATAATTACAATTTAATTATAAACTTTCATCATCCTATCTATTAATTATTAGATAATTACTAATTTTTTTTAAAATTATATATTTAAAATGAGGTATGTTTATTATATGACGAATATTACTTTTACTAAATTTGGTTTAAATAAATTTATTTTAAAATCATTAAAAGATATAGGATACATAAAACCATCTCCTATCCAAAAAAAATGTATTCCTTATTTATTATTAAAAAAAGATGTATTAGGAATAGCACAAACAGGTAGTGGTAAAACTGCTGCATTCATATTACCTTTATTAAATAATTTAAATCTATCTATTAAAAAAACACAAGTATTAATTTTAACACCTACAAGAGAATTAGCAATACAAGTAGCTGAAGCAGCTTCTATCTTTGCAAAATATATTAATGGAATTAATATTTTAGCTTTATATGGAGGACAATCTTATCAAATACAACTTAAACGTTTACATTTAGGAGTTCAAATTATTATAGCAACTCCAGGACGTTTATTAGATCATATTCAAAGAAAAACTGTTAATTTATCTAAATTAAATAGTTTAGTAATAGATGAAGCAGATGAAATGTTAAGAATGGGATTTATAGAAGATGTAGAAAAAATATTATCTACAATTCCTAAAGGATATCAAACTTCATTATTTTCAGCAACTATGCCTAAAAGAATTAAAAATATAACTAAAAATTTTATGTTTAATCCATATGAAGTATCTATAAAAACAGATACTAAAACTATTCCGGATATCAAACAAACTTATTGGTTAATATATGGTAAAAAAATAGATGCTTTAATGAAATTTTTAGAAACTGAAAATTTTGATGCAGCTTTAATTTTTGTTAAAACTAAAATTTCAACTATTGAAATAGCAGATATATTAAAACAATTTAGTTATAATAGTGCTGCTTTAAATGGAGATATGAATCAAAATAATAGAGAAAAAACATTAGAAAAATTTAGAAAAGGTAAATTAGATATTTTAATTGCTACCGATATTGCAGCAAGAGGATTAGATGTAGATAGAATTGATTTAGTTATAAATTATGATATTCCTATGGATATTGAATCATATATTCACCGTATAGGAAGAACAGGAAGAGCAGGTAGACAAGGTAAATCTTTAACATTTATTGAATATAGAGAAAAAAGATTACTTAAAAATATTGAACGTAGAATAAAATGTTCTATTAATGAAATCTTATTACCTAATTCTAAAATTTTATGTCAAAAAAGATTAGAAAAATTTATAATTAAAATAAAAGAAGAGGAAAATTCTATAAATAATATAGACTTAATACAATATAAAAATATTATTTCAACATTAATACTTAAAAGTGATATAAATCAAGAAAAACTAATAGCAATTTTATTAAAATTATCTCAAAATAAAAGACCTTTAATATTACCCCCAGATCCTATACATAATTTTAAAAAACAATTTAATAAAAAATTAAATTTTATTAAAAATAAATATACTAAAAAATATAGAAAAATAAAAAATTATATGAATATTTATCGTATAAATATAGGCAAAAAAGATAAAGTAGAAATTAGACATATTGTAGGTGCTATTATTAATGAATGTAAAATAAATAGTAATGATATTGGCAATATAAAATTATTTGCTGATTATTCTACTATTGAATTATCTTCAATTATTAAGAAAAATATTATGAATTTTTCTAAAAAAATTAAAATTTTAAATAAAAGTATTAATTTTGAATCAATATTTAAATTTAAAAAATCTCATAAAAATTTAAATTTTAAATTTAAAAAAAAAAAATTTATAAAAAAATATTTAAGATAAATTAAAAATTTTAGAATAATTTAAGTAATAAAATTTTATAAAATGATTTTTTTATTATTAATAATTAATTTTAATTAAAATTTTTATAAAAATTAATTAATCCTTGAGATGAACTATCATATTTATTTATTTTTTGAATATTTTGATTTAAATCTTCAACTAAAAAATTAGTTATTTTTTTTCCTAATTCAACACCCCATTGATCAAAAGAAAATATATTTAAAATTACTCCTTGTATAAAAATTTTATGTTCATAATATGAAATTAATAACCCTAAATTATAAGGAGTTATTTTTTTTAAAAAAATAGAATTACTAGGTTTATTGCCAAAACAACATTGATATATATTTTTTTTACATATATAATCATCAATATTACCAAATGCTAGTGCTTTTGTTTGTGCAATATAATTTGCAATAAGTTTAATATGATGATCTTGATAATTATTATTATTAGATATAGCAAAAGATATAAAATCACATGGTATTAATTTAGTTCCCTGATGTAACATTTGAAAAAAAGAATGTTGTCCATTAGTACCTATATCACCCCATATAATAGAACTAGTTTGATATTTTATTCTATTCTTATTTCTATCTATAGATTTACCATTAGATTCCATATTTAATTGTTGTAAATATGCAGGTAAAAAACGCATATTTTCACAATAAGGAATTATTGCTTCTGTTTCTGTATTCCAAAAATTACTATACCAAATACTAATTAAAGCCATAATAATAGGAATATTTTTATCTATAGGATTAGAAAAAAAATGTTGATCCATTTTATTAGCACCTTGTAATAATTTTTTAAAATTATTAAAACCAATAGCTAAAGATATTGATAATCCTATAGAAGACCATAAAGAAAAACGTCCTCCTATTTCAGATAATAAAGGTAAAATATTATTTTTATCAATACCAAAATTTATAGCTGCATCAATATTATTTGTAACAGCAATAAAATGTTTAGAAAAAATATTTTTATTAAAATCTATATTTATATTTTTTATAAACCATTTTTTTATACTTAAAGCATTAGTTATTGTTTCTTGTGTATTAAAAGTTTTTGAAGCAATAATAAATAAACTTTCTTCTGGTTTTACTTTAGTAATAATATTTATTAATTGATTAGAATCAATATTAGATAAAAAAAATAAATTTAATTTATTTTTATAAGATTTTAATGATTCTGTAATCATTAAAGGACCTAAGTGAGAACCACCTATGCCTATATTTATAATATTTTTTATTTTTTTATTTGTATAACCTTTCCATTTTTCTAAAATAATATTATCAGAAATATTTTTCATTTTTTTTAAAATTTGTTTTATATCATCATATATTTGATGTTTTTTTAAAAAAAAATGGATATTATCATTTCTTAATGCTGTATGTAAAACAGATTTATGTTCTGTTATATTAATTTTCTTACCATAAAACATAGCATTAATAGCTTCAATACACTTAGTTTCTCTTGCTAAATTAAATAAATGAATCATAGTTTCATTATTAAGAAAATTTTTTGAATAATCAAAAAGAATTTTATTTTCAAAATTAATAGAAAAATTTTTAAATCTATTTTTATCTATTAAAAATAAATCATTAATAGTTAATTTTTTAATTTTTTTAAAATGATTTTGTAAATTTTTCCAAGAATAAGTTTTTACAGGATTAATATTTTTCATATAATATTATTAATATAATAAAATTAAAATTTTTTAAATAAAAATTATTTTTAAATAAAAAATACATTATTTTATAATAGATTATATCATAATTTTTAAATTTTTTAAAAATTCAATTTTTAAAATTTTTTTTATATGATAAAATATACTTTTTAAATAAATTTAATTTTATATGATTCTTAGTTATTTAATTATTCCAAATAATAATTTATTTATTAAAAATAAATATACAATTATTATATTACATGGATTATTTGGAAATAAAAAAAGTTTATATTTTATGGGTAAATTTTTAAATAAATATTTAAAATATAAAATATTATTGTTAGATATTAGAAATCATGGTTTATCTCCTCAAAATAATAAAATGGATTATCTTTTTTTATCTCAAGATATATTAGATACATTAAATTTTTTAAATATTAAAAAAAATATTATTATTATTGGGCATTCAATGGGAGGGAAAATAGCTATGAATCTTACTCAATTTATATTACCTAATAATATTAAAATGATAATTATTTTAGATATAGCTCCTGTAAAATATAAAAATGTTATTAATAATATTTTTTTTATATTAGAAAAAGTATATAAAAAAAAAATTTTAATAAGAAAAAATGTATTTCATATGTTTAAACAATATATTAAAAATAAATATATAATAAGCGCATTATTAAAAACATTTATAAATGGTAAATGGGACTTTAATTTACCAATATTAAAAAAAGAATATGAAAAAATATTAAATTGGCATTTAATTTCTCCATGGAATGGAAATATTGTTTTTTTAAAGGGAGAACAATCAAATTATATAAATAAAATTTATTATAATAAAATATTTTATCAATTTCCTAATGCTAGGATATATAATATTGAAAATGCTGGTCATTTATTACATATTGAAAATACAAAATTAGTATTTAATTTAATATTAAAATTATGTTATAAATAATATTTTTTAGAGAAAATAATAAAAAATGTCAAAAATTGGAATTTTTTTTGGTAGTGATACAGGTAATACTGAAAATGTTGCTTGTAATATATATAAAAAATTAGGAAATAAAATTTCTTCAATATTTAATATCGCTCAAGTAGAACAAAAAGATATTGAACAATATAATATTCTTTTATTTGGAATTCCTACATGGTATTATGGAGAAGTTCAATGTGATTGGGAATATTTTTTACCTACTTTAGAAAAAATTAATTTTAAAAACAAAATTTTAGGTTTATTTGGTTGTGGTGATCAAGAAGACTATGGAGAATATTTTTGTGATGCTATTAGCATTATTTATAATATAGTTAAAATAAATAAAGCGAGAATTATAGGATATTGGCCTACTAAAGGATACTATTTTCATAGTACTAAAAGTTTAAAAAATAAAAATTATTTTTTAGGATTAACTATAGATGAAGATAGACAACCAGAATTAACTAATTTACGTATTAATACTTGGATAAAACAGATATTAAAAGAATTAAAAATATAATAATTATAAAATCAATTATATAAAATATAATTGATTTTATTTTATTAATTAATAATTAATTATTTTTTTTTTTTAATGAAATAATTCTATTAAAAATTATTTTATTTTTATTTGAATATTTTTTATCAAAAAAAAAATACCCCTCTCTTTCAAATTGAAAATGTTGATTATTATTATTTAATTGTAATAAATTTTTTTCTATAAAACCATTATATATTAATAATGATTTTTTATTTAAAAAAGATAAAATATTATCAATATTATTGATATTTTTTTTTATAAATAAATTATTATATAAATAAAATAAAGCTGGTTTAGAATAAGAACAAGATATCCAATGAATTATACCTTTTATGATTCTTTTTTTTTTATCTATTTTAATTCCTAATGTATCTTTATAATAAATACAATGTATACAAGTAATATTTCCATTTTTATTTTTAATTATTTTTTTTGCTTTAATTATAAATGAATATCTTAATCGTACTTTACCACCTAAAATAAGTCTTTTATAATTTTTTTTTTCTATTTCAGAAAAATCTAAAATATCTATATATATTTCTTTAGTAAAATAAATATTTTTATATCCCATGTTTTTATTATTAGGATGATTAGGAATTAATAATTTTATTTTTTTATTTGATGGAAAATTATCAATAATAATTTTTAAAGGTCTTAATACTGCCATTGCTCTAGGTGCTATTTTATTTAATTCTAATCTTATACAAGATTCTAAAGAAGATATTTCTATAATATTATTTTGTTTAGTTATACCTATACGATAACAAAAATCTTTTAAAGATGAAGCAGTATATCCTTTCCTACGTAATCCGGAAATAGTTAATAAACGAGGATCATCCCATCCACTAACAATTTTATTTTTTATTAATATATTAATATTTCTTTTTGAAGTTATTCCATATTCTATTTTTAATTTTGAAAATTCATATTGTTTTGGATGATGTTTTATACTAATATTATTAAGTATCCAATCATATAAAATTCTATTATCTTGAAATTCTAATGTACATAAAGAATGTGTAATACCTTCAATTGCATCAGCTATACAATGACTAAAATCATAAGTTGGATATATACACCATTTTTTACCAGTCTGGTGATGTTCTTGAAATTTAATTCTATATAAAACAGGATCTCTCATCACAATAACTTTTGATTGCATATCTATTTTTGCACGTAAAGATACTTTACCTTCGGGAAATCTACCTAAACGCATTTTTTTAAATAATTCTAAATTTTCTTCTATTGAACGATTTCTATATGGACTATTTTTTCCTGGTATTAATAATGTACCTCTATAATTTTTAATATCTTTTATATTTAATTCATCAACATAAGCTAAATTTTTTTTAATTAATTCTATTGCATATTTATATATTAAATCAAAATAATTTGATGAATATTTAATATTTTTATCCCATTTAAATCCTAACCATATTAAATCTTTTTTTATAGATTTAATATATTTTATATTTTCAGTTGAAGGATTAGTATCATCAATTCTTAAAAAAAATATTCCTTTATAAAATTTAGCTATAGAAAAATTTAAACAGATTGATTTAATATGTCCTATATGGAGATACCCATTAGGTTCTGGAGGGAATCTAGTACATATTATGTTATATTTTTTATTTCTTATATCATTTTCAATTATTTTAAAAATAAAGTTTTTTTTATAAAAATTATTATATTTATACATATTTATTTTACTCTTTTCACAATTTTAATTTAAATATAAATTTAAATGAATAAATTAGTTGACGTTATACTTTATTATTTACATAATATAAGTACAAATTTTAGGCTACGTAGCTCAGTTTTGGTTAGAGCACAGCATTCATAACGCTGAGGTCATGGGTTCAATTCCCATCGTAGCTATTATAAAATTAAAAATAATTTTGCGGAAGTGGCGGAATTTTGGTAGACGCACCAGATTTAGGTTCTGGCTATTTAATTATAAAATAATACGAGTTCAAGTCTCGTCTTCCGTAAAAATTTGGGGTATAGCCAAGTGGTTAAGGCACCGGTTTTTGATACCGGCATCCCTGGTTCAAATCCAGGTACCCCAGATCTATTTATCTTTTTTATTTTCTAAAACTTAATAAAAAAACTATAATTGTTAAATTATGTTAAATAATAAATTATATATTAAAACTTGGGGCTGTCAAATGAATGAATATGATTCTTCTAAGATAGCTGATATTATGGAAAATAAGTTAAATTGTAAAATTACTACATCTATAAAAGATGCAAACATTTTAATATTAAATACTTGTTCTATTAGAGAAAAAGCACAAGAAAAATTATTTCATCAATTAGGAAGATGGAAAATTTTAAAAAAAAAAAATCCAGAAATTATTATTGGAGTAGGGGGATGTGTTGCTTCACAAGAAGGTAAAAAAATATTAGATAGAGCATATTATGTAGATATAATTTTTGGCCCTCAAACTTTCCATAAATTACCTAAAATGATATATAAAATACGTAAATTTAAAAAATTTTTAATTGATATAAGTTTTCCTAAAATTGAAAAATTTAAATTTTTTCCTTTGACAAAAACAAAAAATGTAAGTTCTTTTATTTCAATTATAGAAGGTTGTAATAAATATTGTACTTATTGTATAGTACCTCATACTAGAGGTAAAGAAATAAGTCGTCCTTATAAAGATATTCTTTTAGAAATTAAAAATTTATCTGATCAAGGAGTTAAAGAAATACATTTATTAGGACAAAATGTCAACTCCTATAAATATATTGATAAAAAAAATAAAAAATGTTATACATTTGCAAAATTATTAATATTAATTTCTAAAATAGAAAATATAAAAAGAATTAGGTTTACAACAAGTCATCCAAAAGATTTTTCTGATGAATTAATTAATGTATATCAAAAAATTCCTAAATTAGTAAATTTTTTACATTTACCAGTACAAAGTGGTTCTGATCGAATTTTATCTCTAATGAAAAGAAGATATAGTATTTTAGAATATACTAAAATTATAAATAAAGTTAGATATATTAGACCATATATTCAAATTAGTTCAGATTTTATTGTAGGTTTTCCAGGTGAGACAAAAAGCGATTTTGATGATACAATTTCTTTAATTTTAGATCTAGATTTAGACATGGGTTTTAGTTTTATTTATTCTCCTAGACCAGGAACGCCAGCTAGTAAAATGAAAGATAACATAAATATTTTAGAAAAAAAAAAAAGATTATATTTATTACAACATTATATAACACAACAAACTAAAAAATTTAGTTTAAAAATGTTAAATACAATACAAATTATTTTAGTAGAAGGTATATCTCCTCAAAATAATAAATATTTTGGAAAAACTGAAAATAATAGAATAGTATACTTTATGAGTAAAATAAATTATATTGGCAAATTTATAAATGTTAAAATTATTGATTCTTATATATATTCTTTATATGGAGAATTTATATCTATCTGTAATAATTAATTATTTTTTTTAAAAATCATATGAAATTTAATATTATCTTAAATTATTATAATTTTTGTAAAAATAATAATAATTTACCTTTTAAAAATGATATTTTTTATTGGTTAAATAAAATTTTTTATAAAAAAAACATAAAAAAAATTATAATAACTATATCTATAGTTGAAAAAAAAACTATTATAAAACTTAATAAAAAATATTTAAAAATATCTCAACCAACTAATGTCTTGTCTTTTTTATTAGAAAAAAATTTTCTTAAAAAAGAATTATTAGGAGATATTATTTTATGTAAAGAAATTATTGAATATGAATCTTTTTTAGAAAAAAAATCATTAAAATCTCATTGGGCTCATATTATTATACATGCTTGTTTACATTTATTAAAATATGATCATAAAAATATCAAAGAAACATCTTTAATGCAATCAAAAGAAATTAAAATACTTAATTTACTTGGTTATAAAAATCCATATTTTTAAAAATAAAATTTATATAAAATTAAAATTAAATAATATATTCAGGAATTATTTTTATATGAAAAAAGAATATTCTCCTAAAGAAATAGAGTTTTATGTACAAAAAAAATGGGATTTAAAAAAAACTTTTAAAGTAATTGAAAATTATAATAAAGAAAAATTTTATTGTCTTTCAATGTTACCTTATCCATCAGGTAAATTACATATGGGACACGTACGTAATTATACCATAGGAGATGTTATTGCAAGATATCAACGTATGATAGGAAAAAATGTTTTACATCCAATTGGATGGGATGCTTTTGGTTTACCAGCTGAAATAGCTGCTCATCATCATAATATATCACCTACTATATGGACTAAAAATAATATTGCATATATGAAAAAGCAATTAAAATTATTAGGGTTTAGTTTTGATTGGGATAGAGAAATAACAACATGTAATCCTAATTATTATCGTTGGGAACAATGGTTTTTTTTAAAATTATATAAACTAGGTTTAGCATATAAAAAAAATGCTATAGTAAATTGGTGTCCTATAGATAAAACAGTATTAGCTAATGAACAAGTAATTAATAATTGTTGTTGGCGATGTAATAGTATTATTAAAAAAAAATGGATAAAACAATGGTTTTTAAAAATTACTAATTACGCTGAAGAATTATTAAATGATTTAAAAAAATTAGATGATTGGCCGAAAAAAGTAAAAAATATGCAAAAAAATTGGATTGGTAAAATAGAAGGAATAGAAATTATTTTTAAAATTAATAATACTAATTATGAATTTAATGTTTTTATCGAAAAAAAATATTATCATACTATTAATAATATTTCTTTCATAAAAATTTTATATAATCATTCTATATGTAAAAAATTTATAAAAAATATAAAAATTAAAAATTTTATTAAAGAATGTTCATCAACATCTTTTATAGAAAAAAAAAATTTTTCATTTCATAATATGAAATATATTAATAGTAAATTATTTGCAAAAAATATTTTTATAAAAAAAATACCAATAATAATTGTAAATTATTTATCTGACATTAATGAAATTGACGCTACTATCGGTATCCCCCAATATAATAAAAAAGATAATATTTTCATACAAAATTATAATATATCAATTATACAAAATAATAAAAAAGTAAATTTTTTTAAAAATATTGAAAAAAATAATAAATCATTAATTAATTATTTAATTTTTAAAAAAAAAGCTTTTTATAAAAAGTATTATCATTTAAAAGATTGGAGTATTTCAAGACAACGTATTTGGGGAACTCCTATTCCAATAATTATACAAAATAACAAAAAATTTATACCTTTAAAAGAAAAAGATTTACCTCTTATTTTTCCTAAAAAAATTTTTAATAAAAATATAAAAGAAAATTATAATAAAAAAATTAAAAATAATTTAAATTGGTTTTATTATAATAATAATGGAATAACAGGACAAATAGAAACTGATACATTTGATACTTTTATAGAATCTTCTTGGTATTATGTAAGATATACATGTACTGATGAAAATAATAATATGATAAATAAAAAAAAAGCTAAATATTGGTTACCTGTAGACCAATATATTGGAGGTATAGAACATGCAATAATGCATTTATTATATTTTCGATTTTTTCATAAATTAATGAGAGATATAGGATTATTAGATACAGATGAACCAGTAAAAAAATTATTATGTCAAGGAATGGTTTTAGCAGATTCTTATTATTATATAGATAAAAAAAAAAAATATCATTGGGTAAATTTTAAAAACATTTCTTTTAATAAAGAAAATAATGATATATTTGATAATAAGGGAAGAAAATTAATTCATCATGGTATGATTAAAATGTCTAAATCTAAAAATAACGGTGTTGATCCTCAAGATATTATTAAAAAATATGGAGCAGATACTTTACGTCTTTTTATTATGTTTGCTACCCCACCTACTATGGATTTAGAATGGAAAGAATCAGGTATTAAAGGAATGTATAGATTTTTAAAAAAATTATGGAAATTTATTTACGAATATAAAAAATTATATAATAATTATCAACAAATAAAAAAAAATAAACTATTTTATGAATATAATAAAGAACAATTAATAATACAGTTATATATAAATAAAACTATTATTAGAGTAACAAATAATTTTGAAAAAGATCAATCTTTTAATACAGCAATATCATCAATAATGATATTATTTAATAAATTTATAAAATATAAAATATGTAATAATATTGATTATATTATAATTTTTAATGGATTATTAGTTATACTAAAAATGTTATATCCTTTTACTCCTCATATTTGTTTTATATTATGGAAATATATGGGTAATTATAATGATATAGATTATGAATTATGGCCTGTAATTACAAAAATTGATACTACAAAAATAATTAATACTTTTAATATAGTAATTCAGATAGACGGAAAAAAAAAATATAATCTTTCTATCCCCAAAAAATATCAAAATAAACAAAATTATATTGAAGAATATATATTATCACATAATAAAATATCTAAATATTTAAGAAATATTAAAATTATAAAAATTATATATATACCATATAAAATATTTAATATAGTAACAAAAAAAAAATAACATTTATAGTTTTAATAAATTAAAATATTTATTTCTTAAAATAAATTTTAAAAAAATGAATCAGATATTATTAAATAATTTTTATAAAAATATTTATAATAAAAAATATTTTTGTTATACTATAACTGGTAATGAACTTTTTTTTATTAAAAAAAATATAAATTTATTATTAAATAAATTATTAGAATTAGGTTATATAAAAAATAATGTTATTATTATAGATAATGATACTATTTGGGATAATATTTTTTCTAAATTTTCTATAATTGATTTTTTTTGTAAAAAACAAATAGTACACTTAATTTTTATTAATAAAGTATTATTTTTAAAATTTAAAAATAATATTATTAATTTAATTAAATACATAAATATTAATAATATTCTTATTTTAGAAATACATGATTATATTAATTTATATATAGAAAAAACTATACAAAAAATTATAAATAATCAATATGTAATTTTTTTAAAATATAATAAATTAAATAATATACAATTTATTAATTGGATCTATTATCGTTTTAAAAAATTAAATCTTTTTATAGATAAAAAAATTTGTAATTTATTACAAAAATTTTATTCAAATAATTTAATATTATTAGATCAGATTATAAATAATATTTATATACAAAAAAAAAATAATAATAATTGTTTTTCAAATTTTGATCTTAAAGATTATCTAAATAATTTAGTTTTTATAAAAAATAAAAATTTAATTAATGATTTTTTATTAGGTATAGATAATATTAAAAATAATTTAAAAATAATTAAACAGGAAAAAAATAATAAACAAAATGTTTTTTTAATTTTAAATAAATTACAAAAAAATATTTTTTTAATTCTAAAAATATACAGAAATATTAATAAATATGCTTTAAACTTAATTTTTAAAAAATTTGAAATATCTAAATCTAAACAAATTATATTTAAAATAATATTAAAAAAAATGAATAATAAAAAATTATATTTAATATTTAAATTATTATTAGAAATTGAAATAAATCTTAAAAGTTTTATAATAAATAATTATCAAGAAAAATTTTTCTGGATTGATTTAGAAAAATTAATTTTATTAATTTCATAAAATATTTTAAATACTTTAGGCATAAAATAATTATGAATAAAAATTATAATTTTTTAGAAAATTATACAATCAAATCAAAAATATTTTTACAAAGATTAAAGATTTTAATTAAAATATTTTTAATTTTTTTACTTATTTTAATATATAATTTATATTGTTTACAGGTTAAATCTCATAAAAAATATAAAGTCCAATCTAAAAAAAATTATATTAGTTTTTTTTTTTTAAAACCAAATAGAGGATTATTTTATGATAGAAATGGTGTAATTTTAGCTAAAAATAAAATTTTTTATCAGATAAAAATTAAACCTAATAATACTGATATTTTTTTTAAAAACATTATAATATTACAAAAATTGTTAAAATTAAAAATAAATATATATAATCTTATTAATTTTATAAAAAAAAAAATAAAATATAATCCATTAAAATCAATAATATTAAAAATTGATTTAAGTAATGTTCAAATATCAAAATTTTTAGTAAATAAATATAAATTTCCTGGAATATCTTTAAGATCTTATCAAAAACGTTTTTATCCTCAAGGTTATTTATTTGCACATGTAATAGGTTACATTAATTCAATTAATTACAAAAAAAAAATTATTTTTAAAAAAAAAAGTTCTGTAAAAAACTATAATGATACATCTTCAATAGGTATAAATGGTACTGAAAAATATTATGAAAAAGAATTATATGGAACACCAGGTTACCAAAAAATTGCTGTAAATAATATTGGTTTATATCAATATAGTATATGTGAAAAAAAAGCATATACAGGAAGTGATATTTACTTAACAATTGATTATAATTTACAAAAATATGTTTATTCATTAATGAATGATAAAAAAGGAGCTGTTATTATTAGTGACCCAAGAAATGGTGAAATTTTAGCAATGGTCTCCACTCCTAGTTTTAACCCTAATATATTTATTGATAATATTAAAGAAAATAATTTAAATGATATATTACAGAGTGATGAAAATCCTTTAATTAATCGTGCTATTCAAGGAATTTATCCTCCAGCTTCTACTGTTAAACCATATATTGCTTTATTAGCATTAAATTTAAATTTAATAAATAAAAATACAATATTATTTGATAAAGGATGGTGGAAAATCCCTAAATTTAATCAAATTTATAGAGATTGGAAAAAAAATGGTCATGGTTATTTAAATATTATTAAAGCATTACAAGAATCATCTGATTCTTTTTTTTATCGATTAGCTTATAATTTAGGTATTAATAAAATTGATAAATGGATGATTAAATTTGGTTACGGGAAATTAACAAATATTGATTTATACAATGAACAATTAGGAAATATGCCTACTAAACAATGGAAATTTCAAAATACTCAAATACCTTGGTATATAGGAGATACAATTTCAGTAGGTATAGGACAAAGTTATTGGAATGCTACTCCAATACAAATACACCAAGCATTAACTATTTTAATCAATAATGGTGTTAATAAACCTCTCCATCTTTATAAAAAAAAAAAATTAAATAATATTTTTGAGTATTATTCACCTCCAAAATATAAAAAAGTAGTAGATCTTCCTTTAAGATATTGGAATATAATAAAAGAAGGAATGTATAATGTAGTAAATAAAAAAAATGGGACTATGTATAAATATTTTTTTTCTGCAAAAAATTATAGTGTTGCAGCAAAAACAGGAACTGCACAAGTTTTTAACTTAAAAAATAAAAAAAAATATAATATTAATACAATAGAAAAAAAATTAAGAGATCATAAGCTTATAATAGCATTTGCACCTTTTAAAAATCCCAAAATAGCTATTACTATTATTATAGAAAATAGTGATAAAAATATATCAATAGGAAACATTACAAGAAAAATTTTAGATTATATTTTTAAACATAAAAAAGATTTTTTATACTAAAAAATATTCAATAACGTGATTTTATTATGAAAAAAAAAAAATTTAATTATTTTATTCATTCTGTTTTACATATAGATTTAATATTATTATTTATCATTACATTAATTTTAATAATTAGTTTATTTGTAACATGGAGTGCAATAGGTGTCCATAACCATATTTTTATAAAACATAAATTAATACAAATTTGTATAGGTTTTATAATTATGTTAATAGCGGTACAAATTCCTCCAGATATTTATGAAAAATATTCTTTTTTATTTTATTGGTTTTCTGTTTTTTTATTGATTGCAGTAGAATTTACTGGTTACACTACAAAAGGTGCACAGAGATGGTTAAATATCCGTTTTATTAAATTTCAACCATCTGAAATAGCTAAAATATCTGTTCCTTTAGTTATTGCTCATATTCTTAATAAAACAGACTATCCTATTAAAACTGAAACATTTTTTAGAATAATGATTCTTATTTTAATACCTACTATTTTAGTAGCTAAACAACCAGATTTAGGTACTGCTATATTAATTAGTTTATCTGGTGCTATTATATTATTTTTAGCTGGATTATCTTGGAAAAAAATTATAAATAGTATTATTTTATTTATAATATTTTTTCCTTTTGCATGGATATTTTTATTTCATGATTATCAAAGAGAAAGAATATCTATGCTATTAAAATCACATTATGATGTTTTAGGTAAAGGATATCATATTTTTCAGTCTAAAATAGCAATTAGCTCTGGAGGTATATTTGGTAAGGGATGGTTAAATGGTACACAAACACAATTAAATTTTTTACCAGAAAAACATACTGATTTTATATTTTCTGTATTAGCTGAAGAATTTGGTTTTGTAGGAGTCTTAGTAATAATAATTTTATATTTATTGTTAATAGGAAGAAGTATATTTTTATCGTTAAAATGTCGTTTTATTTTTAATAAAATAATGATTAGTGGGATAACGTTATTATTTTTTTTATGTACATTTATCAATATTAGTATGGTAAGTGGTTTATTACCTATTGTAGGAATTCCTTTACCATTAATAAGTTATGGAGGTACTTCTCTTGTAGTAACTATGGCTCATTTTGGAATTATAATGTCTATGTATACTCATGATAGTAAAATATAAATAAATAAAAATATTAAATATTATATATTAATTTAAAATATTGCAGTAGGATTATAAAAATGAAAAAAATATTTAATTTTAGCCCTGGTCCTTCAGCATTACCTGAGGAAGTATTAAAAAAAGCACAAAATGAATTAAGAAATTGGAATAATTTAAATATTTCCATTATGGAAATTAGTCATCGTAGTAGCGATTTTATAAAATTAATAAAAGATATAAAACAAGATCTACGTGAACTAATTAATATACCATCACATTATGAAATATTATTTTGTCAAGGAGGTGCCAGAGCACAATTTTCAGCTATACCAATGAATTTATTATTTTATAATGAAACAGCTGATTATGCTAATATTGGTCATTGGTCTAATAAAGCAATAGAAGAAGCAATAAAATATTGTAAACCTAATATAATTAATCCAGTAAAAAAAAAAAACGGAGTATACTACATAAAAAAAATGAAATATTGGAATCTTAATAAAAATTCTAAATATATACATTATTGTCCTAATGAAACTATAGAAGGGATAGCAATAAATGAAGAACCTAAATTAAAAAATAAAATTATTATAGCAGATTTATCATCTTCTATTCTTGCAAAAGAAATAAATATTGAAAATTATGGTATGATATATGCAAGTGCACAAAAGAATATTGGTCCAGCAGGATTAACTATTTTAGTTATTAAAAAAGATTTAATTTTAAATAATAAAAAACGTAAAGAATTACCTTCAGTATTAGATTATCAAATTATGTCTAAATATAATTCAATGTTTAATACACCTCCTACTTTTTCTTTATATTTATCAGGATTAGTTTTAAAATGGTTAAAAAAAAAGGGGGGGATAAAATATATTAGTAAAATAAACAAAAAAAAAGCAAAATTACTCTATTCTACGATAGATAATAGTAATTTTTATATAAATAAAATTAAATCTTGTAATAGATCTATAACAAATATTGTTTTTCACTTAAAAAATTCTAAAAAAGAAAATTTATTTTTAGAAAAAGCAAAAGAACATGGATTATATTACCTTAAAGGTCATAAAATAATAGGGGGGATACGAGCATCTATATATAATGCTATGCCTATAGAGGGAGTTGAAAAATTAATAAATTTTATGAATGATTTTGAAAAAATATATTCATAAATGTTATGATTATTTTAAATTTTAATTTAAATAATATATTATGAAAAATATTTTAATTTTAAAATCTGTTAATAAAATTCATGGTTCTATAAATTTACCTGGATCTAAAAGTATCTCAAATAGAGTTTTATTATTATCTTCCTTAGCTTATGGTACTACTAAATTAATAAATTTACTTAATAGTGATGATATTAATCATATGCTAAATGCATTAAAAAAATTAGGAATTAAATTTACTTTATCAAATAATAAAACAAAATGTCTAATTATAGGAAATCATGGAATAATTAATCCTATAAAAAAAATAAAATTATTTCTTGGAAATGCTGGTACTGTAATGAGACCATTAACAGCTTTATTATCATTAAATAATAAATGTGATGTTATTTTAACTGGTGAACCAAGGATGAAAGAAAGACCTATAAAACATCTTGTAGATACTTTAAGGAATGGTGGAGCTATCATAAATTATTTAGAAAAAAAAAATTTTCCTCCTATACATATAAAAGGTGGTTTCCAGGGAAATAATTCTATTACTATAGAAAGTTCAATTTCTAGTCAATTTTTAACATCTTTATTAATTATAAGTCCTTTAATAAAAGCAGATACTTTAATTAAAGTAAATAATAATTTAGTATCAAAACCATATATTGATATAACTATTAAATTAATGAAAATTTTTGGTGTTTATGTAAAAAATTATAATTATAAATATTTTAAAATTTCTGGACAACAAAATTATATCTCTCCAGGAGAATATCTTATAGAGGGAGATGCATCTTCTGCATCATATTTTTTATCTGCAGCTGCAATTAAAGGAGGTACAGTAAAATTAAAAAATATAAATAAGGATAGTATTCAAGGAGATATAAAATATGTTAATATTTTACAAAAAATGGGGGCCATAGTATATTATGGTAAAAATTATATTAGTTGTACAAAAAATATTTTAAAATCCATAAATATGGATTTAAATGATATTCCAGATGTAGCTATGACTATAGCAGTTACTAGTTTATTTGCAAGTGGAATTACAACTATTAAAAATATATATAATTGGCGTGTAAAAGAAACTGATCGTTTAAAAGCAATGTCTAATGAATTAAAAAAAACAGGGGCAAAAATTATTACAGGTTTAGATTATATTATTATTTTTCCTCCTAAATATATAAAAGAAACTATAATTGAAACTTATAACGATCATCGTATGGCTATGTGTTTTTCATTATTATCATTATCTAATAAATCTGTAAGTATTATTAATCCTAACTGTACTAGTAAAACATATCCTAATTTTTTTAAAGAATTTAAAAAAATTAGTTTTTATAATTAAATTAATTTAAAATATTTAAATGAATAATTTAAATATTTTTTAATATTAAAATATTCTAATTTAATATATTAATTATATATAGTTACAGTTGCAGAAAAAATTTATTAATGTTAACGTTATATTTATATTTATATAATATTCTATATATTATATAAATAAAATATAATTATAAATTTTATTTTCTCTCATAAAAGGAATTTATGAGTTTATTAAAAATAATACTTAATATGATTTAAGTAAATATTTATTACAATATATTTAAAAGTTACTAATATGAATGAATGTTTTGCGGATTTATTTGAAAAATCATCTAAAAATAAAATCGTTAATTTAGGATCAATAATTTCTGGAACTGTTATTTCTATTGAAAAAGATATTGTTCTAGTAGATGCTGGATTAAAATCAGAATCATGTATTCCTATTACACAATTTCAAAATTCTCAAGGTAATCTTGAAATTAAGATAGGAGATACTGTAGATGTAGCATTAGATTTAATAGAAGACGGATTTGGTGAAACTATTTTATCTAGAGAGAAAGCTAAAAGACATGAAGCTTGGTTAATTTTAGAAAAAGCTAATATAAACAATAGTAATATTAAAGGTATTATTAATGGTAAAGTAAAGGGAGGTTTTACTGTAGACCTTAATAGTATTCGAGCATTTTTACCAGGATCCTTAGTAGATATTAGACCAATTAGAGATACTTCACATTTAGAAGGTAAAGAATTAGATTTTAAAGTAATAAAATTAGATCAAAAACGAAATAATGTTGTTGTTTCTAGAAAAGCAGTAATAGAATCAGAAAATAGTGCAGAAAGAAATAATTTACTTAATGCTATATATGAAGGTATGGAAATAAAAGGATTAGTAAAAAATCTTACTGATTATGGAGCATTTGTTGATTTAGGAGGGGTTGATGGATTATTACATATCACAGATATGGCATGGAAAAGAGTAAAACATCCTAGTGAAATTGTAAATATTGGGGAAGAAATTAAAATTAAAATATTAAAATTTGATAGAGAAAAAATTCGTGTTTCATTAGGATTAAAACAATTAGGAGAAGATCCATGGAAATCTATATCTAAACGTTATCCAGAAAATAGTAAATTATTAGGACGTGTAACTAATTTAACAGATTATGGATGTTTTGTAGAAATTGAAGAAGGAGTAGAAGGATTAGTTCATGTATCGGAAATGGACTGGACTAATAAGAATATACATCCTGCAAAAATAGTTACTATTAATGATAGAGTTAAAGTTATGGTATTAGATATTGATGAAGAAAGAAGAAGAATTTCTTTAGGAATCAAACAATGTACTATTAATCCTTGGTTAGAATTTTCTAAAAATTATAATAAAGGTGATCATGTTAAAGGTAAAATAAAATCAATAACAGATTTTGGTATTTTTGTTGGTTTAACTGGAGGTATAGATGGTTTAGTACATTTATCTGATTTATCATGGATAAATGATGGTGAAAATGAAGTACATAAATATAAAAAAGGTGAAGATATTACTGCTATACTTTTACAGGTAGATCCAGAAAGAGAAAGAATTTCTTTAGGAATCAAACAATTAGTTGAAGATCCTTTAAATAATTATTTTATAGAATATAAAAAAAATAATATAATAAAAGGTATTATTATAAATATAGATAATAAAAATATTAAATTAAAATTTAGTGATGGTATATTAGGTAATATCAAATTATCTGAATATAAAAATTATAAAGTAGATAATCTTTTAAAATATTTCAAAGTTGGACAAAATATAGAAGGAAAAATAAATAATATTAATCGTAAAAATAGAATAGTAAATATAGACGTTAATATGAAAATTATAGAAAATAAAATTATGAAAAAAAATAAGAATAATAATTTTTCTAATGTAATGGCAGAAGCTTTTAAAGCGGCAAAATGTAAATAATTAATATTAATATGAAATATATTATTATTCCTGTTACTGATTTTAATCAAAATTGTTATTTAATCTGGTGTAAAAAAACTTTAAATGCTGCTCTTATTGATCCAGGAGGAGAATATAGAAAAATTTTAAAAATTTTAAATGAATATAAATTAAATGTAATAAAAATTTTAATAACTCACTGTCATTTAGATCATATCGGGGCAGCTTATGTTTTATCTAAAATTTTAAATATTCCTATTTTAGGTCCTCATAAAAAAGATATTTTTTGGTTAAAAAATATAAAATTACAAAATAAACTTTTTCAATTACCACAGTGTAAATTTAAAAATAATATATGGTTAAATAATAATCAAAATATTTTTATAGGAAAAATTATTTTTAAAATATATCATTGTCCAGGACACACACCAGGTCATATAATTTTTTTTAATAAATTAAATAATATTTTAATATCAGGAGATATTATTTTTAAAAATAGCATAGGAAGAACAGATTTACCATATAGTAATTTTAATGTTTTAATTAATTCTATAAAAAAAATAATTTTATTAGGAATTAATACCATTATTTTACCTGGTCATGGAGAAAAAACGAGTATTTATAATGAAATTAAAAATAATCCTTTTTTAAAATAAAAATAAAAACTAACTATTTCTTTATATTTATTTAATATAAAATTATTAAATTTAAGAAATAGCCAGTTATTCATATTTAAAATTTATAAATTATACCTAAACCAAATAGGTTATCAGTAAAAATATGATTTGTTTTCGTATATCTATTATTTTTATTTAATAAATTAATACGATAACCAATATAAGCAGATAAATTTTTACTTAATTTATATATTGTATTAATTGATACATATTTTGTAAAAACTATATTTCCACCGAAATAATGATTTCCTGTAGGAATATTATTACCTACTGATTGAACATAAGAAATAGTAGTTTTTAAGTTATTATCAAATTTATACTGTCCGATAATTTCTAAATTTTTAATTCTATTCGCAAAAGAATAATTATATTTATCTAAATATGTTAACGAATTTTTTGAATTACTAAATACAGTAGCTAAATAAATATTATTTTTTTCATATTTAACTCCAACAGAAAAAGCATCTATAATATTAGTTTTTTTATTTTTAATAGAAAAAATATTTTTTAATTCATTATTTTTATCAATTATTTTTGAAGAATTAAAATAAGCACCAGTAATACTAACTCCTGAATTACCTATTTTATAACCAACAGACGCTCCCCAACCTTTTTTATCTTTTTCTTTTTCTAAAAAAATATCATCATTTGTATTATCTTCATCATCATTATTTTCATAATGAAAAGGACTTTTATATTGTATAGCAAAATTTAAATTTTTAATTAATCCAAAAAAATTTTTGTTTCTATATGTTAGAAGATTATTTGTTCTTCCAAACATAAACTGATCATTATGATTATACATTAAATCATCTATAAAAAAAGAATCTTTTTTTATATAAGAAGTTACGTCATATAAAATTCCATAATTTCTTCCAAAATCTATAGAATTATTTCCATGGTTAAAATTTAAACCTATTAAACCTAAACGTACTGAGGGAAAAATATTTTTATCTATTTCAGTTTGATTAATAGGTAAACTATATTCAAATTGAAAATAACCATAAACATCACTAGAAATATTAGTTATTCCTTTAATACCTAAAATTATATTTGAAATAGTATTTTCATATTTTTTTAAAATATGATTTTTATTAGAATAAGCTTTTTTAATTTCTAAAAATCCATATAAATCCATTTTTTGTTTATTTTTATTATAAATTTCACTGGCACTGGCAGTAGTGATATTTATTAATAATAAGAAAGATGTTAAAATTTTAAATATATTAAATTTCATAATTTTTATCCTTATTAATAATCATGATTAATTTTATATTAAATTAATAATAAAATTTTTAAAAAATTATTTTTTTATATTTATAAAAAATTTTTAAAATTTTGCATTATATGGAGTTCTTGAAAATGGTATTACATCTTTAATATTATTTAAACCAGTAATATATAGTATTAATCTTTCAAAACCTAAACCAAATCCAGAATGAGGAACAGTACCATATTTTCTTAAATCACGATACCACCAATAATCATTTTTATTAAGTTTAAATTCTTTAAATCTTTTATCTAAAATATTTATTCTATTTTCTCTTTGTGAACCTCCTATTATTTCACCTATATCAGGCAATAATAAATCCATAGATGCTACAGTTTTTTTATCATTATTTAAATACATATAAAATGCTTTAATATTTTTAGGATAATTAAATATTATTACTGGACTATTAAAATATTTATTTGTTAGATATTTTTCATGTTCTATAGAAAAATCTTCTCCCCATGTAATAGGGAGTATAAATTTTTCTTTACAATTTTTTAAAATATTTATAGCTTCATTATATTCAATGATATTGAATTTATTTAATAAAACCTTATTAATTTTATTAAATAAATTATTTTCTACTTTTTGAGATAAAAAAGAAATTTCATTTTCATGAAAATTTAAGAAGTATTCAAAAATATTTTTTAACATTTTTTCTGTAAAATCTATAATATATGCTAAATTAGCAAATGCTATTTCTATTTCTAACATCCAAAATTCAGCTAAGTGACGTTTAGTATTTGAATTCTCTGCTCTAAAAGTAGGACCAAATGTATAAACTTTAGACATAGAACAAGCATATGTTTCTAAATTTAATTGTCCTGAAACAGTTAAAAATGCTTCTTTACCAAAAAAATCTTTTTTAAAAATATTTATATCTTTTTGATGTTTAATATTTTTAAAATCTAGGGTAGATACCCTAAACATTTTACCAGATCCTTCAGTATCTAATGTTGTAATTAATGGAGTATTTATCCAAAAAAAATTTTTTTTATGTAAAAAATTATGTATATATAATGCTATACTATGTTTAATTCTTGTAATACAGCTAATTATTGTTGTTCTAGGACGTAAATGAGATACTTCTCTTAAATATTTTAAACTATGTTTTTTAGGAGAAATAGGATATTTTCCTGGATTATCTACCCAACCTAAAATTTTTATTTTTAAAGCATATAATTCATAATTTTGTAAATTTTTAGGTGAATATTTTAATATTCCTATAACTTTTAAAGAACAACCACTAGTAATAGATAAAATTTCATTTTTATAATTTTTTAATTTATGATTAATAGCAATAATTTGTATATCATATATGCATGAACCATCATATAAATTAATAAAAGAAATACCTAATTTAGAATGTCTTCTATTACGTACCCATCCTCCTATAGATACTTTACTATTAATTTTTATTTTTCCAGTTATTAATTGAGATATACTAGCAATTAAACACATTATTATTTTCTCTTAATTAAAATTTTAAAAAATTTTATTTAAAATTTAATAATTAATATTATATTTTTAATAAAATTTATTTTAAATTATAAAAATAATAAATTCAATTATTTTTATTTAAATTTAAAATATTTAATGAATTTTTTTCTGTTTGAACATTTAATGTTAAATATTTTTCATTTCTTAATGATGAAATCTTTTTTAAAAGATTAGGCAATAATGAAGGTTCATTTCTACCTTTAAATTTTTTATATATTTTATTATATATTTTTTTAAGTAATAAAAAAGGTGAATCAGTTCCAATTAATAATTGTTTTTTGGGAATTAATTTAATATCATTTATTGAACCTATTCTATATTTGTTATTAAAAAATAATTCAGTTAATTCTATTGATATATTCATATCTAAACATTTCTCTAATTCATATTTATTTCCAGAAAAACAATGTATTATAATTTTAGGAATTTTATTTATCCACAATTTTAATACTTTAAAAAAAATTTCAAAAGCATTACGACAATGTAAATATATTGGCATAGAATAATTTGATGCTAATTCTAATTGTGCATTTAAAGATAATAATTGCTCTTTTATAGATGAATAATTTCTATAGAAATCTAATCCACATTCTCCTATTGCTACAACTGTTTTGTATTTTATTAATTTTTCAATTTTACTAATAATATTATTATGCCATAAATAAGCATAATGTGGATGTATACCTACTGTGGACCAACAATAATTTTTATATTTTTTAGTAATTTTATAAGCATTAAAACTATCTTCTATATAAGATCCTATAATTAACATACCATTTATTCCATTTTTAATGGCTCTATTAATAATATTATCTATATCGTTCTTAAATTGTTTATTTGTTAAATTAACACTAATATCAAACATAATATGCTCTTATTATATATTTTTTATATATTATTTTAATCTTTTTTTATAAAATCTTTATTAATTTTATTAATTACATCTATACCTAAATTACGAAAATTTTCTGCTTGAGATATTATATTACCTTTACCTTTAAATAATTTTTTAGTGGCTGAATTATAACTAATTTGTAATTTATTAATACTTTTTTCTAAAATATATATATCTTCTATAAATAATCTAATTTTATCATATAATTTTGTAGCTTTATCAGCAATAATTAAAGAATTTTTATTTTGTTTATCAAAACGCCATAAATTTTCTATAGTTCTTAAAGAAATCATTAATGTTGTAGGACTAACTAACATAATATTTAGTTTTAAAGCTTCATATAATAAAGAAGGTTTAAAATTTATTGCTAATGAAAAAGCTGATTCAATAGGAATAAACATTATTATATAATCTAATGATTTTAGTTTAAATAAACATTGATATTTTTTATTACTTAATAAACGTAAATGATTACGAATAGCTAGTATATGATCATTTAATGCTTTTTTTTGTTTTTTTTTATCATTAGCATTAAAATAACGTTCATATGCTATTAAAGTCATTTTAGAATCTATAATTATTTTTTTGTTATAAGGTAAATTAATTATTACATCTGGTTGTATTTTTTCCGTATTTTTAAATTTAATTTTTTTTTGTGTTTCATATTCATATCCATTTCTTAATCCAGAAGATTCTAAAATTTTATCTAGTACTAATTCTCCCCAAATACCTTGAATTTTGTTATTCCCTTTTAAAGCATTAGTTAAATTAATAGCTTCTTGAGAAATGTGTATATTTAATTTTTTTAAATTTTGAATTTCATTAGTTAATATATTTCTTTCTAAAGATTCTTGATTTAAATTTTTTTGTAATTGATCTTGTAAAGATTCTATTTGTTTATGTAAAGGAGAAATAATGCTTTTTATATTTTGATTATTATATTGGTTAATTCTTTTTTCACTTTTTTCTAAAATATTATTAGCTAAATTTTGAAATTCATTATTTAAATAATGATTATTATTAATTAAATATTTTTCTTTTTTATTAAAAAAAATACTAGTATCGTCTAATTTAGTTTTAAGTTCTTTAACTTTTATTTTTAAATTTAAAATTATTTCTAATTGATTTGATATTATTTTATTTAAATTTTTATTTTTTATTTTGACAATTTGTAAAAATTCTATTTGTTGTATTTTTTTTATTAATTTAATTTCCAATTGTTTATTTTCTTTTTTTTTTTTAACTAAATATTTTTTGGAAATATATTTTTTTCTTTTAAAATAAAAAAATATAATAATAATTAATACAAATTGTATATAAAAATAAATTAAATTTTTATAAAAAAACATTTTAACTAATAAACCTTTTTTTTTAAAAATATTATTATGATTTTTTTTTAAAAAAAAATAAAGTTTATATTTTAAATATAAATTTAATATTTTTATTGACATTTATTAAAAAATATGAATTAATTATATTAATTATTTTTAATTTAGGCTTGTAGCTCAGATGGTTAGAGCACACCCCTGATAAGGGTGAGGTCAGTGGTTCAAGTCCACTCAAGCCTATAAAATTTGGGGCTATAGCTCAGATGGTAGAGCATCTGCTTTGCACGCAGAGGGTCAGCGGTTCAATCCCGCTTAGCTCCATAATATTTTTAATTTTTTTTATTTAAAAATAAAAAATTAATCATTTTTTTTTCTAAATAAAAAATATTTTTTTCTTCTATCATATTTAATTTTTTTTCATTAATTAATTTAGTTTGATATATTAACCACTTCGTCCATGCATTTTCAGATATATGATTATCAATAATATCTCCTATAATACCTGGATATACTTTATAATTTAATTTTTTCATTTTTTTTTGAAAATAAACACAAAAAATTTTTTTTGACATAAAATTTCTTTTATATTTTAATTTAATTATATAATATATTATTTTTATTGAAAAAATATTTACTTATATAAAAAATATGAATAATATAAAAAGTTTTTGTTGTCGTTATAGAAAAATTAAGAAATCTCAAAAGATAATTTTTAATAATTTTTTTAATCTTTATAATATTAATTATCAACATAAAATTTTAAATTTTGAAAATATATTTTATAATAAATTACCAATTATAATTGATATTGGTTTTGGAATAGGTAATAATATTATTGATTGTGTTATAAAAAACATGCAATATAATTTTATTGGAATAGAAGTATATTTACCAGGAATTATAAATTGTCTTAAAAAAATTATAGTAAATAAAATTAAAAATTTAAAATTAATTTATCATGATGCTTATTTTGTAATAAAAAATATGATACCTAATTGTTCAATTAAATTAATTCAATTATATTTTCCTGATCCATGGCCTAAATTAAAACATAAAAAAAGAAGATTATTAAAAAAAGATTTTTTAAAAATTATTTTTTTAAAATTAATAAATAAGGGATTATTATATATAATAACTGATTCTAAAGATTATAAAAATAATATTTTATCTGATATAAAAGATATTAGTAATAATAATTTTTTTTTTATAAAATCTAATCAATATAATAATTCATATTCAAATTTTGATTCATATTTATTTAATACTAAATTTTTTAATAAAGTAAAAATGCAAAAAAAAAATATATATCATATAGAATATCAAAAAATAATATTAAATGAAAATTTCTAATAAATTATTTAAATATAAATGTCCTTTATTTGTTATAAACCAAAAATCATTATTTTCAGTTAAATAACCTAATTTTAATGCTTTATTAATTAAAGGTATAATATTTATTATTTTTATTCCTGTTAATCTTACAAATTCTTTTTTATAAATTTTTTCATATAATCTAAAACGATTTAAAAAAAATTCAAATATTATATCTTTATGTGAAATTATTTTTATAGAATTAAAAAAATTACCGTCTATATATTGTTTAATATTTTTATTTTTAATAATTCTAATAATTCTATTATTTGATAATGTAATTTTACTATGAGAATTACATCCAATACCTAAATAGTTACCAAAATACCAATAATTTAAATTATGTTGACAAATATCTTTTTTATTTTTTACAAAAGAAGAAATTTCATATTGTAAATATTTATTTTGAGAGAATATTTTTTTACCTTGTAAAAATATTTTCCATAATAAATTATTATTTAGTAAATTTTTAGGTTTAAATTTTTCAAAAATCGTATTTTTTTCAATAGTTAATTGATACCATGATATATGATTAGGTTTAAATGAAATTGCTTTACATAAATCATCATAAGAATTTTTTAATGATTGTCCTGGTATACCATAAATTATATCTAAATTAAAATTGGATATTTTTCTTTTAATTAATATATTAATAGCATTAATAGCATCTTTAGAATTATGTAATCTTCCTAAAATTTTTAAACTTTTATTATTAAAACTCTGTACTCCAATTGAAAAACGACTAATACCACTATTTATATAATTTATAATTTTTTTTTCAGAAATAGAAGATGGATTTATTTCAATAGTAATTTCAACAGATTTTAATACATATGTTATATTTTTTATTTTATTTAAAAAAAATGAAATTAATTTATCATTTAATAAACTTGGAGTACCTCCACCAAAAAAAATACTTTTAATATAAATTTTTTCTTTTATAAAAGATAAAGTTTTTTTAAAATCTAATAATAAGCTATTTATATATTGTTTTTGTATTTGTTCATCTTTTTTTATAAAAATAGTAGAATAAAAATCACAATAAGGACATTTTTTTAAACACCAAGGAATATGAATATATAAACTATAAATTTTATTAAAATTAATCATATAATTTATTTATATCAAAAACCAAAAATGGGGAAATAAATCCATTAATAAATTATTTAGAAAATATAAAATTATATTAGTAATAAATAAAAATATGTTAATATTGTAAATATTTGGAAAAAATTTTTTTATAATATTAAAAATTTGATTTACAAATATTTTTAAAATATTATAAAAATTATTATTTTTAATATTTAATATATTCAATATTAAATATATATTTATTAACCAAAATAATAAATATCCTAAAGTTTTTAATAAAGTTAACATACTTATAAATATATAAAAAAAAATATTATAATTAAATAAATTTCTTTTTTGTATTAAAATTAATATCGGATATTTTAAAAAAATTAATAATGATACCATCATTATTAATGATAAAGATTCATTTTTATTTATCTGGGGAATAATTTTTTTAATATATTTAAATAATATTTTTGTAAAAAAAAATATAAATCTTATAAAAAAATTATAATGATCATTTTCAATAGAAAAATTCATCCATAATTTTATTAAAAAAATTAATATGATAATTTCTATTAGATGTTTACATAAACATATTATTGTTATCATAAAACCTCAAATTATATAAAAATATTTTTTTTAAAATTAAATTATGTTAAAAAAATTAATTTTTATAAAAGATATTTTAATTAACTAAAATATTTTTATTTTTTATGTTCAAACCAACTTTGTAAAATAATACATGCTGATAAAGAATTAATATCACTTTTTTGTAATTTTTTCCATCCTCCTTTAGAAAATAAAATATATTTAGCTTCAACAGTACTTAATCTTTCATCATGAAATTCTATTTCTATATCAAATTTTTTTTTTATATGATAAGCAAATTTTTTAGTTAAAGTTGTAATATACTGTTTACTCCCATCCATTTGTAGTGGTAATCCAATTATAATTTTTTTAGGTTCCCATAAATTAATTAAATTATTAAATGCGAACCAGTTAATATCTCCAGATTTTTTATTTTTAATAACTTTTAATGAATGAGCTATACGTATAAGACTTTGTCCTACAGCAACTCCTATATTTTTAGTTCCATAATCAAAAGCTAATAATGTTATATTATCATATTTTTTGTACATTTTAGTATATATAAAAATTTTTAGAATATATTTTAAATGATATAAATTTAAAGTATAAATTTTATTTACTACTTATTAGTATAATGTAATTTTTTTATATTTTATAAATGAAATATATTGCTTTATTTATACTTTATAAGTCATAATAATATAATTATTTTTTTTAATAAAATTACGTAATTATTCTTAATATATACGATATTAAGAGTTGTTTTAATTTTAAAAATAGGAGGCTCTGGTCTAAATGCAGAACCAAAGAATCCGTATTCGTCTAAAAGCTTTTGATCATCGTTTAATTGATCAATCAACAGCGGAAATAGTTGAAACTGCTAAACGTACTGGTGCTCAAGTTCGTGGCCCTATACCTTTGCCTACTCGCAAAGAAAAGTTTACAATATTAACTTCTCCTCATGTAGATAAAGATGCTAGAGATCAATATGAAATTCGTACTCATAAACGTTTAGTTGATATTATAGAGCCTACAGAAAAAACTGTAGATGCATTAATGAGATTAGATTTAGCAGCTGGAGTTGATGTACAAATTAGCTTAGGTTAATAAAATTCTATTATGACTTTATAACATAATTATTAAATAGAGTATATATACAATATGATTGGATTAATAGGGAAAAAAATGGGTATGACTAGAATCTTTACTGAAGATGGAATATCCATCCCAATAACTGTTATACAATTTGAAACTATTCGTATTACTCAAATAAAAACTATTTTACATGATGGATATAATGCAATTCAAATGACTACTGGATTTAAAAAAACTAGTCGTATTAATAAAGCTGAAATAGGACATTTTGCAAAAGCAAAAATTAAAGCAGGACATATTTTATGGGAATATCATATTAAAAAATATAATCAACATAAATTTTATGTTGGTCAAAAAATAAATATTGATATTTTTAAACAAATAATTAAAGTAGATGTTACCGGAATATCAAAAGGAAAAGGTTTTTCAGGAACTGTTAAAAGATGGAATTTTAAAACTCAAGATGCTAGTCATGGAAATTCTTTATCACATAGAGTTCCTGGATCTATCGGACAAAATCAAACTCCTGGTAAAGTATTTAAAGGTAAAAAAATGGCTGGACAATTAGGTAATAAAAAAATTACTGTTCAAAATTTACATATTATAAAATTAGATATTATTAAAAATTTATTATTAATAAAAGGAGCTGTACCTGGATATACAGGAAGTAATGTAATTGTTAAACCAGCTATAAAAAATTTAATTTAATAAAAAAATATATTAATTAGGCATAATGATGGAAATTATAACAGAAGATACAAAAGATAAGGTTATAATTTCAGATATTATTTTTAATAGGAATTATAACAAACCATTAATACATCAATTAATAGAATCTTATAGAACAATTGGAAGACAAGGAACTAAAGCACAAAAAACAAGAGGGGAAGTAAAAGGATCTGGTAAAAAACCATGGAAACAAAAAGGAACAGGAAAAGCTAGAGCAGGATCTGTTAAAAGCCCAATTTGGCGTTCTGGGGGTGTAACTTTTGCCGCTAAAAATAAAATATATAATAAAAAAATTAATAAAAAAATGTTCCGTAATGCATTGAAAAGTATTTTTTCAAAATTAATTAAAGAAAAAAGATTAATTTTAGTAAAAAAATTCTTTATCAATAAACCCAAGACTAAAATATTAGTAGAAAAATTAAAAAAATATTTATCAAAAAAAATAATGATTATTACAACATTAATTGATCAAAACTTATTTCTAGCTTCTAGAAATTTATATAATATAAAAATTAAAAACTCAATTAATATAAATCCTATTTATTTGATAAATGCTAATAAAGTTATTATAACTGTTAGTGCTATTAAACACATAGAAGAGATATTAACATGATTTTAAAAGAATATGATTTTAAAATTATACAAGGACCTTATATTTCTGAAAAATCTTCTTTTGTTGCAGAAAAAACTAATACTTTAATTATAAAAGTTTTAAAAAAAGCAACTAAAATAGATATTAAAAGAGCAATAAAAAAAATTTTTAATGTAAAAATTAAAAATATTAATACTTTAATTGTAAAAGGCAAAAAAAAAAAAAATAAGAAATATACTTATCAACGTATTAATTGGAAAAAAGCATATATTATTTTAGAAAAAGATCAAAAAATCAATTTTAATATAAATAAAAATTTATAAGGATTGAATTTATAGAAAATGATAATTAAAAAATATAAACCTACGTCTCCCGGAAGACGTCATATGATTAGAATCATTAATGATTCTTTATATAAAGGTAAGCCATTTTATTCTAAAGTAGAAAAAAAAAAAAAATCGGGAGGAAGAAATAATAATGGTCGTATTACAACTCGTCATATTGGAGGAGGCCATAAAAAATTATATCGTATTATAGATTTTAAAAGAAATAAAGATAATATCCCTGCTGTAGTAGAACGTATTGAATACGATCCTAATCGTTCTGCTAATATTGCATTAATTAAATATAAAGATGGAGTAAAAAAATATATTTTATCTCCTAAAAATCTTAAGATTGGTGATATTATAGAATCTGGAATAAATATAAATATTAAAATTGGTAATACATTACCTATGAATAATATTCCAATTGGAACTATTTTACATAATGTAGAAATGAAACCAGGTAAAGGTGGGCAAATAGCTAGAGCAGCTGGTACATATGTTCAATTAATTGCAAAAGAAAAATTATATATAACTTTACGATTAAAGTCAGGAGAAATTCGTAAAATTAAATCTAATTGTAGAGCTACATTAGGAGAAATTGGTAATAATGAACATATGCTAAAATCTTTTGGGAAAGCAGGTGCAAAACGTTGGAAAGGAATTAGACCTACAGTAAGAGGTACCGCTATGAATCCTATAGATCATCCTCATGGTGGAGGAGAAGGAAAAAATTTTGGTAAACATCCTGTAACTCCATGGGGAGTACAAACTAAAGGTAAAAAAACAAGAAAAAATAAAAGAACAGATAAATATATTATCAAACATCGTAATAAATAATAATATTAAGTAAAGGAAATAATAAACATGCCTCGTTCCTTAAAAAAAGGTCCTTTTATTGATAAACATTTATTAAAAAAAGTCGAAAAAGCAATAAAAAATAAAGATAAAAAACCATTACGTACTTGGTCTAGACGTTCTACTATTTTTCCAAACATGATCGGATTAACTATTAATGTTCATAATGGTAGACAACATATACCAATATATATCTCTGATGAGATGGTTGGTCATAAATTAGGAGAATTTTCTCCAACCCGTACATATAGGGGGCATACAGCTGATAAAAAAATTAAAAAAACTTTAAAAAAATAAATATATATGTACATATTAAATATAACATTTTTAAGTAGGGGAAAAAATGGAAATTATAGCAAAACATAAATATGCTTCTTCTTCTGCGCAAAAATTAAGAATAATAGCTGATTTAATCAGAAGGAAAAATATATCTAAAGCTTTAGATATTTTAAATTTTTCTAATAAAAAATCTGCTTTTTTAATAAAAAAAGTATTAAATTCTGCTATTGCTAATGCTGAACATAATTATGGATTAGATATAGATAATTTATTTATATCTAAGATATTTATAGATTTAGGAACAAATATGAAGCGTATCATGCCTCGTGCAAAAGGACGCTCAGATCGAATCTTAAAATATACAAGTCATATCACGATTATATTATCAGATAATATATAATTGGAGAAAAATTAATGGGTCAAAAAACACATCCAAATGGATTAAGATTAGGAATTACAAAAATATGGAATTCTATTTGGTTTGCAAATACAAAAGATTTTGCTAATTATTTATATAGTGATTTTGAAGTAAGAAATTTCTTGAATAAAAAATTAATAAAAGCATCTGTTTCTAAAATAATAATAGAAAGACCTTCTAAAAGTATTAGAGTTAATATTCATACAGCACGACCAGGTATAGTTATAGGAAAAAAAGGAGAAGATGTTGAAAAACTTAGAAAAATTATATCTAAAATTACAGGAGTACCTGCACAAGTTAATATAACAGAAGTTAGAAAACCAGAATTAGAAGCAAAATTAGTAGCTGATATTATATCAAAACAATTAGAAAAAAGAGTAATGTTTAGAAGAGCAATAAAAAGAGCAGTCCAAAATGCTATGAGATTAGGTGCTAAAGGAGTTAAAGTAGAAGTAAGTGGACGTTTAGGAGGTACTGAAATTGCACGTAGAGAATGGTATAGAGAAGGTAGAGTACCATTACATACATTAAGAGCAGATATTGATTTTAGTTTATCAGAAGCTCATACTACATATGGAATAATAGGAGTAAAAGTTTGGATTTTCAAAGGAGAAATCTTAAAAGATAATTTTAAAAAAAAATTAATTTTTAAAAAATCAATAACACATCATCCTTATAGGATACAACGTAAAAAAGGACGTAAATAAAAAAGAGGTTCTACATAATGTTACAACCAAAACGTACAAAATTTAAAAAAATGCATAAAGGAAGAAACCGTGGTGTTATTGTAAACATGAATATTAATTTTGGTACTTATGGAATAAAAGCAGTACATAGAGGTAGAATTAGTTCAAAACAAATAGAATCAGCAAGAAGAGCTATTAGTCATTCAATTAAAAGGCAAGGAAAAATATGGATTAGAATTTTCCCTGATAAACCTATAACTGAAAAACCCTTAGAAGTTAGAATGGGGAAAGGTAAAGGAAATGTAGAATATTGGGTAGCTTTAGTACAACCTGGAAGAATTTTATATGAAATTGATGGAGTATCTGAAATAGAGGCTCGTAAAGCTTTTAAATTAGGTGCTGCAAAATTACCTATTAAAACTATTTTTTTAAAAAAATAAAATATATATCATATGAAAATAAATGAAATTTTAAAAAAAAATAATCAAGATTTAAAAAATGAATTATTAAGTTTATCTAGAGAACAATTTAATTTAAAAATACAATTAACATCAGGTAATTTAAAACAAACACATTTATTAAAAAAATCAAGAAAAAATATTGCAAAAATAAAAATGATTTTATTACAAAGAAAAATTAAAAGGTTAGCAAATGATACAAAAAAAAATAAAAACTTTAAAAGGTAAAGTCATAAGTAATAAAATGCAAAAATCAATTATTGTAAAAATTAATAGATTAGTAAAACATCCTATTTATGGAAAATATATTAATCGTACTACTAAAATACATGTTCATGATGAAAAAAATACATGTAATATTGGAGATTTAGTTTCAATAAAAGAATGTCGTCCATTATCAAAAACTAAATCTTGGATCTTAGTTAATATTATAAAAAAATCATTAGTTTAATCATAAAATCCTATATTAATAAAATTTAATAAATATTAAATATATTTTATATTTTAATAATTTTTTCTAAAACTGTTCTATAAAATAGAGATTATAAATATATGATACAAGAACATACAATATTAAATGTAGCTGATAATTCTGGTGCTAAAAGTGTTATGTGTATTAAAGTATTAGGAGGATCACGGCGTCGTTATGCTAATATTGGAGATATAATTAAAATTACTATAAAAGATGCTATTCCACGAGGAAAAGTTAAAAAAGGTGATGTTTTAAAAGCAGTAATTGTAAGAACTAAAAAAGGTATAAGACGTCTTGATGGTTCTATAATTAGATTTGATCATAATTCATGTGTTTTATTAAATGACACTAATGAACAACTAATTGGTACAAGAATTTTTGGCCCTATTACTAGAGAATTAAGAAATGAAAAATTTATGAAAATTATTTCATTAGCTCCTGAAGTTATTTAATTAAATAAAGAGATATAAATATATGATACATAAATTACGTTGTAATGATGAAGTAATTGTTTTAACAGGTAGAGATAAAGGAAAAATAGGAATAATTAAATGTTTTATAAAAAATAAATTAGTGATTGTTAAAGGAATAAATATTATTAAAAAACATAGTAAACCTAATCCTGCAATATCACATGCTGGAGGTATTATAGAAAAAGAAGCTGCTATTCATATTTCTAATATTACTATTTATAATAATAAAACAAGTAAAGCTGATAAAATAAAAATTAAATATGAACAAGGAATTAAAAAAAGAATTTTTAAATCTAATAATCAAAATATAAAATAAATTAGGGATAATATTAAATGTCAAAATTATATAATTATTATAAAAATAAAGTAATAAAAAAATTAATGTTAGATTTTAAATATAATTCTATTATGCAAGTTCCTTGTATAAAAAAAATTACTTTAAATATGGGAGTAGGTAAAGTTATTATTGATAAAAAACATTTAGATAATGCTATAAATGATTTAACTATTATTAGTGGACAAAAACCAATAATAACAAAATCCCAAAAATCAATTGCTAGTTTTAAAATAAGAAAAGGTTATCCTATAGGTTGTAAAGTTACTTTAAGAAAAAAAAAAATGTGGAATTTTTTTGAACGTTTATTATGGATAGTAATTCCTAGAATTAGAGATTTTAGAGGTTTATCTAAAAAATCTTTTGATAAAGATGGTAATTATAGTATTGGAATAAAAGAACAAATAATTTTTCCAGAAATTAATTTTGATAAAATAGATTATATTCGTGGATTAGATATTACAATAACAACTAATAAAATATCAACTAAAGAAAGTTATGCACTACTTAAAGAATTTAAATTTCCATTTAGATTATAAAAAAGGTTAAATTATTAAAATGTCAAAAGAATCAATTAAAGCTCGTGAATTAAAACGTATTAAATTAGGAAAGAAATTTTTTTTAAAAAGAAAAAAATTAAAAAAAATTATTTCTAATATAAATACACCTGATAAATCCCGTTGGGATGCTATTTTTAAATTACAATCTTTACCTAGAGATTCTAGTTTATCTAGACAAAGGAATAGATGTAAATTAACTGGTCGACCACATGCATTTTTAAAAAAATTTGGATTAAGTAGAATTAAATTAAGAGAAGCTGCAATGAAAGGAGATATCCCTGGATTAAAAAAATCTAGTTGGTAATTTTTTTATAAAATAAAATAGGATAATTTTAATATGAGTATACAAAATCCAATTGCAGATATGTTAACACGTATACGTAATGGACAATTATCACATAAAAATAAAATTTTGATGCAATATTCAAAATTAAAAAAATCTATTGCTAATATTTTAAAAAATGAAGGATATATTAAAAATTTTAATCTTATTAAAGAAAAAAATATTTTATTAGAAATTAATTTAAAATATTTTAAAGGTAAAGGTGTAATAGAAAAAATATATTGTATTAGTCGTCCTGGATTAAGAATTTATAAAAAAAAAAAATTTTTACCTAAAGTAATGTCTGGTTTAGGTATTGCTATTATTTCTACTTCTAAAGGAATAATGACTGATTATAATGCACGTTATTATGGAATAGGTGGTGAAATTATATGTTATGTATCCTAAAAAAGGTATATAAATAATGTCTAGAATAGCTAAAAAATTGATTATTATTCCAAATAATATAAAAATTATTATTAATAAACAAAATATAAATATTAAAGGTAATAATGGGATTATAAACAAAACTTTTAATAAAAAAATTAAAATAATTTTAAAAAAAAAAAAGTTATTATTTAAACCAATAATAAAATGTAAAGATGGATGGGCACAAGCTGGTACAGCTAGGTCTCTAATGAATTCAATGATTATTGGGGTAACAATAGGTTTTGTTAAAAAATTAATATTATTCGGAGTAGGTTATAAAATTTCAATTAAAAATAATATACTTAATTTAGTATTAGGTTTTTCACATCCAATAAATTATATTCTTCCAAATGGAATTATTGGGGAATGTTTAAATCAAAATGAAATAATTTTAAAAGGAGTAAATAAACAATTATTAGGACAAGTAGCTGCCGATATTAGATCATATCGACCTCCAGAACCATATAAAGGAAAAGGTATTCGTTATAGTACTGAAATAATTAAAACAAAAGAAACTAAAAAAAAATAAGATAGAGAAAGGTTTTTAAAAAAATATTATGCATATTAAAAAAATTGCTCGTATACGTAGAGCAACAAAATATCGTAAAAATATACAAAAATTTAAAATAACACGTTTATCGATACATCGTACTTCTCGTCATATATATGCACAAATTATTTCTGTAAATAATAAAATTTTAGTTACAGCTTCAACTTTAGAAAAAAAAATTAAAAAAAAATTAATATATACTGGAAATATAAAAGCTGCTATTTTTATAGGAAATAAGATAGCTAGTAGAGCGATTAAGAAAGATATTTTAAATATATCTTTTGATCGTTCAGGATTTAAATATCATGGACGTATTAAGGCATTAGCAAATGCTGCACGTAATACAGGTTTAAAATTTTAACATTTATTTTTAAAAGAAAAATATATGAATATTTATAATAAAAATCAAAATAACGAATTAAAAGAAAAATTAATTTCTGTTAATAGAGTATCTAAAACTGTTAAAGGAGGACGTATTTTTTCTTTTACAGCTTTAACTGTAGTAGGTAATGGTAAAGGTAAAATTGGTTTTGGATATGGTAAAGCTAAAGAAGTTCCTAATGCAATACAAAAAGCTATGGAAAAAGCTAAAAAAAATATGATTAATATTATTATTAAAAATAATACAGTACAATACCCTATTAAAGGTTATCATACTGGATCAATTATATTTATAAAACCAGCATCTGAAGGTACTGGTATTATTGCAGGTGGAGCTATGAGAGCTGTATTAGAAGTAGTAGGAATTTATAATGTTTTAGCAAAAGCATATGGATCTACTAACCCGATTAATATCGTAAAAGCAACTATTAAAGGATTATCTAGTATAAATTCATTAAAAATGATTGCAGCTAAAAGAAATAAAACTATAGAAGAAATAAAAAGGAATATGGACAGTGTTAAAAAATATTAAAATTACACAAATTAAAAGTTCTATAGGTAGATTACCTAAACATAAAGCAATTTTAGTTAGTTTAGGATTAAAATATATTGGACATACTGTTATAAAAAAAAACACACCTAGTATTTTAGGAATGATTAAAAAAATATCTTATATGATAAAGGTTTTCTATTAATATGTATTTAAATACTTTATTTACTAAAATTAAAAATAATAATAAAAAAAGATTAGGAAGAGGTATTGGTTCTGGAAAAGGTAAAACAAGTGGAAGAGGTCATAAAGGACAAAAATCTCGTTCTGGTTATAATATTAATAAATCATTTGAAGGAGGACAAAGTCCTTTACATAGAAGATTACCTAAATTTGGTTTTAAATCAAAAAAAAAAATATTTTTTAAAGAAATTAGATTAAGTGATTTAGAAAAAATAGATGGTAATTTTATTGATTTAAATATTTTAAAAACTTCTAAAATAATTAGTAAAAAAATAAAATATGTTAAAATCATTAATACAGGAAATATAACTATTCCAAAAAAAATTATTAAATTAAATTGTACAAAAAGCGTTAAAATAATTATTAAAAAATTAGGTGGTATAATTGAGGAATAAATAATAAATGATTAAATCATTTAATCAATTAAATTTTCAAAGTACTAAAAAAGGTTTTAGTGAATTAAAAGAAAGATTTATATTTTTAATAAGTTCTATAATTATTTTTCGTATAGGTTCATTTATACCAATTCCGGGTATTAATGTTAGTATTTTACATTCATTAATAATTAAACAGCATGGTACTATCATTGATATGTTCAATATGTTTTCTGGAGGAGCACTTAGTAGAGCGTCAATTTTTGCTTTAGGTGTTATGCCTTATATATCTGCATCTATTATTATACAACTTTTAACATCAATACATCCGACGTTTATTTCTTTAAAAAAGGAAGGTGATGCTGGTAGGAAAAAAATTAATAAATATACTAAGTATACTACATTAATTTTATCTATTATTCAAGCTATTGGTATAACTACTGGATTATCTAAATTACCAAGTATGCATAATTTAGTAATAAATCCTGATATTTATTTTTTTATAATATCTATTTTAAGTTTAATTACAGGAACCACATTTTTAATGTGGTTAGGTAGACAAATAACTAAAAGAGGTATTGGAAATGGAGTTTCAATTATCATTGTAATTGGTATAATTACTACATTACCTGCTGTTATAGGACAAATTACAGAACAAATAAAACAAGGTGATTTAAATTTTTTTATTATTTTTAGTTTATTATTTTTAATATTTTTTATAACTTTTTTTATTATTTTTATCGAAAAAGGACAAAGAAAAATAATTATTCAGTATGCTAGAAGATATTATGGAAGACAAATATATAATACACAACAAAATACTCATTTACCATTAAAAATTAATATGGCAGGAGTTATCCCCGCTATATTTTCTTCTAGTATTATTTTATTTATTTCTACTATGTTTTCGTGGTTTAGTAATATTTCCAATTGGAATTGGATTAAAAATATTTCTATATTTTTACAACCAAGACAACCAGTATATATTATATTATATATATCAGCAATTATATTTTTTTGTTTTTTTTATACTATTTTAGTTTTTAATCCTCAAGAAACTGCAGATAATTTAAAAAAATCTGGTGCATATATCTCTGGTATTCGTCCAGGTGAACAAACTGCTAAATATATAAAAAAAATAATTATGAAATTAACTTTTACTGGTAGTTTATATATTACTTTTATTTGCCTTATACCTGAATTTATACGTAATATAATTAATATTCCATTTTATTTTAGTGGTACATCTTTACTTATAGTAATAGTTGTAATTATGGATTTTATTACACAAATTCAAACATTAATTATGTCTACTCAATATGAGTCTATACTTAAAAAAATTAATTTAAAATAATAATATTTATGAAATATTTTTTGGAGATATAATAAAATGAAAGTTCGGGCTTCAATAAAAAAATTATGTCGTAATTGTAAAATTATTCGCAGGAACAGAATAATATATGTTTTTTGTAAAACAGATCCTAAACATAAACAACGTCAAGGATAATAAATTTTTTATATATTTATTAAAAATATTTTATAATATTAAAATAAAGGATTTAAAATGGTTCGTATAGTTGGAGTTAATATACCTGATAATAAACGTACAATAATAGCATTAAAATATATTTACGGCATAGGTAAATCTCATGCAGCCTATATATGTAAAATAACTAATATTTCTCAAGATATTAAAATTAATAAACTTTCTGAGAAAAAAATAGATTTATTAAGAAATGTTATATCTAAATTTAAAATAGAAGGAGATTTAAGAAGAAGTATTAATTTAAACATTAAAAGATTAATTGATTTAGGTTGTTATCGAGGATTACGTCATAGAAAAGGATTACCTGTTAGAGGACAACGTACTAAAACTAATGCACATACTAGAAAAAAATTATATAAATATTTTAAAAAATAATATTTTAATTAGGTATATATAATGAAGAAAAAATCTTTAAATTTTAAAAAAAATTTGAAAAAACAAATTATAGATGGTATTGCTCATATACATGCTTCTTTTAACAATACTATTGTTACTATAACAGATAGACAAGGTAATTCTTTAGGTTGTGCTACAGCAGGTGGTTCTGGTTTTAGAGGATCAAGAAAATCAACTCCATTTGCAGCACAAGTAGCTGCGGAAAAATGTGCTGAAATTGTTAAAAATTATGGAATTAAAAATTTAGAAATTATGGTAAAAGGACCAGGACCTGGAAGAGAATCTACTATTAGAGCATTAAATAATGCTGGTTTTAAAATAACTAATATTACAGATATTACTCCTATTCCTCATAATGGATGTAGACCTCCGAAAAAAAGAAGAGTATAAATAATTATTTTATTTTAAAAATTATTTTTAATATTTCAGGAATAAATATAATGGCGAAATATTTAGGACCAAAATTAAAATTATCTAGAAGAGAAGGAACTGATTTATTTTTAAAATCTAATGTACGTGCTATTGACACAAAATGTAAATTAGAACAAACTCCAGGGCAACATGGCTTTAAGAAAGCTAGATTGTCCGATTATGGTATCCAGTTAAGAGAAAAACAAAAATTACGTAGATTATATGGTGTATTAGAACGTCAATTTCATAATTATTATAAAAAAGCAGCACGTATAAAAGGAAATACTGGATTTAATTTATTATGTCTACTTGAAAAAAGATTAGATAATGTTGTTTATAGAATGGGTTTTGGAGTTACAAGAGCAGAAGCTAGGCAGTTAATTTCTCATAAATCTATAAAAGTTAATAACTTTACTGTAAATATAGCTTCTTATCAAATATCTTTAAATGATAAAATTTCTATATGTGAAAAATCTAAAAAACAGTTAAGAATTAGCGCATCAATTGATTTATTCTCTCAAAGAGAGAAATCTAATTGGTTAGAAGTAGATAGTAAAAAAATGGAAGGAATTTTTAAAAAACTTCCTGAACGTTCTGATTTACCTGCAGATATTAATGAACATTTAATTATTGAATTATATTCAAAATAATTTTTATAAGAGAGTATATAAATGGATCAAAATTCTGTTACAGAATTTTTAAAACCTCGATTAGTAGACATAAAATATATTAATAATTCTACTATAAAAATAACTTTAGAACCTTTAGAACGGGGTTTTGGTCATACTTTAGGAAACGCGTTAAGACGTATTTTATTATCTTCAATGCCTGGTTATGCAGTTACAGAAGTAGAAATAGAAGGAATATTACATGAATATAGCATAAAAGAAGGTATTAAAGAAGATATTATTGAAATATTATTAAATTTAAAAAAACTAGCTATAAAAATAGAAAATAATAAAAAAGAAGTAATTTTAACTTTAAATAAATCAGGTATTGGAATTGTAAAAGCTTCTGATATTGATCATGGTAATGATATAGAAATTATAAATCAAGAACATATTATATGTCATATTACTAATATAAATACATCAATTAATATGAAAATAAAAATAGAATTAGGAAGAGGATATATAGCTGCTCATACTAGAATAAATAAAAATAATTTAAAAAATAATTCTAAAATAGGTAGATTATTATTAGATGCTTCTTATAGTCCTATAGAAAGAATAACATATAATGTAGAAGCAGCAAGAGTAGAACAAAGAACAGATTTAGATAAATTAATAATAGAAATGGAAACTAATGGAACAATTGATCCAGAAAAAGCTATCAGAAAAGCTGCTACAATTTTAGCTGAACAATTAGAATCATTTGTAAATTTACGAGATATTCAACAAGAAAAAGAAGTTAAAGAAGAAAAACCAGAATTTGATCCTATTCTATTACGTTCAGTTGATGATTTAGAATTAACTGTTCGTTCTGCAAATTGTTTAAAAACTGAACTTATCCATTTAATTGGAGATTTAGTACAACGTACTGAAGTAGAATTATTAAAAACTCCAAATTTAGGAAAAAAATCTTTAACAGAAATAAAAGATATATTAGCCTCTAGAGGTTTATCTTTAGGAATGAGACTGGATAATTGGCCACCAATTATAAATAATAAAAAAAATAATGAATAATTAACTTTTTTAATTAGGTAAAGAATAATGCGTCATCGTAAAATAGGTCGTTACTTTAATAAAAGTAGTACACATCGTAGTGCAATGTTATATAACATGACTAATTCATTAATTCATAATGAAATAATTAAAACTACTTTGATGAAAGCTAAAGAACTTAGAAGAGTAATAGAACCAATAATTACTATTGCTAAAAAAAATAATATTTCTAATAAAAGATTAATAAGATCTAAATTAAATAATAAAAATAATATTATAAAACTTTTTAATGTTATTGCACCACAATTCAAAGATCGATTAGGTGGATATACACGTATAATTAAGTGTGGATTTCGTAATGGGGATAAAGCTCCTATGGCTTATATAGAATTAATAGGAAGAAAAATAATTTTAAAAAATAAAAAAATTAAGTAATTATATTATCTTTTCTAAAAAGATTTTTATATTGTTTATAATTTAAAAAATTTTGAATATTCATTTGTTTTTTACCACTAGGTTGAATAATTTGAATATTTAAAATTCCATTGTTAGTATTTATTTGTATACCATATTTATTAATTAATAATATTGTTCCAGGTATTTTATTAATATGATGATTATTAAAATTATTAACAACTTCTGCTTTCCATACTTTAAATCTTTTATCTTTTATTATAAAAAAAGTACCTGGACTTGGATTAAATGCACGAATCATACATTCTAATTTTTTAGCTGACAAAAACCAATTTAATTTACATTCTATTTTAGATATTTTTTTTGCATATGTAGGTTTAATCATATTTATATTTTGAGATTTAAATTTTATTTGTTCTCCTTTTGAAATTTTATTTAAAATTAATAATAATCCTTGTAAACCTAAAACAGCTAATTTTTTATATAATGAACCATATGTATCATATAATAGAATATTATATTCTATTTGATAAATAATGTTTCCTTGGTCTAAAAAATCATTCATTTTTATTATACTGATACCTGTTTTTAAATCATTTTCTAATAATGCTCTTTGTATAGGAGCTGCTCCTCTCCACCTAGGTAATAAAGAAGCATGTACATTCATACAAAATAACTTAGGTATATTAAGTATTTTATTAGGTATTAATAAACCATAATCTACAACTATAATAATATCACATTGATAATTAATAATATTATTAATTAAAGTTAAAGAATTAAGATATTTTGGTTGTAATATATTAATTTTATATTTTATAGCTAATTTTTTTACAGAATTAAAAGTTAATTTATGCCCTCTATTAGCATAAGTATCTGGTTTAGTAATAACACAAGATACAGTATAAATACTATCAATTAAACCTTTAAGGTGATAAGCAGCAAATTTAGAAGTACCTATAAAAATAATTTTTATTTTTTTTTTCATTTTATATAATTCTGTTTTTTTAGAAATATTATTTTTTGATTAAATTTATTTATTTTATCATAAATTCTTTGATATTTTAAATTTGATAAATAATCAATAAATAAAATTCCATTTAAATGATCAATTTCATGTTGTATACAAAAAGATAATAAATTATTTGCTTCTAATTCAATATTTTTATTCATCAAATTTTGAGCTTTAATTGTTATTTTATTATAACGTAAAATAAAATATTGTTGTTTAATAGGTATAGAAAGACAACCTTCTTTACTATCAATCTTTGATTTATCGAATTTTATAATTTCAGGATTAATAAGAATAAGAGGATTATTTTTCTTTATAGTTATATCAATAACTATGATTCTTTTATTTATTCCTATTTGTGTAGCAGCTAATCCAATAGCATTATAAGAATACATAATTTTAAGCATATTACTTGCTAATAATTTAATTTTATTATTTATATTTTTTATTGATTTAGCAATATTTCTTAATTTTTTATTAGGAAAATATAATAATTTCATTATAGACATATTAAAGATCTTTTTATATATAAAAAAATAATTTTTTAATTTAACAAAAAATTTTTTAAATTTCAAAAAAAAACATATATATTAATATATAATTCATTCATAATATTATCAAATTATTTATAATAAAATTATGGATATCAAAATATTTATCAATGCATTAAAAATAGGTAAGATTATAGCTTATCCTACTGAATCTGTATTTGGTTTAGGATGTGATCCTGATAATAAAAAAGCAGTATATAAATTATTAATAATTAAAAAACGTAGTATAAAAAAAGGATTAATTTTAGTTGCTTCAAAATATACTCAATTATTGAAATATATAAATGAAAAAAAAATTATCAAAAGTCAAAAAAAAAAAATTTTATCTACTTGGCCTGGACAAATTACTTGGATTATGCCTATTTCAAAAAAAACTCCTTTTTGGTTAACTGGAAATTTTAATTCTATAGCTGTACGTATAACTAATCATTACTTAATAAGTAAATTATGTAATTATTTTGGTAAACCTATTGTTTCTACGAGTGCAAATATTTCAGGAATGCAACCATGTTTAACTTCTAAAGAAGTATTAAATCAATTTTATAAAGTAAAAAAACATATTTTAATTTTAAATGGAAAAACAGGAAATCATGTAAAACCATCTGAAATTAGAGATAGTTTTACTAATTTAGTAATTCGTAAAGGATAAATATGAAATTATTTGCAGTATTTGGTAATCCTATAAAACATAGTCAATCTCCAATTATACATAATTTATTTGCTAAACAAACTGGGATATTACAAAATTATACAAAAATTTATGTACCAATAAATAATTTCTATGAAAAAATTTTTTATTTTTTTAAAAATGGCGGTATTGGAGCAAATATTACAACTCCTTTTAAAAAAGAAGCGTATAAATTCTGTAATATTATAACAACAAGAGCTAAATATGCTGGTGTTGTAAATACAATAAAAATTACTAATTCTAAAAAATTTTTAGGTGATAATACTGATGGTATTGGTTTATTAAAAGATTTACAAAACTTAAAATTTATAAATTCTACAAGTAATATCCTATTAATAGGAGCAGGTGGAGCTGCACAAGGAATTATATATCCATTAATTAAGTTTGGTTGTAATATTACAGTTATTAATCGTACATACCAAAATGCTAAAAATATTGTTGAATATTTTAATAATATAAAAAAAATTAATTGCCTTAAATTAGAAGATTTATTTATAAACTTAGACAATACAATAAAATATAATTTAATTATTAATGCTACATCTAGTAGTATTAAAGGAAATATTCCTAATATCCCTTCTTCAATTATTAATCAAGATGTTTTTTGTTATGATCTTTTTTATAATATTAAAATTACACCATTTTTAAAATGGTGTATTAATCATGGAGCTAAAAAAATATCAGATGGTATTGGAATGTTAATTGAACAAGCAGCATATTCTTTTTATTTATGGCATGGTATTATGCCAAATACTAAAATAATAATTCAAAAATATAAGAAATATAACTAATATAAGTAATATTTCTTTTTAAAGGATTTAATATGAGTTATAAATTACCAAAATTATTATATGAATATTATGATTTAGAACCATTTTTTGATACAAAAACAATGGAAATCCATCATAAAAAACATCATCAAAACTATATTAATAATACTAATTTAATACTTAAAAAAAATAATATTAAAGATATTAAAATTAATACATTAATATCAAATTTAGATAATTTATCAATTCCTACATCACAAAAAGAATTTTTACGTAATAATGCTGGAGGACATGCTAATCATAGTTTTTTTTGGAAAATTTTAAAAAAAAATACTAAACCTGATAATATTATTATTAATCAATTGAAAAATGAATTTGAAAATTTAGAAAATTTTAAAAAAATTTTTGAAAAAATAGCTCTAGATTTTTTTGGATCTGGATGGATTTGGTTAATTAAGAAAAAAAAATCATTAAAAATAATTACAACAATAAATCAAAATAATCCTCTAATGAATTATGAAAATAATAATAAATTAGGATTACCTATAATAGGTTTAGATTTATGGGAACATGCATATTATTTAAAATATCAAAATCAAAAAAATTTATATATTAAATCTTTTTGGAATATTCTAAATTGGGATAGAGTATTACAATTATTTTTAAAAAAATAAATATATATTTATATGATGTATTTTATTTTTTAAATAAAATACATCATTTTTAATAAAAATTATATTTTATTTATAAAAAATTATATAATTAAAAATATAATATTAATAAATTTAAAAAATTATTTAATTTATTTTTCTTTTTAAAGAGTAAAGTACTATTATGTCTTATGCATTAGAAATTAAAAATATATCTAAAATTTATTTAAATAATTATCAAGCTTTAAAAAATTTTAATTTAAATATTAAAAAAGGAGATTTTTATGCTTTATTAGGTCCTAATGGAGCAGGAAAAACAACTATTATAGGTATAATTACTTCTTTAATTAAAAAATCTTCAGGAAAAGTAAAAATATTTGGATTAAATATTGAAAAAAAAAAATTTCAAGCTAAAAAAAAAATAGGATTAGTACCTCAAGAATTTAATTTTAATCCATTTGAAACAGTATTACAAATATTAATTAATCAAGCTGGATATTATGGTATTAAAAAAACACAAGCTTTAATAAAAATTATAAAATATTTAAAATTATTAGAATTATGGAATGAAAGAAATAAAAAAGCTAAAAATTTATCAGGAGGAATGAAACGTCGTTTAATGATAATTAGAGCATTAATTCATGAACCTAAATTATTAATTTTAGATGAACCTACAGCTGGAATAGATCTTGAATTACGTTATTATATGTGGTCTTTTTTTAAAAAATTAAATATTAAAAAAAAAATTACAATTATTTTAACAACTCATTATCTAGAAGAAGCTGAATTTTTATGTAATCATATTGGAATTATAAATAATGGAATATTAATAGAAAATTGTTCTTTAATCAAATTACTAGATAAATTAAAGTTTGAAATATTTATATTAGATTATATAAATTTGAATAATGTTAAACCTAAAATTTATGGATATAAATATAAAATTATTAATAATTCAAAATTAGAAATTACAGTAATGAAAAATCAAAATTTAAATAATATTTTTAAACAATTAAACGAACAAAATATTCAAGTTAATAGTATGAAAAATAAACATAATAAATTAGAAAAATTATTTATGGATTTTTTTATTTCAAATTAAGTTTTTAATAATATAGAGGATTATTTAAATGATAATACATCCATATTTAATTGCTTTATATACTATTTCAAAAAAAGAAATAAATCGTTTTATGCGTATTTGGATACAAACTTTAATTCCTCCTATTATAACCATATCATTATATTTTATAATATTTGGTAATCTAATTAATTTACATATAGATAAAATATTAGGATTTAGTTATATACAATTTATTATACCAGGATTAATTATGATGAGTATTATTAATAATTCTTATTCTAATGTAGCATCATCTTTTTTTGGAGCTAAATTTCAACATTATATAGAAGAATTATTAATAGCTCCAGTACCAACTAATATTATTATATTAGGATATATTAGTGGTGGAATAATACGAAGTATAATTATTTGTATAACTTTAACACTTATTTCTGCTTTTTTTATTTCTTTACATATATATTCTTGGATTTTTTTTATAATTATTGTAATATTAACATCTATTTTATTTTCTATAGCTGGTTTATTGAATGCTATTTTTGCTAAAAATTTTGATGATATTAGTTTTATTCCTACATTTATCTTAACTCCTTTAACATATTTAGGTGGTGTATTTTATTCTACTTCAATTCTACCTATTTTTTGGCAACAATTATTAAAAATAAATCCAATTTATTATATTATATCAGGATTTCGTTATAGTTTCTTAGGTATACATACAATATCATTATTTTTAACTATAAATTTTTTAATTATTTTTATTATTATTTTATATATATTAACTTTTATTTTACTTGAAAAAGGTATAGGAATACGTAATTAAAAAAAAATTAAAACATAAAAAATACTTATATAAACAAAATATAATTTAATTATAAATAAATTATTTTATAATAAAATATTTTTAAAAATATTTATCCTGCTCTTTGTTTTTCACGTATTTCTGCTAAAGTTTTACAATCAATACATAAATTTGCTGTTGGATGAGCTTCTAATCTTTTTAATCCAATTTCTACTTCACAACAATCACAATAACCAAAATTTTTAGTATCTAATTTTTTTAATGTTACTTCTATTTTTTTTATTAATTTTCTTTCTCTATCTCTATTACGTAATTCTAAATTAAATTCTTCTTCTTGTGAAGCTCTATCTATAGGATCAGGAAAATTAGAAGTTTCATCTTTTATATAAGATACTGTATTTATAATTTTATTATTTATTTTTTTTTTCCATGATTCTAAAATTTTTTTAAAATGTAAAAGTTGTTTTTTATTCATATATTCCTCATTAATTTTTAATTTATATGGTTTAATTTTAGCAAAAGATAAAATATTTAAAGATGATAAATTTTTTTTCATTAATTATCCATTTTTTTATTTATAAATTTAATTTTTATTAAATTTTTTAAAATAAATATTTTAATTATTAAATTATATATAAAATTTTTTAAAAAGTTTATTATTTTTCATAAAAAATTATTTTTAAATAATTAAATTATATATAAATTTTAGTATTTTTAAATATTATTTATTATCTTGTAATATATTTAATATTAATATATAATAAAATTAAAATTTTAATTAAATAAATTTTTTATCAAATTTATTAATACTTTATAAAAAATAATAATTTTATATACTATTCATATAGGAATATTAAATTCATGCAACATCAAAATAATGTTATAATAAATTTAAATAACAAAAATTTTCAAAATGAAATAAAAAAAAACAATTTAGTTTTAGTTGATTTTTGGGCTGAATGGTGTAATCCATGTAAAATATTTTCTAAAGTATTAGAAGAAGTATTTCATAAATATGAAAATATAATTTTTACTAAATTAAATATTGAAAAATATAAAATTATAGCAGAAGAATATAACATTCGTAGTATACCAACAATTTTATTATTTAAAAATGGAAATATTATTGATAAAATAATTGGATCTATAAATAAAACACAATTAGAAAATTTTTTAAATAAAAATTTAAAATAATTTTTTATATATTTTTAAAGATATTTTTTTTAAAAAAAAGGATAAAGTTACTCTTATGAAAATTTTATTAATAAATTATAAAAATAGTTAAATTATTTTTAATTTTATAAATACTGTTATATTTTTAAAAATTTTCTTAAAATATTATTGATATAGAAATTTTCTATATAAATTTTATAAAAACTATTCAAGAGTTATTCAAAGTTTAAGACCCCATCATTATGAATCTTACCGAATTAAAAAATAAACCAATATCTGAATTAATAGATTTAGGTGAAAGTATTTATCTAGAAAATTTAGCTAGAATGCGTAAACAAGATATTATTTTTACTATATTAAAACAACATTCCAAAAGTGGTGAAGATATTTTTGGTGATGGAGTATTAGAAATATTACAAGATGGATTTGGATTTTTACGTTCTTCTGATAGTTCTTATTTAGCAGGACCTGATGATATATATGTATCTCCAAGTCAAATTAGACGTTTTAATTTACGTACAGGAGATACGATTTCCGGTAAAATACGTCCCCCAAAAGAAGGAGAAAGATATTTTGCATTATTAAAAGTTAATCAAGTTAATTTTGATAAACCAGAAAATGCTAGAAATAAAATTCTTTTTGAAAATTTAACACCATTACATGCAAACTCTAGACTAAGTATGGAAAGAGGTAATGGTTCTACAGAAGATTTAACAGCTCGTGTATTAGATTTAGCTTCACCAATAGGAAGGGGGCAAAGAGGTTTAATAGTAGCGCCTCCTAAAGCTGGAAAAACTATGTTATTACAAAATATCGCACAAAGTATAGCATATAATCATCCTGATTGTGTATTAATAGTTTTACTTATAGATGAACGTCCAGAAGAAGTTACTGAAATGCAAAGATTAGTCAAAGGTGAGGTTATAGCATCAACTTTTGATGAACCTCCATCTAGACATGTTCAAGTTTCTGAGATGGTTATTGAAAAAGCTAAAAGATTAGTAGAACATAAAAAAGATGTTATTATTTTATTAGATTCTATTACACGTTTAGCTAGAGCATATAATACTATTTCACCAGCATCTGGTAAAGTTTTAACAGGAGGTGTAGATGCTAATGCTTTACATCGTCCTAAACGTTTTTTCGGAGCAGCAAGAAATGTTGAAGAAGGAGGAAGTTTAACAATTATTGCAACAGCATTAATTGATACGGGTTCAAAAATGGATGATGTTATTTATGAAGAATTTAAAGGAACAGGAAATATGGAATTACATTTATCACGTAAAATAGCTGAAAAAAGAGTATTCCCTGCTATAGATTATAATAGGTCTGGAACAAGAAAAGAAGAGTTATTAAGTTCTCAAGAAGAACTTCAAAGAATGTGGATTTTAAGAAAAATAATACACCCTATGAATGAAATAGATGCAATGGAATTTTTAATAAATAAATTGTTAATGACAAAAACTAATAATGATTTTTTTAATATGATGAAAAGATCTTAACATTATTATATTTATTTTTTTTATCAAAAATTTATATTGAATTAAATTATTTAATTTGTGTTATTATTTGCGATTATAAATATTTTTGAAAAATTTTTTATAAAAAAACTAGACATTAAAGAAATGAATTTGTAATATTAGTATTATATATTTGCACCCGTAGCTCAGTAGGATAGAGTACTACTTTCCGAAAGTAGAGGTCTCAGGTTCAATCCCTGTCGGGTGTAATAAAATTTTGTATGATTATTATATTTTTAAATTAATAATTGATTGATTTAATACTAAATAATGGTGGTTATAGCTCAGTTGGTAGAGCACTGGATTGTGATTCCGGTTGTCATGGGTTCAATTCCCATTAACCACCCATAAATTTTTTTACGGCGAGTAGCGCAGTTTGGTAGCGCAACTGGTTTGGGACCAGTGGGTCGGAGGTTCAAATCCTCTCTCGCCGATAAAAAAAATTTATAAAATTTTAAATATTAATATTATTTAATATAATATATTTTTTTATGTCATTAATAGTAATTACCGGCATTTTATTTTTTTTTGCAAAAGATATCGTATCTAATATTTTTGCCATTGTTCCATCTTTATTTGTTAATTCACATAATATTCCAACTGGTTTCATTTTTGCAATTTTTAATACATCTATTGTAGCTTCGGTATGTCCTTGTCTTTTAAAAATTCCTCCATTAACAGCTCTTAAAGGAAAAACATGTCCTGGTTTATTTAAATCTTTAGGAATTGCATTATTAGCAATAGCTGTCTTAATAGTTGTAAATCTATCTTGTGCAGATACTCCTGTAGAAATACCATGAGCAGCTTCAATAGTAACTGTAAAACCTGTTTTATAAATATTAGTATTTTTTTTTACCATCATAGGTAATTCTAATTTTTTACGTAAATATTCTGTAATACACAAACAAACAATACCACTACCATATCTAATTGAAAAAGCAACATTTGATATAGAAATATTTTCTGCTGCAAAAATTATATCACTTTCGTTTTCTCTGTTTTCATTATCTAAAACTAAAATACCGTTACCTTTTTGTAAGGAAAAAATAGCATTTTTAATACGTATTTCTAGATTACCAAATTCTGTATCAAGTATATTCATAAAATAATATTTATATTATAATTTAAGAATATTATATATTAAAATTTTAATTAAAAATTATCTCTTTATAAAAAAATAAAAATTTTAAATATTTTAGAAAAATAATTTTTTAAAAAAAAAATAATATTATTATATTGATAGTATATTATACTAATTTATATGTTTATATTATAAATATAATTCTAATTTTAAGGAGAATAATAAATTGAAAATTTATTTAGTTGGTGGAGCTATACGTGATTATCTTTTAAATATTAAAGTAACAGATAAAGATTGGGTTGTTATAGGATCTAATATAAAATTAATGTTAAAATTAGGTTTTAAATTAGTTGGTAAAGATTTTCCTGTTTTTTTACATCCTAAAACTCATGAAGAGTATGCATTAGCTAGAACAGAATATAAATTTGGACATGGATATAAAGGATTTAAATATTACGTATCTCCTAAAATTACACTTAAAGAAGATTTATTACGTAGAGATTTAACTATTAATGCTATTGCACAAGATGAATTAGGAAATTTTTATGATCCATTTAATGGATTAAAAGATATTAAAAATCGTTTATTAAAACATGTTTCAAGTTCATTTAAAGATGATCCTTTAAGAGTTTTAAGAGTAGCTAGATTTGCTGCTAAATTAAAATATTTAAATTTTCGTATTCATGATTCCACATTAGAATTAATGAAAATTATGAGTAATTCAGGAGAATTATCATATTTAAAACCAGAAAGAATTTGGAAAGAAACATATAATGCTCTTCAATCTCAAAATCCTCAAATATTTTTTCAAATATTAAAAAAATGTGATGCTTTATCTATTATTTTTCCAGAAATAGACCAATTATATGGTATTCCTGCCCCATTAAAATGGCATCCGGAAGTAGATACTGGCATACATACTATGCTTACATTAAAAATAATATCTAAACTTACAAACAATGTATCAACAAGATTTGCTGCATTATGTCATGATTTAGGTAAAGGGTTAACTCCAAAAAAAATATGGCCAAGACACCCTGGACATGGTAAAGCTGGGATATCTTTAATTAAAAAATTATGTAAAAAATTAAAAATTCCTAATAACATTAAAAATTTATCTATATTAGCAGCTCAAATACATGATATTATTCATGATATACATAATCAAAAAGCTGAAGATATATTAAATATATATAATATAATTGATGCTTGGAGAAAACCTGAACGAGTAAAACAAATAGCCTTAATTAGTGAAGCTGATGCAAGAGGTAGATTAACTTTAGAATTAATGAAATATAAACAAGGACAATATTTTATTGATATATATAAATATATTTCTAAAATAAATATAAAAGATATTATTAATAATCCTCTTTTAAAAGGAATCGATATAAATCAAAAAATTCAAGATGAAAGATTAAAATTATTAAAATATTTTTTAAAATTAAAAAATTAATTTTTTATTATATATTTAATTAATAAAAAATAATATTATTATTAATAATAAACGATAAAAAATAAACCATTTTAAAGAAATATTATTGATAATATAAATAAATTTTTTTATTACAATTAAACTAATAATAAAAGAAATGAAAAATCCGAGAAAAAATATTTTTATATTATAAAAATTTATTATTGAATAATGTTTATATAATTCTAATAAATTAGCACCCAAAATTACAGGTATTGATATAATAAAGCAAAATTCAGTAGCAATAACACGTTTAATTCCTATTATTAAACTAATAGATAAGGTTGCTCCTAATCTTGAAATTCCTGGTAATAATGCTAAACATTGAAAACATCCAATAATAAAAGAAAAAATATATGATATATTATTAATATTATTAATTTTATATTTATAAAATTTAAATTTTTCAGAAAAATATAATAAAATTCCTCCAAATAATAATCCATAGATAATATAATAAATATTATTTATTATTTTAATTTTATTATAAAAAATTAATCCTATAATTATTATAGGAAATGTACATATTATTATATGTAATAAATTTATTTGTTTTTGAGTAAAAAAAATATATTTATTAGTATTAATTATAATTTTAAAAATTTTTTTTCTAAAAAAAATTAATATTGCTAATACAGATCCTAATTGAATAATTACTTCAAAAATTTTTAAATTATCATTATTTATAAGTTTTAATATTATAGAAAAAATCATAATATGAGCACTAGAAGATACAGGTAAAAACTCAGTTAAACCTTGTATAATACTTAATAATATAGAAGAAAAGTAATTTAATAACATAAAGAATAATCTCTATTATTAAAAATAATTTTTTATAAAAAATTTTTAATAAAATTTATATTTTTATATTTAAATTTAAAATACTTATTAAGTATCTAAAGATAAATTAGGATTAATAAAAATATTATTTAGTATATATTTTTTTTTAAAAATTTTTTTTTTTGAGCCAATATAAGCAATCATAGCTGCATTATCAGTACATAATTTTTTTCTACTATAAAATAATTTAATATTATTTTTTTTTAAATTTTTATATAAAAATATTCTTAATTTTTTATTTGAACTTACTCCTCCTGCAATAACTAATTGATTAATATTATATTTTTTTAATGCCCATAAACTTTTAATATAAAGAGTTTCTATAATTGCATCTTCAAATGCACATGCAATATCTGCTTTAGTTTGAAAATTATTTAAATCTTGTTTTTTTAAAAAATTTTTTACACAAGTTTTTAATCCAGAAAAACTAAAATTTAAATTATTTTTTTTATATGTCATTGGTCTTGGGAAAAAAAATTTATTTGAAGTACCATATTTAGATAATTTAGATAAATTTTTACCTCCAGGATAATTTAATCCTAATAATTTAGATACTTTATCTAAAGTTTCCCCAACTGCATCATCTATATTCTTTCCTAATACTTTATATTTTCCAAATTTATATGTATATATTAATTCAGTATGTCCTCCAGAAATTAATAAACCAATAAAAGGAAAACTTGGTTTATTTTTTTGTAACATAATTGAAAATAAATGTCCTTCCATATGATTTACTGGAATAATAGGAATATTTAAAGAAAAAGCTAGAGTATGTGAAACAATTGCACCTATTATTAAAGAATTTATTTGTCCAGGACCTGAGGTAAAAGCAATAGCATTAAGATCTTTTAAATTTTTGTTTATTTTTAATAAAGATTTTTTTATTAATGGAATAATTTTTTGTAAATGATTTCTTGCTGCTAATTCAGGTACAACTCCTCCATATTTAGAATGAATTCTTTGTGTATAAATATTATTACATAATATACCTATTTTATTATCATAAATAGCTACTGCTGTATCATCACATGATGTTTCTATACCCATTAAAAGCATATTGATCCTTAATATTATTAAAATTTTTTTATAAAAGTAAAATAAAAAATTATTTATATAATTAGTATTATATACTATAATAATTTATTATTATAAATTTTTTAAAAAATTAATATAAAACAGGAATTAATATATGCCAGTTATAAAAGTACGTGATAATGAACCATTTGATTTAGTTTTAAGACGTTTTAAACGTTCATGTGAAAAGGCAGGAATTTTAGCAGAAGTAAGACGTAGAGAATTTTATGAAAAACCAACAACAGAAAGAAAAAGAGCAAAAGCTTCTGCTATTAAAAGACATGCAAAAAAAATATTTCGAGAAAATTCTAAAAGAGTACGTTTATATTAAAAATATTATTTATTATAAAAAATAATAAATTATAAAAAATTATTTTTATGATTAAATATATATCCCCTACATTTATTAATAATTTATTAGATCAAATTGATATTGTATATTTAATTAAAAATAGAGTTAAATTAAAAAAAAAAGGAAAAAATTTTTTTGGTATCTGTCCTTTCCATTTAGAAAAAAATCCTTCATTTGTTGTAAATTCTACGAGACAATTATATCATTGTTTTGGATGTGGTGTACATGGAAATATTATTGATTTTATTATGAATTTTGATAATTTATCTTTTCTTGAAAGTATAGAATCAATAGCAAATATATTTAATATACCTATTATTTATGCTAAAAAATCATATCTATCAAAAAAAATATATAAAAATAATATTTATTATAAATTAATTTCTAATTTAAGTATTTTTTATAAAAAATCTTTATTTGATCCTTTAGGTAAAGAAGCTTATAAATATCTATTAAATAGAGGATTTAATTTATATATTATTAAATATTTTTCTATCGGTTTTTCTCCTTTTTATTGGACTAATAAAATATCAAATAATACAAAAAATATAAAAATTTTATATGAAAAATTAGGTATTCTACAAATAGATAAAAAAAATAATAATTATTATGATATTTTTTATAATCGTATTATATTTCCTATTAAAAATATAAAAGGTTTAATAGTTGGATTTGGAGGAAGAGTTTTAAAAAATCAAAATCCTAAATATTTAAATTCTTCAGAAAATAATATTTTTCATAAAAGTAATGAGTTATATGGTTTATTTGAAACAAAAAAAGAAAATAATATTATAAAAAAAGTTTTAGTAGTAGAAGGATATATTGATGTAATTAGTTTATTTCAATTTGATATAAAATATGTAGTTGCGATATTAGGAACATCAATTACTAATATGCATATAAAAAAATTATTTAGTATCACAAATAAAATTATTTATTGTTATGATGGAGATAAAGCTGGGATAGAAGCTCAATGGAAATCTTTAAAAATTAGTTTACCTTTTTTAGTAAATGGTAAACAAATAAGATTTATGATCCTACCTGATGGAGAAGATCCTGATAGTTTAATTAGAAAAGAGGGAAAAATTCTTTTTGAAAAAAGAATTAATAATACTTTATCATTTTCAAAATTTTTTTTTAAAAGATTATTTTTAAAAAATTTTTTTTCTTCTTGTGAAGAAAAAACAAGTCTTATTTATAAAGCTTTATCATTTATTAAATTAATTCCTGATTATTTTTTTCAAATTAATTTAATTAAAAAACTAGGAGAAAAAATAGGAATTATCAATCTTATTGATATATATGATTCATTTAAATATGAAAAAAAAATAATTATAAATAATAATTTTAAAAAAACTACTATTCGTAGATTATTAAGTTTATTAATTCAAAATCCAAAATTAATTAATCTTGTTCCGAAATTAGAATTTTTTAAAAGTTCTAATATAAATGGTTTATTTTTTTTTATAAAATTTGTAAATTTTTATAAGAATCAAAATTTAACAACAGTTAAAATATTAGAACAATATAGAGGAACTAAATTAAAAAAAGTTCTTGAAACTTTATTAACATGGAACCATATGATTCCTGATAATGAAATAGAAAATTTTTTTATTAATTTAATAAAAAAATTAAAAATTAATATTTTAGAAGATAGGCAAGAATATTTAATTTCTTTAGAAAGAATAAAAGGGTTAGATTATAAAAAAAAACAAGAATTATGGTCTTTAAATAAGATATTAATTAAAAAAAAAATAATTTAAAAAATTTTAATAAAACATAAATAAAATATACTATTAGTATATAGTAATATTTTATTTATTAAAATAATAATTTATTTAAAATTCTATTTTATTAAAATTTATTTAAATATTAATAAATAAAAATATGGAACTATTTTATGGATTATAACTCAAAACTACAATTTAAACTTCTTGTAAATCGTGGAAAAGAAAAAGGTTATTTAACTTATTCAGAAGTTAATGATCATTTACCTGATAATATTATTAATTCTGATCAAATAAAAAATATTATTCAAATGATAAATGATATGGGTATTAAAGTAATGGAAGAAGCTCCTGATAATGATGATTTAATATTAAATAATGAAGAAAATAATATAACAGAAGCAGAAGATGCCGTACAAGTATTATCTAATGTAGAAGCAGAAATGGGGAGAACTACAGACCCAGTACGTATATATATGAGAGAAATGGGTACTGTAGAACTTTTAACAAGAGAGGGAGAAATAAATATAGCTAAACGTATAGAAGAAGGTATTAATCAAGTACAAGCTTCAGTAGCTGAATATCCTAATTCTATACAATATTTATTAAAACAATATGATAAAGTTGAATCTGGAGATATTCGTTTATCAGATTTAATAAATGGTTTTATTTATCCTAATCTTAAAGAAGAACTTATATCATCTACAGATGCAGTAATATCTACTGATGTTAAAAATGAAAATAATGAAAATAATGAAAATATTATAGATTATAAATTAGCTAAAGAAAAATTTTCAGAATTAAGAAAACAACATTATATAACATCAATTTTTATTAAAAAAAAAGGTAGAAATCATAATAAATCATTAAATGAGATGAAAAATCTTTCAGAAATTTTCAAGCAATTTCGGTTAAATTCTAAAGAATTTAATTATTTAGTTAATAATATGCGTTCTATAATGTTTCGTATACGTATTGAAGAACGTCAAATTATACAAATATGTTTGAAAAAATATAATATATCTAAAAAAAAACTTATTTTAATATTTTACGGTAATGAAACAAATAAAGATTTTTTTTTTAAAAAATTAAAAAATTTTAAAATTAAAAATAATTATAATTTATATAATAAAGATATATTTTTTAATAAATTAAATAATAGTATCATAAAATTAATTAATATTGAAAAAGAAACTGGATTAACAATTAAAAAAATTAGAAATATTAATAAAAAAATTTCTATAGGTGAAGCAAAAGCAAAAAGAGCTAAAAAAGAAATGATTGAAGCTAATTTAAGATTAGTTATTTCTATAGCTAAAAAATATACAAATAGAGGATTACAATTTTTAGATTTAATTCAAGAAGGTAATATAGGCTTAATGAAAGCAGTAGATAAATTTGAATATAGAAGAGGTTATAAATTTTCTACATATGCTACATGGTGGATTAGACAAGCAATAACTAGATCTATTGCAGATCAAGCAAGAACAATAAGAATTCCTGTTCATATGATTGAAACTATAAATAAACTTAATAGAGTTTCTAGAAAAATACTACAAGAATTAGGAAGAGAACCTACACCAGAAGAATTATCCGAACATATGCTTATCCCCGAAGATAAAATTAGAAAAGTATTAAAAATAGCAAAAGAACCTATTTCTATGGAAACTCCTATAGGAGATGATGAAGAATCACACTTAAGTGATTTTATTGAAGATAATACTTTAGAATTACCATTAGATTCTGCAACTTCAGAAAGTTTAAGAGTAGCTACATATAACATATTATCTAGTTTAACACCAAGAGAAGCAAAAGTATTAAGAATGAGATTTGGTATTGATATGAATTCCGATCATACCTTAGAAGAAGTAGGTAAACAATTTGATGTAACTAGAGAGAGGATTAGGCAAATAGAAGCAAAAGCATTAAGAAAATTAAGACATCCAAGTAGGTCAGAAATATTAAAAAGTTTTTTAGACAATTAATAGTAACTAATAAATTTTGATATAATTAAGTAATTAAAAAAATTTAATTACTTAATTATATCAAATTTATATTTTCATAAATTTTTTTTTTTCTTCTTGTCTTATAGTTAAAATTTTACTACCAGAATTAGTAATAAGTACAGTATGCTCATATTGAGCAGAATTAGTTTTATCTTTAGTTTTTACTGTCCAATTATCATTTGTTATGTATACATCATAATGTCCAACATTTATCATAGGTTCAATAGTAAAAATCATTCCTGGTTTTAATAAAAAACCATAATCATTTGATTTATAATGTAAAATTTGAGGATTTTCATGAAAATTTTTACCTATACCATGACCACAATAATTTCTTACAACAGAAAATTTTTTCGATTCTACATAATTTTGAATTACTTGCCCAATTTTATATAATCTAATACCAGGTTTTAAAATATTAATAGCCTTATATAAACTTTTTTGAGCAGTTAAACATAATAATTTAGATTCTATTGAAATATTATTCCCGACAAAAAACATTTTTGATGTATCACCATAATAATTATTATATAAAATTGTTACATCTATATTAACAATATCACCATTTTTTAATATGTCATTTTTATTAGAAATTCCATGACATACAACATTATTTTTAGAAATACATATTGACTTTGGAAAACCTTTATATCCTAAAGTAGCTGGTTTAGCTTTTTGAATTTTAGTAATATAATTGTGGCATATATTATTTATTTCTTCCGTACTAATTCCAGGTAATATATAGGCTTCTATCATTTCTAATACTTCTGCTGCTAATTGACAAGATTTATAAATTTTTTTTATTTCTTCAGAATTTTTAATAAATATTTTCATTATTTTCTTTTTATAAAATACTTAATTATACAATAATAAATGTTATATTATAAATAATTAAATTAAAATTAAATAATATTTCAAATAATTATATAAATTAATTAAATTATTTTTTGTATAAATATTAATTATATAATATTATTTTAAATATATAGAAAATAAGGATAAATAATTATGTTTATATCTATTAATAAAATGTTTGAAGTAGGTGCTCATTTTGGTCATCAAACTCGTTTTTGGAATCCTAAAATGAAAAAATTTATTTTTAGTTATAAAAATAAAATACATATTATTAATCTAGATAAAACTATTCCAATGTTTAATATTGCTTTAACCGAATTAAAAAAAATAAGTTCTCGTAAAGGTAAAATTTTATTTATTGGTACAAAAAAAGCTGCATCTAATTTAATTAAAGAAACTGCAATTAACTGTAAACAATTTTTCGTTAATCATCGTTGGCTAGGAGGGATGTTAACTAACTGGAAAACTGTTAAACAATCTATTAAAAGATTAAAAGAACTAGAATTACAAAGTAAAAATGGAATATTTAAACAATTAATAAAAAAAGAAGCTTTAACACGTAATAGAGAATTGTTAAAATTAGAAAGAAGTTTAGGTGGGATAAAAAATATGGGGGGATTACCTGATGCAATCTTTGTTATTGATGCATATCATGAAAAAATTGCAATTCAAGAAGCTAAAAAATTAAATATCCCTATTTTTGCTATTGTAGATACTAATTCAAATCCTGAAGGAATTAATTTTATTATACCGGCTAATGATGATGCTATACGTGCTATCAAATTATATTTATATTATGTAACTAAATTTATTTTAGGTAATAATTTAAATTTAAATAGTAAAAATCTTAAAAATTAGGAGATAATATTGAAAATCGATATTAATAAAATAAAAAAATTAAGAAATATAACAGGTATTAGTATTATAGAATGTAAAAAAGCATTAATTGCAACAAAAGGAAATATTACACAATCTTTAGATTATATAAGAAAATATTCTAAAATAGAATCTATTAAAAAATCTAAAAATAAAACAAAAGAAGGATTAATTTTAGATTATGTTACAAAAAATTTTGGAATATTATTAGAAATAAATTGTCAAACAGATTTTGTTGCAAAATCAATAGAACTTATAAAGTTTGGAAATAATATTTTAAAATATATTTTTGAAAATAACCAAACAAATTTATCTATAATAAGAGAAATTTTTGATAAAAAGAGAGTAAAATTAATTGGGATTTTAAAAGAAAATATATTTATTAATCGTTTAGGTTGTATTAAAGGAGAATTTATAGGGAAATATATGCATCATAGTAATCGTATTGGAGTAATTATTAGATCTAATTTAGATAATTTATTATTAATGAAACAAATTTCTATGCATATAGCAATGTTAAAACCAGATTATATACAAAAAAAAAATATTCCAATAAATATTATAAATCATGAATATCAATTACAAAAAAATATTGCATTAAAAAATAATAAATCTAAAATAATTATGCAAAAAATAGTAGAAGGACGTATAAAAAAATTTATAAATAATATTACTTTATATAATCAAAAATTTTTATTAGATAATAATAAAACAGTTTTTCATTTTTTAAATGAAAATAAAATGAAAATTTTAAAATTCATATGTTTTGAATTAGGTACAAATATAATTAAAAATTAATTATTTTATTAATATAATTCAATAAACCTTTTTTATTAAAAAATATATAATAAATATCCTATGAATATTAAAAAAAAAATAATTTATGATCGTATCATATTAAAAATAAGTGGTGAATTTTTACAAGGTAAAAATCTATCTGGTATAGATAATAAATTATTAGATTATATTATACAAGAAATAAAAAGTATTTTACCATTAGGAATTGAAATAGGTATTGTAATAGGGGGAGGAAATTTATTTAGAGGAAAATATTGTAATGGAAATAATAATTTAAAAAGAGTTTTAGGAGATCAAATTGGGATGTTATCTACTATAATTAATGGTTTATTACTATATCATTCAATTAAAAAAAAATTAATTAATGTATGTTTAATGTCATCTTTTTCTATTCAAGGGATTTGTAATGGATATAATACTTTTGAAGCAATTGATTTAATTAAAAAAAAAATAATTATCTTAACAGGAGGTATAGGTAATCCTTTATTTACTACAGATACTACAGCATGTTTAAGAGGAATTGAATTAGAAGCAAATGCTGTATTAAAAGCAACAAAAGTTAATGGAGTATATTCAAAAGATCCTATAAATTATTCTGATGCTAAATTTTTTAATAAAATAAATTATGATTATGTAATAAAAAAAAAAATTAAAATTATGGATAATACAGCTTTTATTTTAGCACGTGATTATAATATGCCGATACATGTTTTTAATATTCAAAAACCAGGTTCACTTTATAGAATTGTAACAGGACAGATTGAAGGAACAATAATTAAAAATAGTTAAATAAATTAATATAAATTAAATAAAGGATAATTACATGTGTGATGATATCATAAATGATAATAAAAAAAGTATGCAAAAATGTTTAGATTTATTTATAAAGAAAATTAATATTTTGTCATATAACAGATTATCTCCTTATTTATTAAATAATATATTTGTAAAATTAAATAATAAATTAATATTAATTAATCATATATCTGCTATTGTTGTACAAAATTCTTCTACTCTTAAAATAACTCCATTTGATCCTACAATTATAAAAAATATAGAAAAAAGTATTGTACTTTCAAATTTAGATGTAACAACTAAAAGAATTGGTTATGATATTCATGTGATTTTTTCTCCTATTACTGAATCTAGAAAAAAAAAAATTTTTAAAAATCTTAAAATAGAAGCAGAATTAAATAAAATTAATATTCGTAATATACGTAGAAAATCAAATAATAAAGTTAAATTTTTATTAAAAAATAAACAAATAAATGAAAATAAAGAACAAAAATTATATGATAGTATTCAAAAAAATACAATATTATACATTAATTATATACAAGAATTTTTAAAAAAAAAAGAAAAAGAACTATTAAATTAAATAATTTAAAATTAGAAAATAAATTTTTAAAATTTTATATTATTATGTTGTAGTTAAAATATAAAATATTTAATTTTTAATAAATATGGAAAAAAATAAATTAATTAAAAAAAAACAGAATATTATTTTTTATCCTAAACATATTGCTATTATTATGGATGGTAATAGAAGATGGGCTAAAAAAAATAAAAAATTAAAATTTTTAGGACATAGAGAAGGTATTAAGACTGTAAAAAAAATAATAGGTTTATCATTAAAATATGAAATAAAAGCATTAACTTTATATGCTTTTAGTAGTGAAAATTGGAAAAGATCTAGCAATGAAGTTAAATTTTTAATGGATTTATTTAAAGAAGTTTTAGATGTTGAAACAATTAATTTGAAAAAAAAAAATATACGTTTGAAAGTTATTGGTAATAGAAATAAATTTAATTCATCTTTACAAGATGCTATTATTCAAGCCGAATCTTTAACTAAAAATAATAATAAATTATTATTAAATATAGCAGCAAATTATGGTGGTCGTTGGGATATTACAAATAGTATGAAAAAAATTGCTTTAAAAGTTTCTAAAGGATTATTAAATCCTAATAATATAAATGAACATATTATAAATAATTATATTTGCTTAAATAATATTTTTCCTATAGATTTAGTAATCAGAACAGGAGGAGAATATCGTATAAGTAATTTTTTAATTTGGCAAATTGCATATTCAGAATTATATTTTACTAAAAAATTATGGCCTGATTTTGATAAAAAAGATTTTCAACGGGCACTAAATTCTTTTACAAAAAGAAATCGTCGTTTTGGTGGAGACTAAATAAATTATTTTTTATTAATAATTAACTTTAAATTTTTTATAAAAAATTTTTATTTTAGTAATTTAAAAATAATTATTTCTTATTCTATTAGAAGAACTTAATTTATTATTACTAATATTAATTAATATTAATTTCAGGAGTTTAAATTTTGTTTAATATTTTATATAATATAATAATATTTATTATAACTATAAGTAGTTTAATTATAGTACATGAATATGGACATTTTTATATAGCACGTATTTTTAATACTTATGTAGAATGTTTTTCATTAGGTTTTGGTAAAAAAATTTTTCAATATCGTGATAAATATGGAACTAATTATATATTAAGATTAATCCCTTTAGGGGGATATGTAAAAATGCCTGATCTTATTCAAGATAATAATGTTAAATATATAAAAAAATTTAAGTTATTATTTTTTCATAAATTAAATTTTTTTAAACAAATATTAATTATTCTTGGAGGACCAATTGCAAATATTATTTTCGCAATATTGATTTATTGGATGATTTTTTTAATAGGTTTACCTATTAAAAAAAATATTATTCATGAAATTAATTATATTTCAATTTCTAATATGATTAAATTAAAACCTAATTTAGAAATTAAAAAAATTAATGGTATTAATGTTAATAATTGGAATATTTTAAATATGGAATTAATTAAAGAAATTAATCTTAATCATCAAATAAACTTAGAATTTAATAAAATTAATTCTAATGTAATTAAAAATAAAAAAATAAATATTGATAAAAAATTTATAACATTTTCAAAAGAAAAAAACTTAATATTAATGTTAGGTATTTTACCTAAAGGATTAAAAATTAATCCTATTATTAATTATATAATACCAGAATCTCCTGCAGAAAAATTAAAATTACATATTAATGATAAAATAATAGGTGTAGAAGGTAAAAATTTTATTAATTGGTATAATTTTCAAAAATTAATTTATAATAATCCTAATAAAATTATTCATTTAAATATAAAAAGAAAAGAAAAAAATATAAATTTTTCTATTTTAATTTCTGCTAGAAAATTTAAAAATATTGGTTTTTTAGGTATTTTACCTCAGATAATTCATACTAAAAATATATCAAATATTATATATAAATTTAATCTTTTTAAAGCATTAAAAAAATCTTTTAACGAAACTTTTAAATCAATTAAATTAATTTTAAATTCATTTTTTTATTTATTATATAATAAAAAGAATATTTATAAATTAAATGGTCCTATTTCAATAGGACATGTTGCTAGTATGTTAATACGTAATAATTTAATTTATTATTTTATGTTTTTAGCATTAATTAATATTAATTTAAGTATAATTAATTTAATTCCTATACCAATATTAGATGGTGGTCAATTATTATTTTTAATATTTGAAAAAATTATTGGGAAAAAATTACCACATAAAATTAAACAATTCATATATACTATTAGTATATTTATTTTACTTATAATTATGGGGATTACATTTATAAATGATTTTAAACAGTTTTAAAAAAATATATTTACTACAAAATATTAAGTATTATAAATATATATTTATTTTTTTATTAATTTTTAATACAAATATTATTTGTTATCCAGCTGTTATGAAAAAAAAAAAATATTGTATTAATAATATAATATTTTTTGGTCTGAATAGGATTAAATTAGAAGATCTTAACTTACCTTCATATATAAATACCAAAAAATGTATTTCTTTAAAAGAAATATCTAATATTATGCGTATATTATTTAGTACTAATATGATTAGTAATCTTAATATTTTTCGAAATAAAAATTATATTTTTATTAAAATTATAGAAAAACCAATTATTAAAAATATTATAATTAAAGGTAATAAATTAATTAGTGATAATTTAATCAATTTTTTATTAAAAAAAGAAGAAATTGAAAAAGGTAATATATTAAATAATTCTTCATTATTTTTTTTTAAAAGAAATATAGAATTATTTTTTTTAAAATATTATATGTTATCGTCATTTATTAAAATAAAAATTAAAACAAATATAAATAATGAAGTAGATATTTTAATAACCTTAAAAGAAGATGGTATTACAAAAATTAATGAAATAAATATTATAGGTAATAATACTTATAAAACTAATTTTTTGTTACATTTATTAAAAATAAATAATAATTTTTTATTTATTTTTCCAAAAAAGAATAAATATAAAATTAGTTTTATTATTAAAAAATTAAACGATTTAAAAAATTTTTATATAAAAAATGGATATATAAAATTTCAAATTAAAAACATTGTAAAAATTTTATCATATGATAAAAAAAATATTTATTTAATAATAAAAATAAAAGAAAATAAACAATATTTTTATAATAAAATTAAAATAAATTTTAATAAAAAAAAATATTTTAAATCTATAAAAAATATAATTAATATTATTCCTGGATCAGTTTATCAAAATGATAAGATCATAGAATTAAAATATAAAATAAAAAAATTTTTAGAAAAAAATGGATTTTTAAATCCTCAAATTAAAATTAAAACAGTTTTAAATGAACAAAATAATACAATAAATGTAATTTTTAAAATTATAACTAATCATCAATATTATGTTAGAAAAATAGATTTTTTGGGAAATAATTTTACTAAAGATAATATTTTAAGAAATGAATTATTACAAATAGAAGGAAAACCATTAAATATTGAATTAATAAAAAAAACAAGACAAAAAATATATTCTTTAGGTTACTTTGATAAAGTAGAAATATTTTTACACAAAAATAATGATTTTAATCATACAGTAGATGTAATTTTTAAAGTTGACGAAAAAAATGAAGGATCTTTAAGTTCAGGTTTAGGAATAATTGAAGGAGGTTCATTAGGATTAAATACTATTTTAAAACAAAATAATTTTTTAGGAACTGGTTATGATGTAGATATTAATTTTAGTAAAGATTTTTATCATTCTTATTTAGAATTTTTCATAATGAAAAATCATGTTTTTTTTGAAAAAATAAATGTTGGCATAAAAATTTTTTTAAATACAATAAATCAAAATAATAATTTTTTTTCTAATTATATAAATAAAAATAAAGGTTTTTTAGGAATTTTAAAATTTCCAATTAATAATAAATTTTTTATAACTAATAGTATTGGATTTGTAAAAAATAAAATTGGTAATATTGAACCACAATTATCTTTATGGTCTTATCTTAGAAGTATAGGATATAAATTTTATAGTAAATCATATAAAAATTATTTATTAGATGAATTTATAATTAATTATACTTTTGTATATAAAAATTTAAATAGTATAGATTTACCATCAAATGGTATATTAAGTTCTTTAAATACATATTTTTCCATACCATGGTATAGTAATAATCGTAATTATAAAATTAATTTTCATTATTTAAGATATATACCTTTATATTTACCAATATCAGAAAATTATTTACAAGATAATCCTTTAATATTTTTATTTAAAAGTAATTTAGGTTATGGAAATGGTTTTTTAGGTGGTAAATTTCCCTTTTATAAAAATTTTTATTTAGGAGGTCCTAATACAGTTAGAGGTTTCCAAAATAATAGTATTGGTCCTAAAGGAGTATATTATTCTTCAAAAGGATATCATTGTAGTAATGGTAAAACTGTTTGTTTATCTAATAATTCAATTGGAGGTAATTTATTATTTAATTTAAATAATGAATTAATTATTCCTCTTCCATTTTTAAAAAATAAATATATAGAACAGATTAGATCTTCTATTTTTTGGGATATCGGTAATTTAATAGATACTTCATGGAAAAATAATTATTTATCTAAATTATATAAAATACCAAATTTTAATATTTTTTTACAAATAAGATCTTCAATAGGTTTTTCTTTTCAATTTCACACTCCTTTTGGAGATATTATTATATCTTTTGCATATCCAATTAAATCATATAAAACTGATAAAATTCAATTTTTTCAGTTTAATTTTTCAAAAAATTGGTAGTTTCTATTTTAATGTAAAATAAATAAGAGTATATTTGAATATGAAAAATTTTTTTAAAATTACATTACTAATTTTAGTTTTAACTATACCCTACAATAGAGCATACTGTTGTACTAAAATAGTAATAATAAATATTGCAAAAATTTTTAATTTAATACCTCAAAAAAATACAATGACTCAACAGTTAGAAAAAGAATTACGTTCTGATTTTTTAGTAATAGAAAAAATGGAAAAATCATTACTATCTAAAATTAAAAAGTTAAAAAATAAAAAATTATCAAAAAAAGTTAGGGAAAAAATAAAAAAAGAAATTGTGTATGAAAAAAATATTTTATTAAAAAAAATAAAATTTTATACAAAACAAAATAATCAAAGACAAGAAAAAGCTCGTGAAAAAATATTAGTTTTTATTCATAAATTAATTAATATTATTGCAGAAAAAGGCCATTATAATCTTGTTTTAGATGTTTCATCTATAGCTTATATAAAAAATGTTAAAGATATTACAGATGATGTAATAGATTTAGCTACTCAACAGAATAATGTTTTTTTAATACAATAAATAAAATTATATTAATAATATAAAAATTATATAATAAATTTATATTTATAAAAAAAATTATTAAAATAGTAAGAATTATATGTTAGATATTAATGAAATTTTGTCTATTTTACCACATAGATATCCATTTATTTTAGTAGATCGGATTATAGCATTTAAAAAATTTACCTTTTTAAATGCTATAAAAAATATTTCTATGAATGAACCTTATTTTCAAGGACATTTTCCCCAAAAACCTATTTATCCAGGAGTATTATTATTAGAATCAATGATACAAACTACAGGAATTTTATTGTATAAAAGTACAAATAAAAAAAAATTAGAAAAAAAAATAATTTATTATGTTACTGGTATTGATCAAGCTAAGTTTAAAAAACCAGCTTTCCCCGGTGATCAAATAATAATAGAAAGTATTTTAGAAAAACAAAAAAAACTTTTATTTTGTTTCCAAAGTATAGCAAAAATTAATAATAAAATTATTTGTAAAGCAAAAATTATGTGTATGAAAATTTTAAAATAAAATTTTTCATAAAAAATAATTAGTATTTCATTAATCAAGTTTATAATTTTAATATAAAGTATGAATGATCTAAAATTTATTCACTTACATGTACATAGTGATTATTCTATTAAAGATGGTCTTGCAAAAATAGAACAAATTGCAAAAAAAACTGCATTATTAAATATGCCAGGAATAGCTATTACTGATTTTAATAATATATTTGGTTTAATAAAATTTTATAAAATTACTCATAATTTAGGATTAAAAGCAATTATTGGAGTAGATTTAAAAATAAAAAATTTTATTAATATTAATAATAATAAATATTCAAAATTAACTATATTAGCAATGAATAATATAGGTTTTCAAAATATTAAATTATTAATATTTGATTCTTATAAAAATGGATATAATAATAATTTAGGACCGGTAATAACTTATGATTTACTTATAAAGTATAATAAAGGATTGATTATTTTGTCTGGAGGAATACAAGGAGAATTAGGAAAAAATATTTTACAAAAAAATATTTTTTTAGTAAAACAATTAATTTCTTTTTATAAAAAATATTTTCATAATTGTTTTTATTTAGAATTAATTAGAACTAATCGTATATATGAAGAAAATTACATCAATTTAATGTTAAAATTATCTAATTATTTTTCAATTCCTGTAGTTGCTACTAATGATGTTTGTTTTTTAAATAAAAAAGATTTTTATGCTCATGAAATTCGTGTAGCAATTAATAAAGGTTATACTTTAAATGAAATTCATAAAAAATCAAAATATAGTAAAGAACAATTTTTAAAAAATACAGAAGAAATGTGTTTTTTATTTAAAGATATTCCAGAAGCACTATATAATAGTGTTGAAATTGCAAAAAGATGTAACGTTTTTTTATCTTTTGATAAATATTTTTTACCTAAATTTAAAATAAAAAAAAATATAACACCAGAAAATTATATTATTCAAAAATCTTATCTAGGTTTACAAAAAAAATTAAAAATTTTATATCCAAATTTAAATACATTAAAAACCAAAAAAGAAAAATATGTAAAAAGATTGAATCAAGAATTAGATATTATAAATAAAATGGGTTTTCCTAGTTATTTCCTTATAGTTATGGAATTTGTTCAATGGGCAAAAGATAATAATATCCCTGTTGGTCCAGCAAGAGGTTCAGGAGCAGGTTCGTTAGTAGCTTATGTATTGAATATTACTAATTTAGATCCTATAAAATTTGATTTAATTTTTGAAAGATTTCTAAACATAGAAAGAATATCATTACCAGATTTTGATATTGATTTTTGTATGGAAAAACGTGATTTAGTTATTAATCATGTAAAAGAAATATATGGATATAAATCAGTATTTCAAATTATAACATTTGGAACTATGACAGCAAAAGCTGTTATAAGAGATGTAGGTAGAGTTTTAGGTTATCCATATGATTTTATTAATCGTATTTCAAAATTAATTCCTTTAGATGTAGGTATTGATTTAAAAAAAGCATTTATGAATAATAAAAAATTATATGATTTATATAAATCTGATATTAATATTAAAGAATTAGTACGGACTTCTCTTAAATTAGAAGGTACAATAAGAAATATTGGGAAACATGCTGGAGGAGTAGTGATATCTCCAGATAATATCACGAAATATACAACTATATATTGTGATTATAATGGAAAAAATATAGTTACTCAATTTGATAAAAATGATATAGAAGATATTGGTTTAGTAAAATTTGATTTTTTAGGTTTAAGAACATTAACTGTAATTAATCATGCATTAAATATGATTAATAAAGAATTTATTAAAAATCATAAAAAATTAATTAATATTAATGAAATTATTTTAAATGATAAAAAAATTTTTAATTTTTTAAAAACTGCTAAAACTACAGGTATATTCCAATTAGAATCAAAAGGTATTAAAGAATTAATTAAACAATTAAAACCAGATAATTTTGAAGATTTAATAGCATTATTAGCTTTATTTAGACCTGGACCATTACAAACAGGTATGGTTGAAAATTTTATTAATAGAAAACATGGTAAAGAAATTATTTCATATCCTGACAAAAAATGGCAACATAAAAAATTAAAATCGATATTACAACCTACATATGGAATTATTTTATATCAAGAACAAGTAATGAAAATAGCTCAAGTACTAGCAGGATATAGTTTAGGAGAAGCAGATATCTTAAGAAGAGTTATAAGTAAAAAACAGCATAAAAAAATGTTACAACAAAGAAAACGTTTTTTACAAGGTTCAAAAAAATTAAAAATAAATGATGTTTTATCTATGAAAATTTTTGATTATTTAGAAAAATTTGCTTCATATGGATTTAATAAATCTCATTCTGCAGGATATGCTTTAATATCTTATCAAACTTTATGGTTAAAAGTATATTATCCTGCAGAATTTATGGCAGCTGTTTTAACATCAGAAATGGATAATACTAAAAAAATTATTGATTTAATTTATGAATGTAAAAATATGAAAATTAATATTCTTCCGCCTGATATTAATAAAAGTTTATATAAATTTCATGTTGATAAATATGGTAATATTATATACGGATTAGGAGCAATTAAAGGAATTGGTGAACAACAAGCATATAACATACTTAATTCAAGAAAAAAATTAGGTTATTTTACATCTATATTTAATTTTTTTACTAATATTAATTTTAAAAAAATAAATAAAAGAATTATAGAAGTATTAATATTTTCTGGATCATTAGATTGTTTTAATTTTAATAGAGGATTATTAATAAATAATTTAGAAAAAATTATAAAAATAACTAATAAATATTTTCAAGAAAAACAAACAGGACAAATTGATTTTTTTAATCAAAAACAAAATTTTTTATTAAAAGATGATCAATATATAAATAATAATATAAATTTATTATGGACAAAAAAAGATATTCTTATAAAAGAAAAAAATATTTTAGGTTGTTATTTAACAGGACATCCATTAACGGAATATTTAAAAGAAATTTTTTTTTATACAAAAAATAATAGTATAAAAAATATTTTAGTAAATTATAAAAAAAGTTCTAAATCTCCTATATTAGTTACAATAGGTGGAATTATAAGTAATATTAGGACTTCTTATAATAAAAAAAAACAAAAATTTTTATTTTTTGATTTAGATGATAGTTCGAGTATAATTGAAATACATTTATCATTAGATCTTTTAATTAAAAAAGATAACGTTATATTATTAAATAATATCATTATTTTAAATGGAATATTATATTTTAATAATTTTTTAAAATTATTTATATGTAATGCTACTAATGTTATTAGTATTACAAAAGCTAGAGAAAAATATTTACATAATATTAATGTTATTTTTACAAGTAAAAAAATTTTAAAAAATATTTTTTTTTTAAAAAATTTAAAAAAAATAATTTTTAATAAAAATTATATTAATAATAAAAAAAATATACAAGTATATTTTTTTTATAAAAATTTAGATATTAAAAAAAAAATATTTTTTAATAAATCTTATTTTATTTCTAATGAAATAAATAATTTTAATAAATTTATATGTTTATTAAATAATGATAATATTGAATTAGAATTTAATTAAAATTTTATAATTTATTTTTAACATAAGATCGAAAATATGTTAATAAAAAAAGAAATACAATTAATATTATGTAAATTTAAAAAAATACTGATAGCATACAGTGGAGGTATAGATTCTACGGTATTATTATATAATTTAGTACAATTAAGAAAAAAATATCCTATTTATTTAAGAGCTATTTATATTAATCATAATTTAAATTATCAATCTAATGATTGGATGAAATTTTGTTTTTTACAATGTAAAAAATGGAATATATCATTTTTATATGAAAATATAAATATTAAAATAAAAAGTAATATAGAGCAATATTACCGTGAAAAAAGATATCAAATTTTTCAAAATTTTATAAAAAAAAAAGAAATTTTAGTTACGGCTCATCATTTAGATGATCAATATGAAACTTTTTTTTTATCTCTAAAAAGAGGAAGTGGGCCAAAAGGATTATCAGGAATGTCTAAAATAAAAATAATTAATAATATTAAATTATTTCGTCCTTTAATTAATATAAATAAAAAACAAATATTTTATTATGCTATAAAAAAAAAATTAAAATGGATAGAAGATCCAAGCAATAAAGATATAAAATATGATCGTAATTTTTTACGTAATATTATTTTACCTAAAATAACTAACAGATGGCCATTTTTTAAAAATTCAGTTATTAAATCTATTAAAAATTGTCAAGAACAAGAAGATTTATTAACAGATTTAATAAATCCAGTATTAATTAAATTAATACAAAAAGATAATAGTTTATTTATTAAACCATTATATAATTATAGTATAATAAAAAGAAATTTTATTATTCGTAAATGGATAGAATATAATAAATATTACAGTATGCCTTCTAGAAAAGCATTATTTATTATATGGAATGAAATTGTTTGTTGTAAAAATAATAATAATTCTCAAATTAAGATAGGAAAATATTCTATTAGAAAATATAAAAATTATTTATTTTGTATAAAATATTTTCCTTGTTTAAAAAACAAGATTTTATTATGGAAAAATCTTAAAATTCCTTTTTTATTACCTAATAAATTAGGAAAATTAATAATATTATATTTTAATATTAATTATAAAAAACAATCAATTTACATTAGAAAACCTAAATATAATGAAATTATATACATAAAATTTAATATTACAGGGAAATATTATTTTAATAATTTTAAAAATAAAAAAAATATTAATAATATATGGAAAAATTTGTCTATTCCTAAATGGAAAAGAGAACAAATTCCATTATTATTTTATAATAATAAATTTATTGCAGAATTAGAAAATAAATTAATTACCCAAGAAGGTAAAGCTACTTTTTCTAAAAAAGATAATTTTTTTATTTTTTGGGATAAAATATATTAAAACATTTATTTAACTTAATTTTATTAAAAATAAAATCAATAATTAAATGAATAGAAATAATTTCTTTAAACCCTGTTTTTCTATATTTATATTCAACATTATTATTAATAATATTATTATTATTAATGGTAATAATATGTGGTATCCCAATAAGATCCATATCTGTAAACATAACTCCTGGGGTTTCATTTCTATTATCAAGTATAACTTTTACTCCTAATAACTTTAATTTTTTATAAATTAAAAAAGAATATTTTTCAACTATAGAATATTTATACATATTAATTGGAATAATAGCTACTAAAAAAGGAGCTAATAATGAATTAGACCAATATATCCCTCTTGAATCATAATTTTGTTCTATTACAGCTGCAATTAACCTTGATATTCCAATTCCGTAACAGCCCATATATATTGGTTGTTTAATTTTTTCTTTATCATATATATAAGTATTCATTAATTTAGAATATTTTGTCCCAATTTGAAAAATATGAGCAACTTCTATACTACGTTTAATTTGAAAATTTTTATTTTCTAAAATTAGATTTTTATTATTTAAATAACTAATATTATAAATAAATTTAGGAATAGATAAATTTATATCCCAATTTGTATTAATAAAATATTTATTTTTAATATTAGCTCCTATAATAAAATTATACATTCTAACTATAGAATAGTCTCCAATAATAGGTATTTTTAAATTAAAAGGTCCTATTGAATTTATATTTATTTTAAATATTTTTTCTATTTCAATTTTTGATAAAATTTTTATCACTTTATTATCAATTTTTTTAATTTTATGAAAATTTAATTTTAAATCTGCTCTAATTAATAAAGCAATAAAAGGATTTTTTTTATCAGATTTTTTTATAATAATTGTTTTAATAATATTTTTAATAGATAAATTACAATATTTAGCTAGTTCTTCATTAGTTAAACAATTTTTTAAAATTAATATTTTTTTTTTAAGATGTTTTTTTTTATTTATATTATATTTTTTTTTAATAAAATTTTTTTTTAATTTTTTATCTAAAAAATATTTATTTTCTTTAGATACATTAATTGAATCTTCTCCATTTTTAGATAAAATATGAAATTCATGAGAAATATCACCACCAATAATATTATTTTCTGCTTTCACGATTAAATAATTTATATTGATAAAATCAAATATTTTTTTATAAGTTTTTAATACAATATCGTATGTTTCTTGTAAAGAATTTTTATTTATATGAAAAGAATAACTATCTTTCATTAAAAATTCTTTAGTACGAATAACTCCTAAACGAGATCTTATTTCATCTCTAAATTTAGTTTGAATTTGATATAAATGAATAGGTAGAGATTTATATGATTTAATCTCATTATTTATTAAATAAGTAATAACTTCTTCATGTGTAGGTCCTAAAACAAAATTATTTTTTTTACGATCTAAAATTTTTAATAATTCTTTACCATAATCATTTACACGACCACTTTGTTTCCATATACTAATTGGATGTAATATAGGTAATAATAATTCTATTGCACCTATATCTTCCATAAAGTAACGTATTATTTTTTTAAAATTATTAATTATTCTTAATCCAGTGGGTAACCAAGTATATATTCCAGAAGATAATTGTCTAATCATTCCTGATTTTAGCATTAAAGAATAACTGTTTATATTTTTATCATATATTTTGTTTTTAGATGTAAAAAATAAGTATTTAGTAGTTAACATTAACACTCCTTTTAAAGAATTTAAATATTATTTAATTTATTAAATAAATGATTTAACCAATTTAAAAATAATAAATTACCATGACTTCTCCAATTAATTTTAGGTATTAATTTTTTATTATTTAAAGGATAATAATTATATGGTATATCAATATTTGATTTATTTTTTAAATCATTTAAATATTCTTTATTTATTGTTAATGCATCATATTCTGGATGACCAGTAATAAATATATATTTATCATTATTACTAGAAAAAAGATATACACCTGCTTTTTCTGAAGCAGAAATAATTTTAAAATTAGTATAATATTTTATAAAACTAAAAGAAAAATTAGAATATCTAGAATGAGGGACAAAAAAATAATCATCAAATCCTTGAACTAAAAAATGATTTTTTAATAAAGTTTTATGTTTAAATATACCTAATAATTTTGATTTATTAATTTTTTTAGGTATATTATATAATATATTTAATATTGCTTGTACAGACCAACAAATAGATAAAATAGAATTTACATGATATTTAGCCCAAAGTATAATTTTTACGAATTCTTTCCAATATCTTATTTCGGAAAAATTAATTAATCCTAAAGGAGCTCCTGTAATAATTAATCCATCATAATATTTATGATTTATTTGTTCTAAATTTAAATAATATTTTTTCATATGATTAATAGATAAACTATTAGATGATTTACTATCATTTATACATAATAATGAAAAATCTATTAATAATGGAGAATTAGATAATAATCTAATTATTTGGTTTTCTGTTTCTATTTTTTTAAACATTAAATTCAAAAAAAGTATCTTAAGTTTATTATCATAAAATTTATTTTTTTGAGATTTTGTTAATAAAAAAATATTTTCTTTTTTTAAAAAATTAATAGCAGGTAATTTTTTGGGAACTATAATTGGCATGTATTTAAATTCCTTATTTAAATATTTAAATATATAAATATTTTTGATATTACTAAAATAGTAAATATATTTTATTAAAAAACATAAAATATTTAAATAAAAAATAATATATTTATTTACTTAGTAGTAAGATAATGTATTTTTTTTATGTAAAGTTACATCATGTACTCCTTTTATATTTGGAAAATTATGTAATATTTCTTTTTCAATCCAATTTTTAAGAGTATAATTACTCATTGAACACCCTTGACAACCACCATGAAACTCTAATAATACAATATTATTTATTGTTATATTTTTTAATGTAATAAATCCTCCATGATTTAATAATTTAGGATTAATTATATTTTTTAAAAATTTATTAATATTTTTTTCTAAATTTCTAATATTTGTTTTAATTTTTATATTTTTTTTATTTAAAATTATAAATTTTAATTGTTTAGATAAATTTTTTTGTATAATATCTATTTTAATATTTTCTAAAAATTTTAAACTATTAACTTCTACAAAAATATCTAATTTTTTAAAATTTAATTTTATATCATTTTTTTTAATTTTTTGTATTTCATAAAATGAAACATTACCTTTAAAGGTATTATTTTTAATAAAAACTTTTATTCTAATACATGTATTAGGATCTTTTTTAGATAATAATTTTAAAAAATATTTTTGAGCTAATTCTGTAATTTGTAACATAATTAATAATAAAATTATTTTAAATATTTATTTTAAATAATATATGTTTTATTTAAAAAAACAATCTTTTTAAAAAAAAATTTTAGAAAAATATATATTTAAAATCTTGATTTTTTAATATAAGATAAAAATCTATTATTTAATTATTTAATTTATAATATATAAATATTAATGAGAAATAATATATGCGTCCAATGCTTAATATTGCTATACGTCTAATACGTAATATTGGTAATATTATTATTAAAAATTATGAAATACAAAATATAAATATAAATCATTATAATTATGATATTAATATATTTATAAAAAAAATTAATCAAAATTTAATTAATATAATTACTAAATTATTTTATAATATATATGCAAAAAATATTATTTTTTTAAGTAAAGAAAATCTTTTTATTTTTAAATATAAAAAAACTGTATGGATTATAAATCCTATAGATGGAATTATGAATTTTTTAAAAAAATTACCTCATTTTTCAATATCTATTGCTATTTGTATAAAAGAAAAAACTGAAATTTCTTTAGTATATGATCCCTTAAAAAATGATTTATTTACAGCAATAAGAGGACAAAATGCTCAATTAAATGGATATAAATTACGTTGTGATAAATATATAAAACAGAAAAACTTATTATTTGCTTTAAATACTAATTATTTTTTTTTTAATAAAAATAATATTAATTTATTTAATTTATTTAAAAATAATTTAATTTTACTTAGAATGAGTGGTTCTATATCTTTAGATTTAGTATATTTAGCAGCAAATAAAATTGATTGTTATATTAATAATAATGTAAATAATTTTAATTATTTACTTGCTGGTGAATTAATAATAAAAGAATCTGGAGGTTTAATAACTGATTTTATTGGAAATTATAATTATAAAAATTCTTCAAATATATTAGCTGGTAATTCTAGTATTATAAAATTAGTAATGTCTAGTATTAAAAATGTTTTATAAATAAATAATTAATTTTAAATTATAAAAATTGATTATTTTGGATATATAATAATGATTATAAAAAAAATAAAAAGTAGAATAACATCTAAATTACAACCTATATTTTTAAAAATTAATGATATTAGTCATGATCATGATAATAAAATAACAAATTTAATAACTCATTTAGAAATTATTATTGTAAGTAATATTTTTATTAAAAAATCATTAATTACTCGTCATAGAATAATATATCATATTATAGGTAATAAATTAAATAATATTCATTCATTTTCATTAAATACTTATACTTTAAATGAATGGGAAAAAAAGAATAAAATATATAAAAATTTTTAAAAATTTATTTTATAAAATTTTATAAAATTATTTTTGATTAAAGGATAATAATGTTATATAAAAAAAATAGTAAAATTATTGAAAAAAATCAAATAAATACAATACCAATTGTAATTGAACATACCTCAAGAGGAGAGAGATCATATGATATTTTTTCTAGACTTTTAAAAGAACGTATTATTTTTTTAACAGGTACTATTGAAGATAGTATGGCAAATTTAATAGTTGCACAAATTTTGTTTTTAGATTCTGAAGATTCTAATAAAGATATATTTCTTTATATAAATAGTCCTGGAGGTGTAATTACATCAGGTATGTCTATTTATGACACTATGCAATTTGTAAAATCAGATGTTAGTACTCTCTGTATAGGTCAAGCATGTTCAATGGCTGCTATTTTATTAGCTTCTGGTCATAAAAATAAAAGATTTTGTTTACCTAATTCTAGAATAATGATTCATCAACCTATGGCAAGTTATCAAGGACAGATAACAGATATAGAAATTCAAACTCAAGAAATTTTAAGAATAAAAAATTATATAAATAAAATTATATCATTACATACAGGTAAATCTATTGAAATTATTGAAAAAGATACAAATAGAGATAAATTTTTATCAGCTAAAGAAGCAATAAAATATGGTTTAGTAGATAATATTATTTGTAATAAAAAATAATATTTATATTAAAATTTATAAAATTAATTTTTTTATTTAGTAAATAATGAGGGTTTTAATGATAGATAAAAAGGAGAATTTAAATATAGTGTTATGTTGTTCTTTTTGTAAAAAGAAACAAAATGAAGTTAATAAATTAATATCAGGAGGTAATTCAATTTTTATTTGTGATAGATGTATTATTTTATGTAATAATATTTTACAAAAAGAAAAGGAAAATAAATTTAAAAATATATCTGATAATAAAATTTTTAAATTACCAACACCACATGAAATTTTTAATTATTTAAATAAATATATTATCAGTCAATCAAAAGCTAAAAAAATATTAGCAGTATCTATATATAATCATTATAAAAAATTAAATAATTATAATAAAAAAAATAATATACTTGAAAAAAGTAATATTCTCTTATTAGGTCCAACTGGAAGTGGAAAAACATTATTAGCTGAAACATTAGCACGTTTTCTTAATATACCTTTTGCAATTGCAGATGCAACTACCTTAACAGAAGCAGGATATGTAGGAGAAGATGTAGAAAATATTATCCAAAAATTACTACAAAATGCTAATTATGATATAGAAAAAACTCAAAATGGCATAATATATATTGATGAAATTGATAAAATTGCTCGTAAATCAGAAAATGTTTCTATAACTAGAGATGTTTCTGGAGAAGGTGTTCAGCAATCTTTATTAAAATTAATTGAAGGTACTATTGCTTCTATCCCACCTAAAGGTGGACGTAAACATCCACAACAAGAATTTATTCAAATAAACACTAAAAATATTTTATTTATTTGTGCTGGTTCTTTTTATGGACTGGAAGATATTATTTCTAATAGAATTAACAAATCTATTAGTATAGGATTTCATTCTAAAATTAAAAAAAACAAAAATATTTATTTAAATAAATATAAATTTTTTAAAAAAGTACTCCCTGAAGATTTAATAAAATTTGGATTAATACCAGAATTTATAGGACGTTTACCTATTTTAGTTTCATTAAATGAATTAAATGAAAAAAAATTAATAGAAATTTTATTAAAACCTAAAAATTCTCTTATTAAACAATATAAAACACTATTTGAATATGAAAATGTTAAATTAGAATTTAGTAATAATGCTATTAAAACAATAGCTAAAAAAACAATTTTTTTAAATACTGGAGCTAGAGGTTTAAGATCTATTTTAGAAAAAGTATTATTAAATATAATGTATGATATACCTTCAATAAAAAATATTTATAAGGTTAAAATTAATAATAAAGTTATGAATAACTTATCTGAACCTATTATAGAATATAAAAAAAATAATTTTTAAAAAAAAATATTAATTAATTTTTGTTATATATATAAAAATATATTTTTAACGTATTATAATAATAAAGAGAGAAATCTATGAATTCTGAGAATTCAGAAAATATTATAATCCCTGTTTTACCATTACGTGATGTAGTTGTATATCCTTATATGGTAATCCCTTTGTTTATTGGAAGAAATAAGTCTATACGTTGTTTAGAAGCTGCTATGAAAAACGATAAAAAAGTTATGTTAGTTGCTCAAAAAGAAGCATCTAATGATGATCCTAAAACAAATGATTTATTTACGGTTGGAACAATTACATCTATTTTACAAATGTTAAAATTACCAGATGGTACTGTTAAGATATTAGTAGAAGGATTATATCGAGCAAATATAACTACTTTATCAGATAATGATAATTATTTTACAGCTAAAATAGAGTATTTATCTTCTCCTATTCTTGAAATTAAAGAAAAAGAGGTTTTAATTAGAGCTGCTATTAATCAATTTGAAGGATATACTAAATTAAATAAAAAAATTCCACCAGAAGTATTAGGTTCTTTAAATAATATTGATGATGCTGCTAAATTAGCAGATACTATAGCAGCTCATATGCCTTTAAAATTATCTAATAAACAGTTAATACTAGAAATGTCTAATGTTAATGAAAGATTAGAATATTTAATGGCTATAATGGAATCTGAAATGGATTTACTACAAGTAGAAAAAAAAATTCGTAATAGAGTTAAAAAACAAATGGAAAAAAGTCAAAGAGAATATTATTTAAATGAACAAATAAAAGCTATTCAAAAAGAATTAGGAGAAATAGATGAACATCCTGATGAAAATAAAATATTAAAAAAAAAAATAAAATTAGTAAAAATGCCAAAAGAAGCAAAAGAAAAAACATACTCTGAATTAAGAAAATTAAAAATGATGTCTCCTATGTCAGCAGAAGCAACAGTTGTTAGAGGATATATTGAATGGATGATACAAATTCCATGGAATATAAAAAGTAGATTAAAAAAAGATTTATGTAAAGCAAAAAAAATATTAGATCAAGATCATTTTGGTTTAGAATCTGTAAAAGAACATATTTTAGAATATTTAGCTGTTCAAAACAGATCTAATAAAATTAGAGGTCCTATTTTATGTTTAGTAGGCCCACCAGGTGTAGGAAAAACTTCATTAGGAAAATCAATTGCAAGAGCAACTGGACGTAAATTTATTAAAATAGCATTAGGAGGTATAAAAGATGAAGGAGAAATAAGAGGACATCGAAGAACATATATTGGTTCTATGCCTGGAAAAATTATCCAAAAAATGGCAAAAACAGGAGTAAAAAATCCATTACTATTATTAGATGAAATAGATAAAATTTCATATGATATGAGAGGAGATCCTGCATCAGCATTATTAGAAGTGTTAGATCCAGAGCAAAATATTGCTTTTAATGATCATTATCTAGAAATAGATTATGATCTATCAAATGTTATGTTTGTTGCTACTTCTAATTCTTCTGTACATATACCATTACCTCTCTTAGATCGAATGGAAGTTATTAAAATAACAGGTTATACTGAAGATGAAAAGTTAAGTATAGCAAAAAAATATTTATTACCAAAACAATTTAATCGTAATTGTTTAAAAAAACAAGAATTGTTTATTAGTAATAAAGCTATTATAGATATAATAAGATATTATACTAGAGAATCAGGAGTTAGAGGATTAGAAAGAGAATTATCTACATTATGTAGAAAAACTGTTAAAACTATTCTAATAGAAAAAAATATTACATCTATTAAAATAGATCATTTAAATTTAAAAAATTATTTAGGTGTACAAAAATTTGATTATGGTAAAGCAGAAAATGAAAACTTAATCGGTCAAGTTACTGGATTAGCATGGACAGAAGTTGGAGGAGAATTATTAACTATTGAAACTGTATGTATTCCAGGTAAAGGAAAATTAACATATACAGGTTCTTTAGGAGAAGTTATGCAAGAATCAATACAGACTGCTTTAACTGTAGTAAAAGCAAGAACTAAAAAATTAAATATTAATACTGAATTTTATAAAAATATAGATATTCACGTTCATGTTCCAGAAGGAGCAACACCAAAAGATGGGCCTAGTGCTGGTATATCTATGTGTACAGCTCTCGTATCTAGTTTAACTAATAATCCTGTAAAAGCTAATGTAGCTATGACTGGAGAAATTACTTTAAGAGGACAAGTTTTAGCTATTGGAGGATTAAAAGAAAAATTGTTAGCTGCTCATAGAGGTGGAATTAATATTGTTTTAATCCCAGAACAAAATAAAAAAAATTTAGAAGATATACCGAGAAATATTATTACAGATTTAAAAATTTTAACAGTAAAAAATATTGAAGAAGTATTATTATTAGCTTTACAAAATAAACCATATTAAGTATTAATAAAAAAATATTTATTAAATATTATTACTTTAATTAAAAGTAAAAATTATATGTTAGAACAAATAATTAATTTAACTAAAAAACTTGTTAAATGCCATTCTATTAGTCCTTTTGATGCTGGTTGTCAAAATATTTTAATAAAAATTTTAAAACAATTAAAATTTAATATTAATTTAATTAATATTCAAGATACAAATAATTTTTGGGCAATACATAATAATAAAAATATTCATAATACTTTAGTTTTTGCTGGTCATACAGATGTAGTCCCTCCTGGAGATATTAAAAAATGGAAATTTAATCCTTTTAATGCTGTTATATATAAAAATATGTTATATGGAAGAGGAGTTTGTGATATGAAAGGTTCTTTAGCCGCAATGTTTTTTGCGGCTAAAAAATTTATTATAAATTATCCTAATTATAATGGCCGTTTAGCTTTTCTTATTACTTCAGATGAAGAAAGTAATGCAAAAAATGGAACTATTCAAGTTATTAATAAATTATTAAAAGAAAAAGAAAATTTAAACTTTTGTATATTAGGTGAACCTACAAGTAATAAAATTATTGGAGATAACATTAAAAATGGAAGAAGAGGTTCATTAAATATTCAATTAAAAATAATAGGTATACAAGGTCATGTTGCTTATCATCATTTAGCAAAAAATCCTATTCATATGATAATACCATTACTTAATGAGTTAATATTAATTAAATGGAGTAAAAAAAATAGTTTTTTCCCTAAAACTAGTATGCAAATAACAAAAATTAGTTCAAATATAAAAAATTATAATATAATACCAGGAAATATTATTTTATATATAAATTTTCGTTTTAATAATGAAATATGTTATAAAAATATATTAAAAATATTAAATAATATTGTAAAAAAATATATAATTAATTATGAAATAAAATGGGAATTATCTGGGTTACCTTTTTTAAGTATTAAAGATACTAATATATTAGAAAAAAATTTAATAAAAGTAGTTAAAAAAAGTATTTATGCTATTAATCACAAATATCCTACATTAATTAATAATGGAGGAACTTCTGATGGACGTTTTATTATAAAGACAGGTGCACAGATTGTTGAATTAGGATTAATTAATTCAACTATTCATAAAATTAATGAATGTGTTCATATAAATGATTTATATATTTTATATAAAATATATTATAAAATAATAAAAGAAATTTTACTTTTTTAAATTATTTAAAAAATTTATATATTTTATATTTATTTAATTAGTATTATTTTTAATATAAATTTTTTTTAAAATATTTTATATAATTTAAAAATTTTTTATTAAAAATAAAATTTCTATTTAATTTAAATATTAAAATATTTATAAATAATTAAATTATAAATATTTTTTTAGTATTATTAAAATAAATTTTCCTTATAAAATATTATTTTTATTATTAAGAATATCTGTTACTGATCCTGTATATATTTCAGCTGCTATTCCTATAGACTCATAAAGAGTTGGGTGTGCGTGAATAGTTAACGCAATATCTTCTATATCACATCCCATTTCAATAGCTAATCCTATTTCTCCTAATAATTCTCCTGCATTATAACCAATAATACTTCCACCTATAATTCTATTAGAATTTTTTTCTACAACTAATTTAGTTAAACCATCTTCTTCATTAGAAGATACAGCTCTTCCTAATGCTGTCCAAGGAAAAGAAGAAATTTTATAATCTATATTATTTTTTATAGCATCTTTTTCTGTTATTCCTACCCAAGATATTTCTGGGTTTGTATAAGCAATAGATGGAATAACTTTAGGAACAAAATAATGATTTTTTCCTGAAATAACTTCAGCAGCTAAATGCCCTTCATGAATCCCTTTATGTGCAAGCATAGGATGTCCTATAACATCTCCTATTGCATAGATATTAGGAATATTAGTTCTCATTTGATTATCTACATTAATAAAACCATCATTATTAATTAAAATTTTATTAAGTTTTTTATTTATATAATTAGAATTAGGTTTTCTTCCTATGGCAATAAGAATAATATCATATTTTTTAGAATAAATAGATCGATTATTATCATTAGTCATATGTACTTGTAATAAATTTTGGCTATTATCTATTGATATAACTTTTGTTCCTAGTATAAAATTAAATTTATTTTTTACAGTTTTTTTATAAACATTAATAATATCATTATCAACTTCTGGTAAAAAGTTATCTGAAATATCTATTATATCTATATCAGAACCAAAAGCTTGATATATTGTTGCCATTTCTAAACCAATAATTCCACTTCCTAAAATCATCATTTTTTTAGGAATTTTTTCTAAAAGTAAAGCATCTGTAGAATTCCATATTCTATTATCTTCATAGGGAATAAATGGTAATTTTACTGGTTTAGATCCAGTTGCTATTATTGCATTTTCAAATAAAATTTGAATATTTTTTTTATTAATAACATTTAAACAATTTTCTGTTTCAAAAAAACTCATTCCATTTATAATATCTACATTACGATTTTTTGCAAGAAACTTTAATCCATTAGTTAATTTATTAATAATATTTTTTTTTAATTTAATAATATTATTAATATTTATTTCAATTTTATTATTAAAAATTCCTTTTTTAAAAAAATTTTGATTTTCTTTAATAATTTTTGCTATATGTAATAATGTTTTAGATGGTATACAACCTACATTTAAACAAACTCCTCCTAAATTTGGATAATTTTCTACTATTATTGTTTTTAAACCTAAATCACTACAACGAAAAGCTGCAGAATATCCTGCAGGTCCTCCTCCAATTACAACAACTTGAGTGTTTATTGTATTTTTCATGATAATCTCTTTTATTAATTAAAAATATTAAATATTATATATATAATTTTTTTTAAATTATATTAAAATATTTCTTAAATCAGATATTAAAGTACAAATATAATTTAAAAAATTAATACCTTCAACTCCATTTATTACTCTATGATCATAAGATAATGATAATGGTAATATAAGTTTTGGTATAAACTTATTTCCATCCCATATAGGTTTTATACTAGATTGTGATATACCTAAAATAGCTACTTCTGGAGCATTAATTATAGGTGTAAAAAAACTACCTTTAAATTGTCCTAAATTAGATATTGTAAAACAACCTCCTTGCATATCATTAGGATGAAGTTTATTATTTTTTGTCTTATTTACAATATTACGTAATATTTCTGATAAATTATTAATACTTTTATGTAAAACATCAAATATTACAGGAACAAATAAACCTTTAGGAGTATTAACAGCAATTCCAATATTAAAATATTTTTTAATTATTAAATTTTTATTATCATTTGATAAAGAAGAATTAAAATTAGGATATTTTTTTAAAGCATGCGCACATATTTTAATCATAAAACTTAATAAAGTTAATTTAATGTTTTGTTTTTTTTGATAAAATTCATTATTTTTCTTAATTCTAAATTTTTCTAATTCTGTAATATCAGTTTCAATATGTTGTGTAACATGAGGAATATTTTTCCAATTATTAGATAAGTTTTTACTAGTAATTTGTTGTATATTATTTAAAATAATTTCTTCACAAGAACCAAATTTTTTATAATTTAATGAAAATGTTTTAAAATCATTATTTTTAAAATTTTTTTCATTTTTTACATATTGTAATATATCTTCTTTAGTAATTCTATTTTTTAAACCACTAGCTTTTATATTTTTTAAATTAATTTCTAATTTTCTTGCCATTTTTCTTATAAGAGGAGAAGCATGTATATATGTTTCTAAATCTAAAGTTTTATTTTTTTTAATTATATTGTTTTTTTTAATTAAAATATCAGAAACTTTTATTTTTTTAGCTTCTATATTAGAAGTTCTTAATGTTTTTAATTCTATTTTTTTTTTTTCATTATTTAATATTTCTAATATTACATCTCCTTTATGAATTTTATTACCTATAGATATTAAAATTTTTTTAATAATACCATTTTGGTTAGCAGGTATTTCAATAGATGTTTTATCACTTTCTACTGTAATAATAGGTTGTTCTTTTAAAATTTTATCTCCTTCTTTTACTAAGATATCAGTAATTTTCATCTCCTCTATTCCTGTATCAGGAAATATTATTTTTGTATACATATTATCTCTTTATTATGAAATTCTAGGATTATTTTTATTTATATTAATTTTATATTTTTTTATAAAATATAAAATTTTTTTTAAGTTAATAAGATTTAAATCTAATAATATATTTAATACAGAAAGTACTACATACAATTCATTAATTTCAAAAAAATCACGTAAATTTTTACGACTATCAGATCGTCCAAAACCATCAGTTCCTAAAACAAAATAATTATTTGTGGGTATATATTTACGAATTTGTTCTGCAAAAAGTTTCATATAATCTGTAGCTGCTACTGTTGGATAATTTTTCATTATACTTGTAATGTATGGAATACGACGTTTTTCAAAAGGATGTAATAAATTCCAATGATCACAATCTTGTCCTTCTCTAGCAATTTCAGTAAAAGAAGTAACACTAAAAATATCTGAATTAATATTATATTCTTGATGTAATATATCTGCTGCTTTCAACATATTACGTAATATTGCTCCTGAACCTAATAATTGTATATTAATCTTTTTAATATTATTTTTAATAGAAAAAATCTTATATATACCCTTACAAATACCATATTCATGTTTTCTATTCATAGAAGGCATATTATAATTTTCATTCATAGTAGTTATATAATAATATATATTTTCTTGTTTTTTACCATACATTCTTTTTAAACCATGCTGTATAATAACAGCTAATTCATATGCATAAGTAGGATCATAGGAAATACAATTAGGAATTGTAAGAGCATGAATATGACTATGACCATCTTCATGCTGTAATCCTTCACCGTTTAAAGTAGTACGTCCAGAAGTAGCTCCAATTAAAAAACCTCTTGCTTGTTGATCTCCAGCTGCCCAACAAAAATCTCCAATTCTTTGAAAACCAAAAATAGAATAATAAATATAAAATGGAATCATAGGATAATTATTAGTTGAATAAGAAGTAGCAGCAGCTAACCATGATGCAAAAGCTCCAGATTCATTTATTCCTTCTTGTAAAATTTGTCCTTTAATATCTTCTTTATAGTATGTTAGTAATTCTTTATCTTGTGGAGTATATTTTAATCCATTTGAATTATAAATTCCTATTTGTTGAAATAATCCTTCCATCCCGAATGTACGTGCTTCGTCAGCTATAATTGGTACTATTCTATTAGAAATATTATTATTTCTAAGTAAAATATTTAATATACGTATAAATGCAATTGTTGTAGATATTTTATATTGTTTTTTAAATAATAATTTAAAATCATCTAAATTAGGTAAAAGTAATTTTTCTGTAAAATTTATCCTTCTAGAAGGAATATAACCTCCTAATTTTTTACGTTGATTATGTAAATAAAAATATTCTAAAGAATTTTTATTAAGAGATATATAAGGTAATTTATATAAATCTTCATCCTTTATAGGAATATTTAAATTATCACGTATATATTTTATTGTATTAATATCAATTTTTTTAATTTGATGAGCAATATTTTTACTTTCAGCTATTTTACCTAAACCAAAACCTTTTATTGTATGAAATAATATTACTATAGGTTTGTCTTTAATTTCATAAGCTTTTTTAAAAGCTGCATAAATTTTTTTTGAATCATGTCCTCCATAATTTAATTGTTCTATTTCTTTATCAGTAAGATCTTTAACAAGATTTAAAGTTTCTGGAAATTTTCCAAAAAAATTTTTTCTGATATAAGAACCATTTTTAGAATTAAAATTTTGAAAATCTCCATCTAAAGTATTATTTATTAATTGAATTAATTTACCAGTTTTATCTTTAAATAATAAATTTTCCCAACGATTACCCCAGATAACTTTAATAACTTCCCATCCTGATCCTAAAAAAATATTTTCTAATTCATTAATAATTTTTCCATTACCATATACAGGACCATCTAGTCTTTGTAAGTTACAATTTATTACAAAAATTAAATTATTTAATTTTTCTCTTGAAGCTATATTTAGAACTCCTTTAGATTCTGGTTCATCCATTTCACCATCTCCTAAAAATGCAAAAATTTTTCTATTTGTATTTTTTTGTAATTTTCTATTTTCTAAATATTTTAAAAATTTAGCTTGATATATTGAAGAGATTGGTCCTAATCCCATAGATACAGTAGGAAATTGCCAAAAATTAGGCATAAGTTTTGGATGCGGATATGATGATAACCCCTTTCCAAATACTTCTTGACGAAAATTATTTAAATGATTAATACTTATACGTCCTTCTAAAAAGGATCTAGCATATATTCCAGGTGAAATATGTCCTTGAAAATAAATAATATCTCCATTTTCTTTATTATTATATGCTTTAAAAAAATGATTAAAACAAACTTCATAAATATATGAAGATGATTGATAAGAAGCAATATGACCACCTAAATCTAAATTTTTTTTAGAAGCTCTTAAAATAATCATTATTGCATTCCATCTAATAAAAGACCTTATTTTTTTTTCTAAAATTAAATCTCCAGGATATATAGGTTCTTGTTCTCTAGAAATAGAATTAATATAATTATTATCATGTATATCAAAAATAATTCCATTCTTATTAAGATGTTTTATAGTTTTTTTTAATAAAAATTTTGCTCTTTCAATTCCTTCTTCTTTTATCACAGAATCTATGGATTTTATCCAATCACTTGTTTCAATTGGATCCACATCATTATATGATATATAGTTATCTGACATAGGAACTATTCCTTATTTTGATAAAAAATTATATAATATAACTAATTTTAGTTATTTTATAATATAAAATTTTATTAAATTTAAAAATATAAATACAAATTTTATTTATAATTGTAATTTTTATTAATTTTTATATTTATTTATAATCTTTAATAAAAATTATTATAATAAATTTTAAAAAATTTTTTTAAATTTCAATTTTTTAAATATTTATCATTGTTGTAATATCACCTTTTTTTTGTAACCATTTACGACGATCTTCTGCTCTTTTTTTAGCTAATAACATATCCATAATAGAAAATGTTTTATTTATTTCTTTTTCATTATTATTTATTACTAATTGGATTAATCTACGACTATTTGGATTAAAAGTTGTTTCTCTTAATTGAGTAGGATTCATTTCACCTAAACCTTTAAATCTTTGAACATTAATTTTTTTTTTATTATTAATATAATAATTTTTTTTTAAAATCTTAATTTTTTCATTTTCATTTAAAGCATAAAAAATTTCTTTACCTAAATCTATACGATATAAAGGAGGCATAGCGACATAAATATGTCCATTTTTTACTAATGGTAAAAAATGTTTTATAAATAAAGCACATAATAAAGTAGCTATATGTAATCCATCTGAATCAGCATCCGCAAGAATACATATTTTATTATATCTTAATTTTTTTAGATCTTCATTATTAGGATAAATACCTATTGCTAAAGAAATATCATAGATTTCTTGCGAAGATAAAATTTCTTCAGAATTAATTTCCCACGTATTTAAAATTTTGCCTTTTAATGGCATAACAGCTTGAAAATTTTTATTTCTTGCTTGTTTTGCTGATCCTCCAGCAGAATCTCCTTCTACTAAAAAGAGTTCTGTTTGATTTTTATCATGAATTATACAATCAGATAGTTTACTAGGTAATATTGAATTTGTATTATAATTTTTTTTTTTAATAAATTTTTTAGATGCTCTAATACGTTTTTGAGCATTTGCAATAAAAATATCTATTAAAATAACACTAATTTTAAAATTTTGATTTAACCATAAAATAAAAGAATCTCTTACTATATTAGCAACAAATATAGTACATTGCCTAGAAGATAAACGTTCTTTTGTTTGTCCTGTAAATTGAGGATCTTGAACTTTAATAGATAAAACATAAGAACATTGATCCCAAATATCTTCTCCTAATAATTTTATATTTCTAGGTAATATATTATGAAAATTACAAAAATGACGTATTGCATCTAATAATCCTAAACGTAATCCATTAACATGTGTACCTCCATAAGTAGTCGGAATTAAATTAACATAACTTTCAGTAATAATATGATTATTATTTTCTGGTATCCAAAAAAGAGCCCAATTTAAATGTTTAATATCATTAAAATATTCACCTATAAAAGGTGTGCTGGGGATAGTAGGAGTATTTTTTACTGAACTTGTTAAATATTCAGATAAACCATTCTTATAAGTCCAACAAAAATTATCTTTAGTATTATTATTTTTAAAACATACTGTTAAACCTGAGCATAAAACTGCTTTTGCTTTTAATAAGCTTATTAAATTAGACACTAAAAAAGTATGATGTTCAAAAAAAATTTTATTAGGCCAAAATCTAATTTTTGTACCAGTTATTTGATTATTTATATTTTTATTAATTTTAAGATTTTGAATTTTATATCCATTTTCAAAAATTATTGTATAAATTTTATTTTTACGAAAAACACTTACTTCCATTCTTTTTGATAAAGCATTAACTACAGAAATACCTACACCATGCAATCCTCCTGAAAAATTATAATTTTTATTAGAAAATTTTCCTCCTGCATGTAAACGACATAAAATAAGTTCAATAGCTGGTATACCTTCTTGAGAATGTATATCAGTAGGCATGCCTCTACCATCATCAATAACTTCTATTGATTGATCTTTATGTAAAGTAACAAAAATATTTTTTGCGTATCCAGCTAATGCTTCGTCTACACTATTATCTATAACTTCTTGAGCTAAATGATTAGGTCTAGTAAGATCTGTATACATCCCAGGTCGACGTCTTACAGGATCTAATCCTTCTAAAACTTCTATAGAATCAGCATTATATTGATTTAAATGGTTCATTTTTTATTAAGTATATAATAATATTATATTTTAAATATAAAAAAAATCCATTTTTAGTCAATTAATTTTAATAAATATTTATTTTATGTATAAATTAATGTAATTATTTAATTTTATTTTTAACATATTTTATATGATTTATAAAATAAAATTTATTTTTTTTTATTATAACATATTTATCAAAAAAAAATTTTATTTATTATGTTAATATAAAATTTTTTATAAAAATTCTTGCCTGATATTAAATCAGTATTAATATTAGACAAGAACTTATTAAGTTTTTTTATAAAAAAATATTTTTTATATTTTTTTATATTCTTTTTTTAAACATACTAAAATAGTAATAATACAAGAAAATAATATTCCTAATAACCATATTAAATACCACATCTCTTTATATCCATTTTAAATTTTATAATTTTTTCTAATAATAAAAATTAGATTTCTTTTTAATTTTTTCTTTATTAATATAAAAAAACATTTTTTTATAACACCAAAAAGTATATGCCAAAACAATAGGCATAAATATAATTACTATATATAACATTATATTTAGTGTTAATTTACTTGATGTTGCATTCCAAATAGTTAAACTTTGATAAGGTTTGATATTTGAAGGAATAATAAAAGGAAACATTATAATTCCTAAAGTTAGGATAATACTAATAATAGTTAAAGAAGAACAAATAAAAGTTATTATGAATTTTTTAAATATAGATGATAAAAATGTTAAAAAAGGTAAAACAATACTTGTTAAAGGTATAATATATAAATAAATATGATTTTTAAAATTAGACATCCATGCTTTATTTTCATAAATAATATTATTATTTTTTAAAAAAATATTATTCATTTTTTTATAAATAAATAAATTAATTTTATATCCCTTCATAAAAAATAAAATATTAACTAATGATAATATAAAAAATATTATTAATAATATAGAAGATAATTTTAAAATTAAATTTAATCTAGAGTTAAGATTATAATCTTTAATTCTTATTTGTAAATAAGATGCAGCATGATTTATAACTAAAAATAAAGTTGTTATACTAATAATAATACTAGAAAAATTAAATAATTTTAAAAAATTTTTTTCAGAATAAATATGATAATATTTATCCATATAAAATGGAATTCCTTGTAATATATTACCTAATGCTATCCCTATAATAATAGGAGGTATTATACTTCCTATTGAAATACATATATCACATATTTTTTGCCAAATTTTATTTTTAATTTTAGATCTATATTCAAAACCTACAGGACGTAAAAATAATGATATTAATAACAATAACATTACTATATAAAAATGAGAAAATATAGTAGCATAGACAATAGGCCATGCTGCAAATAAAGCTCCTCCAGTTGTAATTAACCATACTTGATTACCATCCCAATGAGGAGCGATAGTATTTATCATAATTCTACGTTCAATATTATTTTTACCTATTATAAATAATAAAATACCAACTCCCATATCTAATCCATCAGTAATTATAAATCCTGTAATTAATATACCAATGATTATTGACCAAATTACACATAAAAATTCATAATTTAACATTAAAATAACCTAATTAATTGTTTATTTAATATATTTTTTTTTTGAAATATTTTTTTCAAAAAAATATTTACCAGTACCTAAAATACTAGGACCTATTCTAGATATTTTATATATTAAAAATAATTCTACTAATAATAAAATTGTATAAAAAATAAAAATAATTATTATTGAAAATAATACTTCTAAAAATTGTAAAGAAGATCCAGCCATATATGTAGGTAGTATATCTTTTATAGCCCATGGTTGTCTTCCATATTCAGAAACAAACCAACCTGCTTCTGAAGCAATCCATGGTAATGGAATTATATATAAACATATTTTTAATAAATTTTTCTTTTTTTCAATATTATTTTTTATAATGGCAAAAATAAAAACTAGTATTAATATAATAAATAAAATAAAACTAGATAACACCATAATTCTAAAAGAAAAAAATAAAGGACTTATTAATGGTATAGAATTTTTAGCAATATTTTTTATCTGTAAATCATTTATATTATAAATATTTTGATAATATTGTTTAACTAAAAATCCATATCCTAAATATTTTTTATATTTATTAAATATTTTTATATTATTTATTTTTAAATCTCCATTTTTTATTTTTTCAAGAGCAATTAAAGCTTTTAATCCATTTTTTATTTTTAATTCATTTTTTTTAATTAAATTTTTTATACCTATTAAAGGTAATTTAGAAGATCTTGTAGCAATTATGCCTAATATATAAGGTATTTTTATAGAATATTTATTTAATTGTTTTTTTTGATTAGGTAAACACATCATATTAAATGATGCTGGTGGTTTTTGTGTTTCCCATTCTGCTTCAATAGCTGCTAATTTAGTTTTTTGTGTAGTTCGTAATTGATATCCTGATTCATCTCCTAAAACTATTACAAAAAAAATAGAAAATAAACCAAAACAAGAAGAAATAATAATTGATTTTTTAGCAAATTCTATATCCCTTTTTTTTAAAAGGTAATAAGCACTAATTCCAATAATAAATATCGCTCCTGTTGTATATCCAGCTGTTACAGTATGAACAAATTTTACTTGTGCTATAGGATTAAAAATTAAATTCCAAAAATTATTCATTTCCATACGCATATTTTGATAATTAAAATAAGATGCAATAGGATTTTGCATCCATCCATTAGCAATTAAAATCCAAAGAGCGGAAAGATTTGAGCCTATAGCAACAAACCATGTTACAATCATATGTTGTATTTTATTTAAACGATCCCATCCTAAAAAAAATAAACCAACAAAAGTTGATTCTAAAAAAAAAGCAACTAAACCTTCTATAGCTAATGGAGCACCAAAAATATCTCCTACATAATGTGAATAATATGACCAATTAGTCCCAAATTGGAATTCCATTGTCAATCCTGTTACTATACCTAAAGCAAAATTAATACCAAATAATTTTCCCCAAAATTTGGTCATATCTCTATATATTTTATTTTTAGATAAAATATAAATTGTTTCCATTATAGCTAATAAAAAAGAAAGTCCTAAAGTTAATGGTACAAATATAAAATGATACATTGCTGTTAATGCAAATTGTAATCTTGATAGGTCAACAACATTTAACATTATTAATCCTTATATAATTTAAATTTTTATATAAATTTATTATTTTTTTATATATTTTAATAATATTTTTATAAAAAATATAATAATAAATTATTAATTTTTTATAAAAATAAACGTATAGGATCCTCTAATAATGTTTTTACTAGCATTAAAAAACCTATAGCATCTTTTCCATCTATTAAACGATGATCATATGATAAAGCTAAATACATCATAGGCATAATGAATATTTTTTTGTTTATTACCACAGGTCTATCTTTAATAGCATGCATTCCTAATATAGCACTTTGTGGAGGATTAATAATAGGAGTAGACATTAAAGAACCAAAAACTCCTCCATTAGTAATTGTAAATGTTCCACTAACTAAATCTTTTGTAGATAACTGATTTTGATTACTTTTAATAACTAATTTTTTTATTTTTTTTTCAATATCTATTATTGATAATTTATTAGTATCATATATAATAGGAGTTATTAAACCTCTTTCTGTTGCAATTGCAATATTAATATGATAAAAATTATTATAAATAATATCTTCTCCATCAATAAAAGCATTTATTTTTTTAAAAAATTTTAATGCTTGTGTAACTGCTTTAATGTGAAAAGAAGTAAAACCTAACTTAATATTATAATTTTCAAAAATAAAATCTTTATAATTATTTTTTATATTAATAATTTTTTCCATATTTACTTCATTAAAAGTAGTTAATGTAACTGTATTATTTTTAGAATCCATTAATTTTTTAGAAATATATTTTCTTATTGGACTCATTTCTTTTCTTTCAATATTATTATTTTTAAAAATTTTTTGTTTTTTTTCTTTATTGTTATCTAAATTTTTTAAATTAGATTTTTTATTAGAATTAGATATTTTATATAATAAAATATTATCTTTTTTTATCATTCTTCGTTTAGAAGGACTAAAATCATTTAATTGATTAATTATTTTTTTTGGATCATTATTTTTAGTTGAATTAATTAAATTTGAATTTTTTATTATATTTTCTGTATTTTTAAAATTTTTTGTTTTTTTTAAAATACCGATAATTTGTTGTGATTGTACTTTTATACCTGGTTTTACTAAAATTTTTTCTAAAATACCATTAATAGTTGAAGGAATTTCTAATACTACTTTATCTGTTTCTAATTCTAAGAGAATATCATCAATTTTTACTTTTTCTCCTTGTTTTTTATACCAATTAATTATAATTGCATTATTTATTGATTCAGGTAAATCAGGAACAATAATATTAACATTATCCATTTTAATCCTTATAAATTACTTTTTTAGTTTTTATTAATGTTAAAAACAGAATATATTATTTTTTGTTGTTGTTTTTTATGAATAGGAAAAAATCCTGTTGAAGGAGATGCAGATTTATTTCTTCCTATATAATTAATATTTAAATTTAATTTATTTTTAAAACAATTTTGGATATATATCCATGCACCTTGATTTTTAGGTTCTTCTTGACACCAAAAAAAATTATTAATTTTAATATATTTTTTAATTATTTTCTTTAAATTATTTTGTGGAAATGGATATAATTGTTCAATTCTAATTAAAATAATATTATTATTTTTTATAGAATTTTTATGTTCTAATAGATCATAATATATTTTTCCAGAACAAAAAATAATCCGTTGAATATTTATATTATTAATTTTAATGTCTAATTTATCTATAACTAATTTAAAAGAATTATTTACAAAATTTTTTAATGAAGAACATGCTAATGGATGTCTTAAAAGAGATTTTGGAGAAATAATAATTAGTGGTTTTTTTATTAAATTAAACGCTTGTTCACATAATAAATGATATATTTGAGATGAATTAGAAGGAATACAAATTCTCATATTATTTTCAGCACATAATTGTAAAAATCTTTCTATTCTTGATGAAGAATGTTCTGGTCCTTGTCCTTCATATCCATGAGGAAGAAGTATTACTAATCCACTTTTATATCCCCATTTTTTTTCTCCTGAACTAATAAATTGATCTATAATAATTTGAGCTCCATTAATAAAATCTCCAAATTGTGCTTCCCATATTGTTATAGTATTTTGGTTATTTAAAGAATAACCATATTCAAAACCTAAAACAGCTTCTTCTGATAAAATAGAATTATAAATATAAAAATTTCCTTGTTTTGAATTAATATGTTTTAAAGGAGTATACGAAATTTCATTTTTTTGATCATAGACAACAATATGTCTATGAGAAAAAGTGCCTCTTTTAATATCTTCTCCTGATAAACGACAAGATATTCCTTGAGTTAGAATATTTGCATAAGCTAAATTTTCAGCAGCTCCCCAATCTAATTTTTTATCTTCTTTACTCATACTAATTCTATCTAAATAAATTTTTTTTACTATAGGATGAATATTAAAATCTTGAGGTAAAGAACTAATTTTAAAAAGTAATTTTTTTAATTCATTTATTTGAAAATTTTTACATATTATTTTTTTGTTATCTTTTTGAATAGAAAAATATGATTCAATAAAAGAATGACCTTTATTAAATAAATTTTGATATTTTTTATATAAATCTATTTTTTTTTGATTATCGATAATATTACTAGATAATAATTTATCAAAATATAAATCTTGTATTTTTTTATGATTTTTAATATAATTATACATTAATGGTTGTGTTATATATGGATCATCCATTTCATTATGACCATGTCTTCTATATGATACTAAATCAATAAAAACATCTTTTTTAAAAATATTTCTATATTCAATCGCTAATCTTATAATAAGTATTACATTTTCTAAATGATCTGCATTCACATGAAAAATAGGACATTGAATCATTTTAGCTATGTCAGTACAATAATAACTAGATCTCATATCAGTAATTTTAGAAGTAGTAAATCCGATTTGATTATTAATAATAATATGTATAGTACCATTAACTCCATGTCCTTTAGTTTGAGATAAATTTAAGATTTCTTGTATTATTCCTTGTCCACTAAAAGATGCATCTCCATGTATATTTATATGTAAAATATTAACATTATTAATATTTTTTTTCTTTAAATAATCAATTTGGGATCTAGCTATACCCATAGTAACACTATTAATAATTTCTAAATGGGAAGGATTAAAAGCTAATTGTAACTTAATTTTTTTTTTATTAATTTTAATAATAGAAGAATAACCTAAATGATATTTTACATCATCGATATTATCTGTTTCTAAAAAAATATTTGAAAATTCATTAATTATATTTTGAATTTTTTTACCCATTATATTTACTAAAAAATTTAATCTACCTCTATGTGCCATACCAAAAATTATTTTTGTTGTTTTATTTTCTAATTTACTTGAATAACGTATTATTTCCTTTATTAAAGGAATTAAAACATCACAACCTTCTAAAGAAAATCTTTTAGCACCTGGAAATTTTTTTCCTATATTTTTTTCAAAAATTTCTGTTGCAATTAATTCTTCTAAAAATATTTTTTTTTCTGTAGATTTTAAATTATTTTTTATTAATTCTATATTTTTTTGTATCCAAAATTTTTCATTATCTAATAAATGATAAAATTCTATACCTACAGAATTACAGTATATTTTTTGAAAAAAATTATATATATTAATTATTTTTTGATTTTTAAAAAAAGAATTTAATGTAATTTTTTTTTGTAAATCTTTTTTACTAATTTGATAATTTTTAAATTGTAAAGTATTACTTAATTTTTTTTTATTTAAAATTAAAGGGTTTATATTAGCATAATAATGACCTATCATTCTAAAATTATTTATTAAGTAATTTATTCTTTCTATTAAAAATTTATTTTTATCAAAATAATTACTTTTAAATTTATTCTTTTTATTTAAATTTTTATTTTTTTCTTGAAATTTTATAAATATACTAATCCATTCTTTATCTATTGATAAAGGATCTATTAAGAATTTTTGATATAATTTTTCAATATAAAAAATATTTTCATATAAAATATTTTTTTTTAAGTAAACATTATTCATTATAATCTCTTAGAAATATAAAAATATTTATTTTATTTTAATATTAATAAAAAAATTAATATATATAAAATATAATTTAAATATATTTAAAATAAAATTATTTATTGTAAATTTTATTATTTTTATAATTAATTAAGTATAAAGTATATAAAGATTTTTTATTATTTTTATATATTTTAGTATTTTGTTATATTAAAAAATATTATTAGTTCTTTAATTAAAATAAAATATTTAAAATTTAAATTAAAATTTCGATTAAATAAAAAAATTTTATATTTTATTTTTAATTATGTTAATTTCTAAATAATAAATTATATAAAAAAAATAAGGATAATAAGAAGTATTTAATATTATAAATTTTTATTTATATTATTAATTTATATAAAAATTTTTTTTTAAAAAGCACATAAAACATTAATAACAAATTATTAATGTTTTATGTGCTTATAACCATTTTTTTCTTTTAAAATAAAAATAAGGTGCTAAAGCTGACGCTAACATTATAATAATAGCATATATATAACCATATTTCCATTTTAATTCTGGTAAAAAAGAAAAATTCATACCATAATTAGATGCTACTAAAGTAGGGGGTAAGAAAATTACAGATACTAATGAAAAAATTTTAATAATTCTATTTTGTTCTATATTAATAAATCCCATTGCCGCTTGAACTAAAAAATTAACTTTTTGAAATAATGATTCATTATGAGGTAAAAGTGATTCAATATCTCTTGATATTTCTCTAGCTTGTTCTATTTGATCATTAGGTAATCTAGTTTTTCTCATTAAAAAATTTACAGCTCTTTGTGTATCCATTAAACATAATCTTACTTTCCAACCTATATCTTCTAATTCAGCTAAAGTAGAAAGTGCATTATCAAATTGATCATTTTGATGTCCTTTCATAATAATACAACTTAAAGATTCTAAATGACTATATATATTTTCAATTTCATCAGCTAATTGTTCGATTTTAGTATCAAATAAATCTAATAATAGTTCATAAGGATTTCCATAAATCATGGTATGATGATTATGTATACGTATTCTGTATAAACGAAAAGCAGCTAATTCTTTTTCTCTTAAAGTATACAGTCTATTATTTTTAATTGTAAATGCTACAGTAGTAGTACCTGGATATTCATTTTTATTTTTATAAAAAAAGAATGAATGAATATGTAATCCTTCTTTATTTTTAAAAAATCTTGCCGAAGCTTCTATATCTTCTAGTTCTAGTCTAGTAGCTAAATTTTGTTTAAGTAAAGAATGTATTTTTTCTCTTTCACTATTTTCAGGATTTATTAAATCAATCCACATAGCATCTAAAAGATTTTTATAGTCATCATTTAATTTTATATTAATTAAATGTTTTTTATATATTTTATAAGCATTTAACATAATAACTCCTAATAAGGATATTATTTTTAAAAAATTTATATTTTATTTAAAATTTTAATTTTATTTTAAAAATATTTTTTAAATAGAAACTTTTATATAATTAGACATTATCCATTTTATTGCTGTATTATCAAATTTAATTTGTAATTTTTCATTATTTTCTAAAATTTCTATTTTTAAAATAATTCCTTTTCCAAAAATTTGATGATAAACTATTTGTCCTATAAAATATTTTTTTTTTCTTAAAATATTATTTTCTTTAAATAAAATATTTATATTTTTTAAATAACTGATTTTTTTAATACAATTTTCTGGTAATTCATTAAGAAATCTTGATGGTACAGAATTAATTTCTTTACCATATAAATAACGTTTTTTGGTATAAGTTAATGTTAATTTTTTTTTTGCTCTAGTAATACCTACATAAGCTAAACGTCTTTCTTCATTTATATCTTTATCAGTAAAAAAAATTTTATTTGGAAAAATACCTTCTTCCATCCCGATAATAAATACTTCAGAAAATTCCAATCCTTTAGAAGCATGAATTGTCATCATTTGTATATAATTATTAGTTTTTTCACTATTTATATTAATATCTTCTGTTAGTAATGAAGTTTTTGAAAGAAAATCTATTAATAGATCATTATTATTAATATTTAATTTATTTTTATTTTCTAATATTATTTTCATAAAATAATTAGCTGCATTAATTAATTCTTTTAAATTATTTATTTTAGTAAAATTTTTTTCAGATAAACAATTTATATTATACATTTCCCATAATCCAGAATTTTTTATAGTTTCTTCTATAATTATAGGTAAAGGTTTATTTTTTGTATTTTTTTTTAAAGATTTAATTAATTGAACAAATTTTTTTAATGCATTAAATGACATTGTTTTTAAATATTTTTTTTTTTTTAAAATATAAAGACTAGATTTCCACAATGTTAAAAAATATTTTTTAGAAATATTTTTGATAATATTTAACGTATTATTACCAATTCCTCTTTTAGGAATATTTAAAATTCTTTCAAAAGAATTATCATCATTATAATTAGATATTAATCTTAAATATGATAAAATATTTTTTATCTCTTTACGTTCAAAAAAACGTATTCCTCCATAAATTTTATAAGGAATGCAAAATTTTAACATAACTTCTTCTAAAACACGAGATTGTGCATTATTTCGATAAAGAATTGCACAATTATTTAATTTTATATTTTTTTTTATAAATTTTTTATTTATATATTTTGCTATATATTCAGCTTCATCAAATTCATTTAATGCAAAATATATTGAAATAAGTTTTCCATTATCTGCATTAGTCCATAATTTTTTTTTTAATCTAGTATTATTATAAGAAATTAATTTATTTGCAACATTTAAAATATTAGAAGTAGAACGATAATTTTGTTCAAGTAAAATTACTTTAACTTGATCAAAATCTTGTAAAAAATGATTCATATTTTCAATTTTAGCTCCTCTCCACCCATAAATTGATTGATCATCATCTCCTACAAGAATAATTTTAGTATTATAATATTTACTATATAATAAAGATATAAATTTATATTGTATATCATTTGTATCTTGAAATTCATCAATTAAAATATTCTGAAATCTTTTTTGATATATTTTTAATATATAAGGATTATTTAAAAATAATTTATATAAGCATAATATTAATTCATTAAAATCAATAACTTCAGAAATTTTACAAAGATTTTGATATTCACTATATATTTTAGAAAAATTTATATTATAAAAATTATTTTTATAAATATTAATATTTTTATTATTAAATAAATTATTTTTTAAATTATTTATATATTTAATAATATTTTCTATTGAATAGATTTTATCTTTTAAAGATAATTTTTTTAAAATTCGTTGAATTAAATTTTTTTGATCATAAGTATCTATAATCTGAAAATTTTTTGTTAATCCTGCTTCTAAATAATAAATTCTTAATACATAATAAGCAAAACCATGAAATGTTCCTATCCAAATATCATTTTTTTTTTTATTATTTATTAAGGATGTAATTCTAGCTTTTAATTCTAATGCTGCTTTATTTGTAAAAGTAACAGCTAAAATAGATTTTGGAGTACAATTTTCTTTATAAATTAACCATGCTATTCTACGAATTAATACAAGAGTTTTTCCACTTCCAGCACCAGCTAATATTAATAAATTTTTTCTAATTTCAGTTACTATTTCTTTTTGTTTATTATTTAAATTTTTTAATAAATCTATATTTTTCATTTAGTAAAATACCATAATTAAAATATTTATTTTAAAATAAAATTTATTATAATATTATTTCACCATCATAAACATAATTAGCGTCTCCTTGCATAAATAAATTTTTATTATTACCTTTCCAAAAAATAGTTATAATACCTCCAATAAGATTTACATATACTTTTTTTGATAAAATATTTTTTTTAATTCCTATAGCTGCAGCAGCACAAGCACCTGATCCACAAGATTTTGTTTCTCCTACTCCTCTTTCGAATACTCTTAATTTAATAGTGTTTTTATTTAAATATTGCATAAAACCTACATTAACTTTTTTAGGAAATAATTTATGATTTTCCAAAAATGAACCTATTAATGATACTGGAGTATTTGATACATCTTTTACTTGTATTACACAATGTGGATTACCTAATGAAATAATATTAAAATTAATATATTTATTTTGAAATAAAATTTTATAAGTATTTTTAATACTATTAGTTAAAAATGGTATATCTTTAGGATTAAATAAAGGAACTCCCATATTTATGGAAATAACTTTATTATTTAAGATTTTTAAATATATTAAACGATTTTTTGTACTTACACATATAATATTTTTAGAAGTTAATTTCTTAATTTTTAAATATAAAGCTAGACAACGTGCACCATTACCACATTGTTCAACTTCATCACCATTAGCATTAAAAATTCTATAATGAAAATCAATATTTTGATTTAATGATAATTCGATTAATAATAATTGATCAAATCCTATACCTAAATATCTATTAGATAATTTTTGTATAACTATTTTATTTAAAAATAAATTTTTTTTTATATTATTTATAATGATAAAATCATTACCTAATGCATGCATTTTAGTAAATTTTATTTTCATATGATTAATTATAAGGTTTTTAAAAAAAATAAAAAATTAAGAATAAATAAATGATTAATATAATTGAAAATTTTTTTTATTTATTACAGATACTGTATAATCATTTTTACCTATTATAACTATATCAGCACATCTTTGTGTAAATAAACCAACTGTTACAACTCCAGGAATATTATTTATATATTTTTCTATTTTAATAGGATTATTTAAATTTAATTTATATACATCTAATATAATATTACCATGTTCTGTAATTGTGTTTATACGAGGTTTAGCTATTGCACCTATACATAATAATTGTTTAATAATAAAAGCTTTTGCTAAAGGTATAATTTCTATAGGTACTGGATGTAATTTTCCTAATTGTTTTACATATTTTGATTGATCAATAATACAAATAAATATATTTGAAAAACTAGATATAATTTTTTCATTAGTTAACGCTGCTCCACCTCCTTTTATCATTTGCATTTTATTATTAATTTCGTCTGCACTATCAAAATATATTCCGATTTTTTTTATTTTATTGATTTCATAAATATTAAAATTATATTTTTTTAGTTTTTCTGTAGAGTTTTTAGAAGCAGATATTACTCCTTTAATATTTTTTTTTTCAGTATATAAAATATCAATAAAATGAGATATTGTAGTTCCTGAACCAATACCAATAATATTAGTATTTTTAATATATTTTATTGCAATTTTTGAAGCAATATTTTTTAGTTTATTAAACATATATCTTTATAGCTTTATATAAAATATAATTTATATTATATTAAGTATAATAATTTGTAAAAAATTTTGTATTTTAATTGTTCAAAATTTTTCTTTAAATCCAAATACTATTACATATATAATGTATTTAAATAAAAATTTTTAAAAATAATCATATAAAATTATTTATTAAAATATAAATTTATATTATTTAAATAAATTTATTAAGATTGAATAATTTTATATAGACTTTATTTAACAAATTCTATTATGAGATTTTTTTATGAAAAAATTAAAAATAATTTTTTGTATATTTTTTATTTTTGGTATTATGACATTTATATCTGGAAATGTTAATGCTAAATTATTACCATTTAATTTAACAAAAATTAAAAAAAAATATTTGTTACCTTCGAGTTTATCTATAATTTTATCAAAAATTACTCCATCTGTTGTTAATATTGATGTCCAAGGTAGTACTTTTGTTTCTCAATTTAGATTACCTTCTAATATACAACAATATTTAAATGAACATTTTTCACTATGCAAAGAAGGATCGCCATATGAAAATACTCCTATTTGTGGTAATAGTAACAATATTCTTGAACAAAAATTTCATTCAATTGGATCCGGTGTAATTATAAATTCTAAAAAAGGCATGATTATTACTAATAATCATGTTATAGATCATGCTAATTATATTTCAGTTGAATTAAATAATGGAAAGATTTATGAAGCCAAAATTGTAGGACAAGACCCAAAAACAGATATAGCTTTAATACAAATTAAAGATAAAATAGGAAATTTAAAAGATCTTAAAATAGCTAATTCTGATAATTTAAAAGTTGGAGATTATACTATAGCAATAGGTAATCCTTATGGATTAGGAGAAACTGTTACATCAGGAATTATATCTGGATTAGGACGTACTGGACTTAATATTGAGAATTTTGAAAATTTTATTCAAACAGATGCCGCAATTAATCGTGGTAGCTCTGGAGGAGCACTAGTTAATTTACATGGAGATTTAATTGGAATAAATACAGCAATTTTAACTCCTAATGAAGGTAATATTGGTATTGGTTTTGCAATACCTAGTAATACAGTTATAAATTTAGTTAATCAATTTATAAAATTTGGTAAAATAAAAAGAGGATCTTTAGGAATTTATGGTGTTGAACTTGATCCACAAATATCAAAAGTAATGAGAGTTCCTAATATATATAAAGGTGTTTTTATACGTAAAATTGTATCATTTAAAAATAATAAATTAAAATCTGGTGATATTATTATTTCATTAAATGATAAAAAAATTGATAGTTATGCTTTATTAAAAGCTAAAATAAGCACATTTATGCGTGGTACAATTATAAAATTAGGAATTATAAGAAAAGGTATTTTTAAAATAATAAAAATAAAATTAAATAATTTTTGTAAAAATAATTCTTCTGATGAAGAAATTATGTATTATGGTATTGAAGGCGCATATTTAGATAATATTTTATTAAAAAATAAAAATTATATTTTTAAAAATTTAAAAAAAAATACTGTAGTACAAGTTAGAAAAGTAATACCTAATACACCTGCTGCAATAATAGGCCTTAAAAAAGGTGATATAATAATATCAATTAATAAAAAACGTATATATAACATAAAAAATCTTAAAAAAATTTTAGGAAAACAACCATCATTAATTCTTTTATATATTTTAAGAGGTAATCAAAATTTATATTTAATAAATTAAAAAAATTATAAATTTAATTGAAATAAATTTTAAAATATATCATAATATTAATAATGGCCCTTTAGCTCAGTGGTTAGAGCAAACGACTCATAATCGTTAGGTCGTTGGTTCAAATCCAACAAGGGCCAGATTATTTTATTACAAAAATTATATTTTAGTTCATTGTTTATTAATTATATCAATATAAAATATATTAATAATCTTAAATAAAATATTATCCTTCTTAAGATAAGAAATTATTTTAAAATTAAATTAAAATATTTTTTTTAAAAATTAGGAAATAAATATGTTAGAAATTTATTTATTAAAAAATAAATTAAAAGAAATTAAAAAAAAAAATATTTTTATTAGGGGGTTTCTTTAATTATTCTAAATATAATAAAAAATTACTAATAATAAAAAATAAATTAAAAAATTCTGATATTTGGAATAACGTTAATTATTTACTTATCTTAAATAAAAAAAAATCAAAAATAGAAAATTTATTATTTTCTTTAGATAAAATTAATCAAGAAATTATTGATATTACTGAATTAATCGATTTAGCTATTAAAACTAATGATAAAAAAATATTAAAAGAATCTACAGAAATTTTACTTAAGATAGAAGATGAAATAAATATTTTAGAATTACAAAAAATTTTTGTTCAAAAAAATGATAAAAAAAATTGTTTTATAAATATCCAATCTGGATCTGGAGGTATAGAATCCCAAGATTGGGCTAAAATAATAATGAAAATGTATTTAAAATGGGCAGAAAAAAAAAATTTTAAAACTACTATTATAGATGAATCTCCAGGAGAAATAGGTATTAAATCATGTACAATACATGTAGTAGGTAATTATGCTTTTGGTTGGTTACGAACAGAAAATGGTATTCATCGTTTAGTTAGAAAAAATCCTTTTAATTCATCAGGAAGAAGACATACTTCATTCGTATCTACCTTTATATATCCAGAAATTAAAAATAATAATAATATATCTGTTAATTTAGAAGATTTACGTGTAGATGTATATAGATCTTCTGGGGCCGGTGGACAACATGTAAATCGTACGGAATCTGCTGTACGTATTACACATATTCCAACAGGAATAGTTACGCAATGTCAAAATAATAGATCACAACATCAAAATAAAAATCAAGCTATGAAACAAATAAAATTAAAATTATATGAATTACAAAATAAAACAAAACAAAAAATAAAAAAAAAAATTGAAAAAAAAAAATTTAATATTAGTTGGAGTTATCAAATACGTTCTTATATATTAGATGATTCAAGAATTAAGGATATAAGAACAGGTATAGAAAGTTATGATGTCCAATCAGTACTTAACGGTAATCTAGATAAATTTATTCAAGCTAGTTTAAAATTAGGTTTATAAATATAGGATTTTTTGTTATGTTTGAAAAAAAACATGAACTTAATAATAGTTTTAAAAATATTAATAATGAAATAAAATATAGATATAAAAAATTAATAAAATTAAGAAAAAATAATAACATAGTTTTTCCTAATAATTTTAAAATTAATATTTCATTACATGAAATATATAAAAAATATAATCATAAAAATAATCTAATAAATAAAAAAATATTTTATATTGCAGGACGTATAGTAAATTTACGTATTATGGGTAAAGCTTCTTTTATTAATATCCAAGATTATACAGGAAAAATACAAGTTTATATATCTCAAAATGGAACATCTATAAAAACATATAAAAAATTTTTAGATGAATATGATCTAGGAGATATTATAGGTATAGTTGGTTATATTTTTAGAACTAAAACTCAAGTTTTATCTATTTTTTGTCAAAAAATTTATTTATTAACAAAGGCAATTAGACCTTTACCTGATAAATATTATGGATTAAAAAATAAAGAAATAAAATATAGAAAAAGATATTTAGATTTAATTGTAAATAAAAATACACGTTATATCTTTCAAAAAAGATCTCAAATTATATTAAATATTCGTAATTACATGAATAAAATAGATTTTATTGAAGTAGAAACTCCTATGATGCATAATATACCTGGTGGAGCTTTAGCAAGACCTTTTATAACATATCATAATACATATAATACAAATATATATTTACGTATAGCTCCTGAATTATATTTAAAACGTCTTATTATTGGAGGTTTTAATAAAATATTTGAAATTAATAGAAATTTTCGTAATGAAGGTATTTCTACGCAACATAATCCTGAATTTACTATGATGGAATTATATGTAACTTATTCTGATTATAAAGATTTAATGATTTTATTTGAAAAATTATTTAAAAAAATTTATCAAAAAATATTTAAAAACTCTTTATTAAAATATAATAATCATATTTTTGATTTAAATAAAAATTTTAATAAGTTAACTATGAAAGAATCTATTATATATTTTTATCCTAATTTTACTTTAGAAAATTTAGAAAATATTGATAATTTAATACAAATTGCTAATTTATTAGATATTAAAATAGATTCTAATTGGAATAAAGGTAAGATTATTTTTGAAATTTTTGAAGAAAAAATTACCAATAAAATCATAGAACCAACATTTATTACAGAATATCCTATTGAAATTTCTCCGTTATCAAGAAGTAATAATTTAAATCCTTTATTTACTGATAGATTTGAATTTTTTATTTGTGGTATGGAAATAGCTAATGGTTTTTCTGAGCTTAATGATTATGAAGAACAAAAAAAAAGATTTCAAGAGCAAAAAAACGTTAAAAACATTAATAATAAAAATGTTTATGAAGATTTTTATGATCAAGATTATATAGAAGCATTAGAACATGGACTCCCTCCTACAGCTGGATTAGGTATAGGTATTGACCGATTAATTATGTTATTTACTAATACAAAATCAATAAGAGATGTAATCTTATTTCCTATGTTAAGAAACATTTAATAAGCTAATTATTTTCTCAGTTTTTTTAATCAAAAATATAAAATTTTCTGTTGTTAAAGAAGTTTTTCCTATTAAAAAACCATTAATATCCTTTTTTTTTAAAAAAATATCTATATTTTTATAATTAATAGATCCACCGTACTGAAATAATATACTTTCTGCTATTTTAATATTTAACGATGATATGTATTTTTTAATAAATAAAATAGTTTTTTGTACTTCATCTATATTTGCAATTTTTCCTGTACCAATTGCCCAGACAGGTTCATAAGCTATAATAGTTTTATTAAAAATATTAATATCACTAATTTTTAGTATATCATTAATTTGTTGAATACAAATTTTTTCTGTCTGATTTTGTTTTTTTTGTTCTTCTGTTTCTCCTATACATAAAACAGGAATTAATCCATTATTTTTAATTAATATAAATTTTTTAGAAATAAAATTATCATTTTCATGATGGAATATTCTTCTTTCTGAGTGCCCAATTATAACATATTTCACACCTACATCTTTTAACATATTTATTGATATTTCTCCAGTATAAGATCCTTTAAGATGAATATCTACATTTTGAGCTGTTAAAGATATAGATGTATTTTTTAAATAGTTATTTATATAATTTAAATATACATAAGGTGGCGCTATAGATAAATCACAAAAATGTAATGAATTATTTATTTTTTTTTTAATTAAATTTATATTTTTATTTATAAAATTATAATCACCATTTAATTTCCAATTAGCAATAATTAAAAATTTTTTCATATTTTTTTTCTTTATTAAGATTTACCAATATTTTTCTAGTGTAATATTACCATTTTTATTAATTAAATTTTTAGATAAATTTCTATTTTTTTCTAAAAATTTTTGCGTTTGTTTAATCATTTCTGGATTACCACATAACATTACATGACTATTTTTATTATTAATTTTTATTCCAATTTTATTTTCTAATTTTCCATTTTTTATTAAATCAGGGATATAACCAAATAATATAGAATTATTAATATTAATATTTCTAGTTAAAATAATTTGTATTATTAATTTATTATAATATTTTTTTTTAATTTTTTTAACTAAATTTAAATAACTAAAATCTTCTATATATCTAATAGAATGTACTAAAATTATTTTTGTAAATTTTTTAAAACATATATTATCTTGTAATATTGAAAGATAAGGACCTATACCAGTTCCAGTTGATAACATCCATAAATTTGTACAAGATTTAATATTATTAAGCGTAAATGTACCTAGTGCATTTTTAGAAATCATAATTTTATCATTAATTTTTAAATTATACAAATATGGGCTTAATTTACCTTTTTTAATATTAGAAATATAAAATTCATGATTTTTATTTTTTGGAGAATTAATATAAGAATATGCTCTTTGTATTTTTTTCCCATTAACTTCTATAGCTAATTTTGTAAATTGACCTGCAAAAAAATTATTAACATTTGCGTTTAAAATAATACTAAATAAGTTTTTTGTCCAGTATTTTATTTGTTTAATATTACCAATACTCCATTCTGTCATATTTTATCCTTTTATTTAGTCAATAAAATAATATTTTTTCTTAAAATAAATTATTAATATAAATTATATTAAATATAAAATATATATTTTTTAAAAAAAAATAAATATTTTGAAAAAAATAAAAAATTTTATTTTATATTTATATTTTTTCTATAAAATGTTATCATATATTTTATATATATTTTTATAAAAAATTTAAATTAAAAATAAAATATATATTTTAAATAATAAATTATAATAAAAAAAAATTATAATATTAATATTTTGAAATATATAAATTTAAAGGGGTGTAGTTTAATTGGTAGAATATTGGTCTCCAAAACCAATGGTTGGGGGTTCAAATCCCTCCGCCCCTGAGAAATAATAATATTTATTTTATAAATTTCAATTTTTATAATTTTTAAAAAATTTAATAAATAAATAGTAAAATTAATAATATAAATATATATTTATATATAAAAAATATTTTAATTGGAAATTATATCATTTTTTAAAAAATTCTAATAACATATCAAATTACAAACCATATTTTTAAATCTTAAAACAAATAAATTAAACCATAATTACGTTGAATTATGCATATTATTTTACTAAATTAAAGAGGTTAAAAATGAATGGAGCACAATGTATAATTCAAGCATTAAAAAAACAAGATGTTAAAACAGTATTTGGATATCCTGGAGGAGCCATAATGCCTCTTTATGATGCATTATATGATGGAGAAATAGAACATATATTATGTCGTCATGAACAAGGAGCTGCTATAGCAGCAATTGGATATGCAAGGGCTACTGGGAAAATAGGAGTGTGTATTGCAACATCTGGTCCTGGAGCTACTAATTTAATAACAGGAATTACAGATGCTATGGTAGATTCTGTACCTCTTATTGCTATTACAGGACAGGTATCTCTTCCTTTAATTGGTACTGATGCTTTTCAAGAAATAGACATCATAGGTATGTCTTTATCGTGTACTAAACATAGTTTTTTAATAACTTCACCATTAGAGTTATCCTCTATTATAGAAAAAGCTTTTTTTATAGCATTATCTGATAGACCAGGACCTGTATTAATAGATATACCTAAAGATATACAATTATCTAATTTAACTGAAAAAATTAAATTTAAAAATAAAAAAAAAAAAAATATTCAAAAAAAAAAATATTCAAAAAAAAAAATTATAGAAGCTAATAATTTATTAAAAAAATCTAAAATGCCTATATTATATATAGGAGGAGGTGTTAATATAGGTAATGCAGTTAATACACTAAGAAAATTTGTAAAAAATTCTAAATTACCTACAGTAGTAACTTTAAAGGGACTAGGGACTATAGATAATAAAAATCCTTATTATTTAGGAATGTTAGGTATGCATGGAAATAAAGCAGCTAATTATACTGTACAAAAATGTGATTTATTAATAGCTATTGGAGCTAGATTTGATGATAGAGTTACAGGTAATATAAAAAAATTTGCTCCTTATGCAAGTATTATTCACATGGATATAGATCCAGCTGAAATTAATAAAATTTGTAAAGTAAATGTAGAATTATTAGGTAATTTAAATTTTTTAATTCCATTATTAGAAATCCCTAAAAATATTTTAAAATGGCAATACTATATAAAAAAAATTAAAAAAAAATATTCTTATAAATATAATTTATTTATGAAAAATAATAAAATTTATGCTCCTTTTTTACTTAAAAAATTATCAGATTTTAAAGATAAAGACACTATTATTACCACAGATGTGGGACAACATCAAATGTGGGTTGCACAACATATAAATTTTTCTAATCCTAAGAATTTTATTACTTCTAGTGGATTAGGAACAATGGGTTTTGGTTTACCTGCCGCAATTGGAGCGCAAATTGCAAAACCTAATAATAATGTTGTATGTATATCAGGAGATGGTTCATTTATAATGAATATTCAAGAATTAAGTACAGTTAAAAGAAAAAATTTACCTATAAAAATTATATTATTAGATAATAAAAGATTAGGTATGGTAAGACAATGGCAAGAACTATTTTTTAGTAAAAGATATAGTGAAACTACTTTATGTGATAATCCAAATTTTATAAAATTAGCTAAATCTTTTGGAATATCAGGACATAGTATCAGTTATACAAATGAAATTAATAAAAGTTTAAAAAAAATTTTTTCTATAAAAAAACCTTATATATTACATGTTTCTATTAATGAATATGATAATGTTTGGCCATTAGTTCCTCCTGGATATAGTAATAATAATATGATAGAGAAAAATTAAATGAATCAATATCAATTATATATTAAAACAAATATTAGTCCTGAAATTAGTGAAAGAATAATAAGAATTATTCGTCATAGAGGATTTTTAATTAAAACTATAAATATAGATGTAGTAAATAAATTAAAAAATATTAATTTTAAATTAATAGTACGAAGTTATAGATCTATAGATTTTTTAGTAAAACAAATTAAAAAATTAATAGATGTACTAGATATAATAATTATATCATAAAATATTATAATAACATTATTATTATATAAAATAAGGAAATATAATAATGTCTACAAAAAAAGCAGATTTTATTTGGTTAAATGGTGATATCACAAAATGGGAAGATGCTAAAATTAGTGTTATGACTCATGCATTACATTATGGTACATCTGTTTTTGAAGGTATTAGATGTTATAAAACATATAAAGGACCAGCTATTTTTCGTCATAAAGATCATATTGATCGTTTATATAATTCTGCTAAAATATACCGTTTTCCATTAAAATTTTCTATAAAAGAAATAATGGATGCTGTTCATATTATAATTAATATTAATAAACTTGAAGAAGCTTATATTAGAATTTTAGTGTTTATAGGAGATGTAGGATTAGGAATTAATCCACCTATAAACTATCATACGGATATAATGATTAGTGCTTTCCCATGGAAAAATTATCTTGGTTATAATACAAAAAAAAATGGTATTAATACAATGATATCTTCTTGGAATAAAATAAAACCTAATACTATACCTAGTTTAGCAAAAGCAGGTGGTAATTATTTATCTTCTTTATTAATTAGTAATGAAGCACGTAGAAATGGGTATGATGAAGGAATAGCATTAGATAGTTCAGGTTTTGTATCTGAAGGAGCGGGAGAAAATATATTTAAAATTAAAAATAAAATTTTATTTACTCCACCATTAACTTCATCTATTCTACCTGGAATAACTAGAGATTCAGTTTTTAAAATATCTAAAAATCTTAATTTAAAAATTAAAGAATGTTTAATATTAAGAGAATCTTTATATTTAGCTGATGAAATATTTTTAACAGGAACAGCAGCTGAAATTACTCCAGTTTGTAGCATAGATAATATATTAATTAATAATGGTAAACGGGGAAATATTACAAAAAATATACAAAAAGAATTTTTATATTTATTTAAAGGAAAAATAAAAGATAAATGGAATTGGTTAGATCATTTTAATAAATAATTATTTATTTTATTAGTTTTAAAAAGAAGAAAAATATGCCTAATTATCGTTCATTAATTACAACAAAAGGCCGTAATATGGCTGGTGCTAGAGCTCTTTGGAGAGCTACAGGAATGAGTGATGAAGATTTTAATAAACCTATTATTGCTATAGTAAATTCTTTTTCAGAATTTGTTCCTGGACATATACATTTACAAAAATTAAGTAAAATTATTTCTGAAGAAATTAAAAAAGAGGGCGGAGTACCAAAAGAATTTAATACAATAGCAATTGATGATGGTATAGCTATGGGTCATAATGGTATGTTATATTCTCTACCTTCTAGAGAACTTATTGCTGATTCTATAGAATATGTTATAAATGCACATTGTGTTGATTCAATGATTTGTATATCTAATTGTGATAAAATTACTCCAGGTATGCTAATGGCTAGTTTACGATTAAATATACCTACAGTATTTATATCAGGTGGACCAATGGAAGCTGGTAAAATTAATACTAAAAAAAATACAAAAATTATAAAAATTGATTTAGTAGATGCTATGGTTCAATCAGGAAATTTAAAGCAATCAGATGAATATATAAGACAAATAGAACTTAATGCATGTCCAACTTGTGGTTCATGTTCTGGTATGTTTACAGCTAATTCAATGAATTGTATAGTAGAAGCTTTAGGTTTAGCACTACCAGGTAATGGATCTTTATTATCAACACACATAAATCGTAAAGAATTATGTATAAAATCTGCTCATAAAATTGTAGAAATTACAAAAAAATATTATACAAATAATAATATTAATATTTTACCTAAGTATATTGCTAATGAAAAAGCTTTTGAAAATGCAATAATGTTAGATATTGCTATGGGTGGATCTACAAATACAATATTACATATGTTAGCTTTATCACAGGAAACTAATATATCATTTAATTTAAAAAAAATTGATCAATTATCAAGAAAAACACCATGGTTATGTAAAGTTTCCCCTAGTTCAAATAAATTTTATATGGAGGATTTTCATAGAGCAGGTGGAGTAATAGGAGTTTTAGGAGAATTAAATAAAATTGGATTAATACATAAAAATATTAAAAATATTTTAGGGTTAACAGTAGAAGAAACTATACAAAAATATGATATAATCGTTACAAAAGATTCACAAATAAAAAAATTTTATCAATCTGCTCCTGGTAATATAAAAACAATCAATCCTTTTTCACAAAATAAAATATGGAAGAATTTAGATATAAATCGTAAAAAAGGTTGTATTCGTTCATATAAATATGCATTTAGCCAAGATGGAGGGTTAGCAATTTTATATGGTAATCTTGCTAAAGATGGCTGTGTAGTTAAAACAGCTAGTGTAAATAAAAAATTAATGATTTTTACAGGAAGAGCAAAAGTATTTGAAAGTCAAGAATCAGCAATATATGCAATTTTAAATAAAAAAATTTTTCCTGGAGATATTATTGTTATAAGATATGAAGGTCCTAAAGGAGGACCAGGTATGCAAGAAATGTTATATCCTACATCATATTTAAAATCTATGAAATTAGATACAAGTTGCGCTTTAATTACTGATGGAAGATTTTCAGGAGGTACTTCAGGCCTATCTATAGGCCATATTTCTCCTGAAGCTGCAAGTAAAGGAATCATAGCATTAGTAAAAAATAATGATATTATTAAAATTAACATACCAAATAGATCAATAAAATTAGATGTTTCTCCTACTATATTAAATTATAGAATAAATAAAGAAAAAAAAAGAGGATTTTTAGCATATACACCTCTTCTAAAAAGAAAACGAAAAATTTCTTTTGCACTTAAAGCTTATGCTTCTTTAGTAACTAGTGCTGACAAAGGTGCAGTAAGAGATAAAAATAAATTAAATTATAATTATGAATAAATTAATATTTTTAAAAAAATTTTTAAAATATATTTAATATAATTAATTTTTTATAAAATAAATTTATTATTAAAAATTTTTATTTAAAATATAAATTTTAAGGTTATAATAATTTTTATTAGAATAATTAATTATTTAATAAAATAAAATTTATTAATTATAGTTATATATAATTTTTTTTAAACAAATGATAAGATTATAATCATTAATATTTAATAAATTTTTTATAAAAAAAATTTATTAAATTAATAAAATATTAACTATATTTATAGTATATAGGATTATTTAATGAATAATTATTTTAATAATTTAAATTTTCGTCAAAAATTAAAAAATTTACAAAAATGTAGATTAATGCAATTTGAAGAATTCATAAACAGTATAAATTATTTAAAAAATAAAAAAATTGTTATTATAGGTTGTGGTTCTCAAGGATTAAATCAAGGTTTAAATATGAGAGATTCTGGATTAAATATTTCATATGCCTTAAAAAATGAATCTATAAAAAATAAAAATCTATCTTGGCAAAGAGCATATAAAAATAATTTTGTTATAGGTTCTTATAATGAATTAATACCAAATGCAGATTTAGTAATTAATTTAACTCCTGATTATAATCACCATAATGTCTTAAAAAATATTAAACATTTAATAAAAAATGGAGCAACATTAGGATACTCTCATGGTTTTAATATTGTTGAAGAAGGAGAAAATATTCCTAAAAATATTACTGTAATTATGGTAGCTCCTAAATGCCCAGGAACTGAAGTTAGAGAAGAATTTAAAAGAGGATTTGGTGTCCCATCTTTAATTGCTGTTCATCAAAATGCTGATAATACTAATAATGGATTTAAAACCGCTAAAGCATGGGCTACTGCTATTGGTAGTCATAAAGCTGGTGTATTAGAATCTTCTTTTATAGCAGAAGTTAAATCAGATTTAATGGGGGAACAAACAGTATTATGTGGAATGTTACAAACAACTTCTATTTTATTATTTGATAAATTATTAAAACTTAATATTAATCCATTATATGCTTCACAATTAATACAATTTGGATGGGAATTTATTACAGAATCCTTAAAACAAGGAGGTATTAGTTTAATGATGGATAGATTAAATAATTATAGTAAAATACGTGCTTATGAATTAACATTAATTTTAAAAAAAAAATTAAAACCTTTATTTAAATTACATATTGATAATATAATTTCAGGTAAATTTTCTAAAGAACTTATAAAAGATTGGAATAATAATAATAGTAATTTACTTAAATGGAGAAAATTATATAAAAATAATAATTTTGAAAAAATTAAGAATATAAAAAATAATGATATAAAAGAACAAGATTATTTTGATAAAGGTATTGTTATGATTGCTTTTATTAAAAGTAGTATTGAATTATCATTTGAATTAATGACAGAATCTGGTATTTCCTCTGCATCTGCATATTATGAATCTTTACATGAATTACCTTTAATTGCTAATACTATTGCAAGAAAAAAATTATATGAAATGAATAAAGTTATATCAGATACAGCTGAATATGGTAATTATTTATTTTCAAATAATGCTATTCCTTTATTAAAAAACTTTATAAATAATCTTACAGCAGAAGATATAGGTATTTCAAAAATAAAAAATAAATGCATAAAAAATAAATATTTACGTGATTTAAATTATAATATTAGAAATCATCCTATTGAAAAAATAGGTTATCTCTTAAGAAGTTATATGATTCATATGAAATCTTTAACTAATTTTAAATTATAAATAATAATTTACTCTCTTTTTATTTTTTTATAAAGAGAGTATTTTTTAAAAATATTAATTTTATATTTTTTATTAATTATTTTACTAATAATCTATATTAAATATTTTATTTATAAAAAATTATCTTATAAAAATCTTTTTTTACAAATTATAAAATAATAATATTTAATATTAATATATTAAATTTAATTTTTAAAGTTAATTTATATCTATTATTAATTTTAAATATTATTTTTTTATATAAATATTATATATTATAATTTTATATAAAAAATAGTAAAAATATTAAAATTAAATATAATTAATTTTTTAAAAATATATTTTTATATAAATTATTGTAAATTTTGGAGAATAAATTGAATAATCAAGCCATAGTATTAATGGAAGATGGAACTAAGCTTTTTGGAAAATCTATAGGAGTTAATGGAATAGTTATAGGAGAAATAGTATTTAATACTGCTATTACTGGTTATCAAGAAATAATTACTGATCCTTCTTATTATAAACAAATTTTAACTTTTACATATCCTCATATTGGTAATACAGGTATTAATTCTGAAGATAATGAATCATCAAAAATTTATTTAAAAGGACTTATTATTAATAATTTATCAAAAATATCAAGTAACTATCGTAGTACAGAAAAATTAGATATATTTTTAAAAAAAAATAATATTGTTGCTATTGAAGGAATAGACACTCGATATTTAACTAGATTAATACGTAATAAAAAAATAAATAAAATAGGATTAATTGTTACTGAAAAATATTTTAATTATAAAAATATTATAAAAAAAATTAATTATTTTAATGGATTACAGGGATTAAATTTAATTAAAGATATTACAACAACTGTAAATTATTCTTGGATTGAAGGAAATAAAAATATTAAAATAATTAAAAAATATTTATTTTCAATGCATATTATAGTATTAGATTTTGGTGTAAAAACCAGTATTTTAAAAATGTTTGTTGATAGAAAATGTAAAGTTACAGTTATATCTGCTTTTACTAGCTATAAAGAAATAATGTTATTAAATCCCGATGGTATTTTTTTATCTAATGGTCCAGGAGATCCTAGACCATGTTTTTCTATAATAAAGAATATAAAAAAAATATTAACAACAAATATTCCAATTTTTGGTGTTTGTTTTGGTCATCAAATATTAGCTATTGCAAGTGGAGCAAAAATAAAAAAAATGGATATAGGGCATCATGGTAGTAATCATCCTGTTAAAGATTTAAAAAATAATAAAGTTTTAATTACTACTCAAAATCATGGATTTACTATTGATATAAATAATTTTCCTAAAAACTTAAAAATAACACATAAATCTTTATTTGATAATACTATACAAGGAATTCATTTTATAAATAAACCTGTTTTTGGTTTTCAAGGACATCCAGAAGCTAGTCCAGGACCACATGATGCATCTATTTTATTTGATTATTTTATAGAATTAATTCAAAAATATTGTGTAATAAAATATAAGAGATTATAAAATGCCGAAACGTACTGATATAAAAAATATTATGATTTTAGGAGCTGGGCCAATTATTATTGGACAAGCTTGTGAATTTGATTACTCTGGTACTCAAGCATGTAGAGCTTTAAAAGAAGAAGGATATAATTTAATTTTAGTTAATTCTAATCCAGCTACTATTATGACTGATCCTAATGTTTCTGATATTACTTATATAGAACCTATGAATTGGAAAATTATTTCTAAAATTATAGAAAAAGAAAAACCTGATGTTATTTTACCTACTATGGGGGGGCAAACTGCTTTAAATTGTATTTTAGAATTACATAAAAATAATATTTTAAATAAATTTAATGTAAAAACTATTGGTGTATCAATTGATACTATAAATAAAGCAGAAAATCGTTTTTATTTTGCAAATATTATAAAAGATTTAGGTTTCAACGTTCCTAATTCTTTTATTGTTCATAATATGAATGAAGCAATAAATTATATTAAAAAAATTAATTTTCCATGTATTATTAGGCCATCATTTACTATGGGAGGAAGTGGCGGAGGAATAGCAAATAATATAATAGAATTTAAAAAAATTTGTAAAAATGGTTTAGATTTATCTCCTAATAATGAATTAATTATTGATGAATCTTTAATAGGATGGAAAGAGTATGAAATGGAAATTATAAGAGATAAAAATGGAAATTCTATTATTATATGTTCTATTGAAAATATAGATCCGATGGGTATTCATACAGGTGATTCTATTACAGTAGCACCTGCACAAACTTTATCTGATAAAGAATATCAAATAATGAGAAATGCTTCTATATCAATTATAGAAGCAATGGGTATTGAATCTGGAGGAGCTAATGTACAATTTGCTATTAATCCTATAACAGGAAAATTAATAGTAATTGAAATGAATCCTCGTGTTTCACGTTCCTCAGCTTTAGCCTCTAAAGCTACAGGATTTCCAATTGCAAAAATATCAGCTAAACTTTCTATTGGTTATACATTGGATGAATTAATAAATGATATAACAAGTAATCATATTACAGCTGCTTTTGAACCTTCTATTGATTATATAGTAACTAAAATACCTAGATTTAATTTTGAAAAATTTAATAATGTTAATGATAGATTAACAACACAAATGAAATCAGTTGGTGAAGTTATGTCTATAGGTAGATCTTTTCAAGAATCAATACAAAAAGCATTATGTAGTTTAGAAATAGGAATTGATGGATTTAAATCAAAAATTAACCTAATTAAAAATAAAAAAAATTATAATTTAATTATAAAAGAATTAAAAAAACCTGGTCCTGATAGAATCAGGTTTGTTGCAGATGCTATAAGAATTGGTATATCTGTTAAAGAAATACATAATTTTTCTAAAATTGATCCATGGTTTTTATTTCAAATAGAAGATTTAATTAATATTGAAGAAAAAATAAAAATATTAGGTATTAAATATTTACATAATAAAAAAAATTTTTTTCAATTAAAAAAAAAAGGATTTTCTGACGGTAGAATAGCTGATTTATTAAATATTTCTGAAAAAGAAATTAGAAATTTAAGATATAAATTAAATATCCATCCAGTATATAAAAGAGTAGATACATGTTCTGCTGAATTTAAAACAAATACTGCTTATATATACTCAACATATGAAATAGAATCTGAAGCTAATCCTAGTAATAATAAAAAAAAAATTATAATTTTAGGAAGTGGTCCTAATAGAATTGGACAAGGTATTGAATTTGATTATTGTTGTGTACATGCATCAATGATATTACGTAAACATAATTTTGAAACAATTATGATTAACTGTAATCCAGAAACTGTTTCTACAGATTATGATATTTCAGATCGGTTATATTTTGAACCTATTACTTTAGAAAATATATTAGAAATTATTAGAATAGAAAAACCACAAGGTGTAATTGTCCAGTATGGAGGACAAACTCCATTAAATTTAGCTAAAGAATTAGAAAATGAGGGTATTAATATTATTGGAACAAGTCCAAAATCAATAGATCTTGCTGAAAATAGAAAAAAATTTCAGCATATTATTAATACTTTAAAATTAAAACAATCACCTAATTTTATAGTAAAAAATTTAGATAAAGCTTTAGAAAAAGCAAATATTATAGGATACCCTATAATAGTAAGACCTTCTTATGTTTTAGGAGGAAGATTTATGAAAATAGTATATAATGAAAATAATTTAAAAAAATATTATTTATTAAATATAAAAAATAATATTTCTGTTTTATTAGAAAAATTTTTAGATAATGCAATAGAAATTGATGTAGATGCTATTTGTGATAAAAAAAATGTTTTTATAGGTGGTATAATGGAACACATAGAACAAGTAGGAATACATTCTGGAGATTCTGCTTGTTCTTTTCCTACACGAACTTTAAGTAAAGATATTTTAAATAATATTAAAATTCAAACGAAAAAATTAGCTATTAAAATTAATGTATGTGGATTAATAAATATACAATTTGCTATTAAAAATAAAGAAATATATATAATAGAAGTTAATCCTAGAGCATCTAGAACAATTCCTTTTATTTCTAAAGCAATAAATATTCCATTAGCAAAAATAGGTGCATTAGTTATGATAGGTAAAACTTTATTAGAATTAAATCTTCAAAAAGAAATTATTCCTCCATATTTTTCTGTAAAAGAAGTAATTTTACCTTTTAATAAATTTAATAATATAGATCCTATTTTAGGTCCTGAGATGAGATCTACGGGAGAAGTTATGGGTATAGGATTTTCTTTTGCAGAAGCTTTTTATAAAGCAATGTTAGGAACAAAAGTATATATAAAGAAAAAAGGTATTGTATTAATATCTATACAGGATCAAGATAAAAAACTAATTTTTCCATTAATTAAAAAATTAATAAATTATGGTTATATAATTGAAGCTACTTATGATACAGCTAAATTTTTACAAAAATTAAATTTATCAGTTAAAATAGTTAGACAATCTACAGAGAAAGAACCAAATATAATAAATTTTATAAAAAATAAAAGATATACTTATATTATAAATACTATACAGGAAACAAATTCTACTCATAATTCTAAATTAATTAGAATTTTAGCTTTACAAAATAATATATATTACAGTACAACTATTAATGGTGTTATAGCTACAGTTATTTCTATGCAAAATAATTTTAAAAAAAGAGTATTTTCTTTACAAGAATTACATAAAATGTTATTAAAAAAATAATTTTTTTACATTATAATGATAAATAAGTATTATCATATTTTAAATTAATAATATCTTTATAAAATTAAATGTTAAATAATATAAAAAAATTAAAAATAAAAAAAAATAATAATTTTAATAATTTATTAAAATTCGATAATTTAAATGATTTACAAGTTATAAATATAAAAGGACCTGATAGTAAAATTTTTTTACAAAATCAATTAACAATTGATATAAATAAATTAGATAATAATATAAATTTTTTTAATGCCATACATTGCAGTTCTCAAGGAAAAATATTAACAAATATGCATATTTTTAAAAATTTTGATAATCATTATAAATATATTATTAGAAAAAATATAGTAAAAAAATATTTAAAAGACATTAAAAAATATACTATATTTTATGATATAAAAATTTTTTTAAATTTAAAAGAAAATATTTTTGGAGTATCTAGTGATATAAAATTAAAAAAAAATATATTTACAATTTTAAAAAAAAAAAATATTTTTTTTAAAAAAGAAACATTATCTTTTTTTGAAAAAGATATTTTTTTAAAATTTTGTTATTATAATAATTATTATTTAATGATTTTATCAGAAAAAAATATTAATTTTTTTATACAAGATTTTTTTTCTAAAAAACTAATTTATTTATCAAAAAAATATAATTTTTTAGATAAATTTTATATGAAAATAGGTTATCCTATTATTGATATTAATAATAATTATAATTTATTTTTACCTCAACAAAGTAATATGGAGGCATTTAATTCTATTGATTTTAATAAAGGTTGTTATTTAGGGCAAGAAATAATTAGTAGTTTAAAATTTAAAAAAAAAAAAGATAATCAGTTATGTTTACTAGAAGGACAAGCAAATTTTTTACCATCATATAATGATTTATTAGAATTTAAAAATAATAAAACTAAAAAATGGGAAATAATAAGAGGTAGTATTATTTTAAAATCGTTAATATTAAAATCAAATTTAATTTGGATACAACTTATATTAAAAAATAATATTTTAAAAAATTCTTTAATTAGATTTAAAAAAGATAAAAAAAGTATTTTTTTTATTATTAAGATTTTTGAATAATAAAAAAAAATTATTTTTTTAAAATATATATAAATTATATATTTATTTTTTAAATTTTAATCATATTTAAATATTTTTATTTAAAAATAAAAGGTTTATATAAAAAAATGAAAAAAATAACTATTATTTTTACAATAATTTTAATGAGTATTTATAATATTGCTAATGCTGCATCTGAATCCAATTTTAAAAATTATTGGTATTTTGGCTCTAAACTTGGATTATCTCAATATGATCATATTAAATTATTAGGAAAGGATATTGATAATAAAGAATATACTATTTTTAATAAAATAGGAAATGGAATTTTTTTTGGATATCAAGCAAATAATTTTTTAGGTCTTGAAATAGGATTTGATTGGTTAGGTGTTATTAAAAAAAATATTGAAGATAAAAATATTACAAATTTTTTTGAATCTAAAGGTATACAATTAACTTCTAATTTTAGATATCCTATATTTAAAAATTTATATTTATATAGTCGTTTAGGAGGTTTATTTGTAAAATCAAATAATAAACAATATAGTAAATATAATTCTAGTCTTTTTTTAAATAATTCATATTATAGTGCTTCTCCATTATTAGCTATAGGAGGAGATTTTAAAATAAATGATCATATTTCATCAAGAGCGGAATATCAATTTGTACAAAATATTGGGAATAATAATGATGATGATTTAGGTCAAAAAACAAATAATTCTATGTTTACTATTAGTATAGTATATACATTTGTTGATAAATATCATTTACCTTCAATAACAAACTTACTAAATAAAGCAAGAAATAAATTTTATAATAATTATGGTAAAAATAATATTTTATCAAAAATAAAAGTTTATTTTAAATTTGATAATAGTATTCTTGAAAAAAAAGATAAAATAATTTTAAATAAAAAATTAAATAATAATATTAAAAATAAAAATTTATCTACAGATAGTAAAAGTGAAATAGTAATTTTAGGCCATTCTGATTATCTTGAAAAAGATACTAATAATATTTTATCAAAAAAAAGAGCTGAAGAAGTTGCTAAATATTTAACATCTAAAAATAAAAATTTATTAAAAAAAATAATTTTTATTAAAGGATTAGGAAGTAATTTATTAATTAATGAAAAATGTAAAAAAATAAAAAATTATGAACTTTTAAAAAAATGTCTAATTATAGATAGATATGTAGAAATAAAAATTTTAAAAATCCCTCAAATAAAGAAAAAACATGTTTTTTATAAAAATGGTTTAATGAATCACAACTATGATGATTTTAATAAATTTAATAATGAAAATAATTTTTTTACATATAACAATTATTATGATCAATATAAAAATAATTTAATTTTTAGAAAAAAATTAGAACAAATGTTTCAAATCCCAATAATTCTATTTTCAATAGATGAAATAATCAATAATTTAAATTTATTTAAATTATAAAAAAATAAAAAATGCAGAAAATAATTTATTTCTGCATTTTTTATTTTTTTAAAAAATATAATATTTACATAAATAACTTTTAAATGCCCGAAGGCGGAATTGAACCACCGACACGGGGATTTTCAGTCCACTGCTCTACCAACTGAGCTATTCGGGCATATATATAAATTAATTATATTATGACAATATTTATAATAATACGTCAATAACTTTTATTAAAATTTTTTAATATTAATTTTAAATTTTAAAATATTTTAATTTTATTTTGTATAAATAAAAAATTAACATTTAATTATGTTAAAATTATTATTTATTTATGTTTATTTTTTTATTTTTTAAAAAAATTATAAATTTTTATAAAGATTAGAAGAAATAAAAATTTTGATAAAAAATAAAAATTTTTAAATAGACCTTGAAACATAAGCTATATGTCCTTATCTTTCAATTCACATTATTAAAATAAATTAATATTAATTTATAAGACTTTGACTAAACTTCTTAAAAGGAGAATTATTAAATGAATATTCGTCCATTACATGATCGTGTTATTGTAAAAAGAAAAGAAGTTGAATCTAAATCTGCAGGTGGAATTGTATTAACAGGTTCTGCAGCAGGAAAATCTACTAGAGGAGAAGTATTAGCAGTAGGAAAAGGACGTATACTAGATAATGGTGTAGTAAAGCCATTAGATGTTAAGAAAGGTGATATAATCATTTTTAATGATGGTTATAGTGTTAAAACAGAAAAAATTGATGATGAAGAAGTACTTATAATGTCTGAAAGTGATATTTTGGCTATTATTAAATAATAAGAATTTGTCATTAAATAAATAAAATTATAGAAAATGTAATTAATTTAATATAAATGAATTTAAGGAATATTTAAAATGGCAGCTAAAGACGTAAAATTTGGTAATGACGCACGTGTAAAAATGTTACGAGGTGTAAACGTACTTGCAGATGCAGTCAAAATTACTCTTGGACCTAAAGGTAGAAATGTAGTACTAGATAAATCATTTGGTGCTCCAGCAATAACTAAAGATGGAGTAACAGTTGCTAGAGAAATAGAATTAGAAGATAAATTTGAAAATATGGGAGCACAAATGGTCAAGGAAGTAGCTTCTAAAGCTAATGATGTGGCAGGTGATGGTACAACAACTGCTAGTGTTTTAGCACAATCTATTGTAAGTGAAGGTTTAAAAGCAGTTGCTGCAGGAATGAACCCTATGGATTTAAAAAGGGGAATAGATAAAGCAGTAATAGCTGCAGTAGAAGAATTAAAAGTAATTTCTGTTCCATGTTCAGATTCAAAATCTATAGCTCAAGTAGGAACTATTTCAGCAAATGCTGATGAAACTGTAGGTAATTTAATTGCTCAAGCTATGGAAAGAGTAGGTAAAGAAGGAGTTATTACAGTTGAAGAAGGAACTGGATTACAAGATGAATTAGATGTTGTGGAAGGAATGCAATTTGATAGAGGATATCTATCACCATATTTTATTAACAAATCAGAATCTGGAACTGTAGAAATTGATAATCCATACATTCTTTTAGTTGATAAAAAACTTTCTAATATTAGAGAAATTCTCCCTATTTTAGAAATTGTTGCAAAATCAAGTAAATCATTACTAATTATAGCTGAAGATGTTGATGGTGAAGCATTAGCTACTTTAGTAGTAAATACTATGCGTGGTGTAGTAAAAGTAGCTGCAGTTAAAGCTCCTGGATTTGGAGATCGTCGTAAAGCTATGTTGCAAGATATTGCTATTCTTACTGGTGGTAATGTTATCTCAGAAGAAATTGGTTTAGAATTAGATAAAACAACATTAGAAGATCTTGGACAAGCAAAACGTATAGTTATTAATAAAGATACAACAACAATTATAGATGGTATAGGTAAACAAAGCGATATTTCAGGACGTGTTAATCAAATAAGACAACAAATAGATGAAGCAACTTCTGATTATGATCGTGAAAAACTTCAAGAAAGAGTAGCTAAATTAGCAGGTGGAGTTGCTGTATTAAAAGTTGGAGCAGCTACTGAAGTAGAAATGAAAGAAAAAAAAGCTCGTGTAGAAGATGCTTTACATGCTACTAGAGCTGCTGTAGAAGAAGGTGTTGTAGCAGGAGGAGGAGTTGCATTAGTACGTGTAGCTGCTAAATTAATGAATTTAACTGGTCAAAATGAAGATCAGAATATGGGTATAAAAGTAGCTTTAAGAGCAATGGAAGCTCCTTTACGTCAAATAGTTTCTAATGCAGGAGAAGAACCATCTGTAGTTGCAAATAATGTAAAAGATGGTCATGGTAATTATGGATATAATGCTGCAAATGAAGAATATGGAGATATGATTAAATTTGGTATTTTAGATCCAACTAAAGTTACAAGATCAGCATTACAATATTCAGCATCTGTAGCAGGACTTATGATTACTACAGAATGTATGGTTACAGATTTACCTAAAGATGAAAAATCAGAAATATCTAATACACCTCCAGGTAGTATGGGTGGTGGCATGGGTGGTATGATGTAAATTTTAAAATAAATAAAAATTTTTATTTATTTTAAAATATTTAAATTGTTATTTTATTAATTTATTAAAATATTAATATAAGCTGTGCATGAATTTTAAGCACAGCTTTTTTATTATAAAAAATTTAAATTTTATATTTTAAATAATAAAATTTTTACTTTTTTTACCATAAATATCTTTAACTAATCTAGGAACTAAAAAACCTGATAATGATGATGAAATTTTTTTCATAATTTTTTTAGCTTTATTTTCAGAAACATGAAAATGTTTACTACCCTGTACTTTATCTAAAAGATGTAAATAATAAGGAATTATTCCAATACTAAATAAAGTATTACTTAATTTAATTAAAATTTTATCATGATCATTAATATTTTTTAATAAAACACTTTGATTTAAAATAGTTAAACCTATTTTTCTTAATAAAGAAATTTTATTAAATAATTCTTCACTAATTTCATTATAATGATTAATATGTGTAACTATTACAATATGAAAATTACATTTACTAAATATTTTTAATAAATTTATTGTAATCCTTTCAGGAAGGATAGATACTATCCTAGTATGAATTCTTAATACTTTAAGATGAGATATAGTTTTTATATCATTAATAAAAAAATCAATTTTTTTATCATTCAAAATTAATGGATCTCCTCCAGAAAAAATAATTTCATTAATTTCTGAATTTTTTTTAATATAATTAATTATTTGATTCCAATGACACATTTTAATGGAATTAATTTGTTTTGTATTTTTACGAAAACAATATCTGCAATGTACCGCACAAATACCTGTTATTAATATTAATATTCTATTTTTATATTTATGTATCATACCTGGAATAATAAATTTTTCATTTAATGGATTATTATTATATTTTTTATGTATAATTAACTCTTTTTTATTAAAAATAAATTGTAATAAAATTGGATCTTTATAATTTGTTTTTTCTATTTTTTTTGTAAAAATTATAGGTATTTTGACATTAAAAAATATATTTTTTTGTCTATATAAAAATTGTTTACTATTTTTTTTATTTATTTTTAATATTTTGATAAAATCAATATTATTATTAATAATATTAGTTAATTGTTGTAACCATAGTTCTTTCATAAAATTATTTAATTTTTATAAATATATATTATTATAAAATAATATTTTTTGAAATAGAGAAAATAAATGGTTAATTATTATAGTAATAATTTTAAAATTGGGATGAAATTTATATTTTCTAATCAACCTTATATTATAGAAGATAATGAATTTGTAAAACCTGGTAAAGGACAATCATTTGTTAGAATTAAAATGCGTAATTTAATTACAGAAAAATTAATTGATAAAACATTTAGATCTACTGATCATTTAGATACTGCAGATATTTTTGAAAAAAAATTAAAATATTTATATAATGAAAAAAAAATTTTTTACTATTTTATGTATAAAAATAATTTTGAACAAATTATGATTTATCATAAAATTATTAAAAATAAAAAAAAATGGTTAATATCCCAATATGATTATATCATAACATTTTGGAATAAAATTCCTATATTTTTAACATTACCTAATTTTATAAAATTAAAAGTAATAAATACAAGTTTTGTTTTAAAAGGAGATACAATAAATAATAATAAACAAGCTACCATTAGTAATGGCGAAATAATAAAAGTTCCATCTTTTATTAAGATTGGAGATATAATTAAAATTGATACAAGAAAAAAAAAATATATTTCTCGTGATAAATAATAAAAATAAATAATTTTAAAAATCATTATATGAAAAATTTTAATTACTTAACTAGTGCAAAAATAAATGATTTAATTAAACGTTCTATCATAATAAAAAAAATAAGAAATTTTTTTGATAAAAAAAATTTTATTGAAGTAGAAACACCTATATTAACTCAGTTTGAAAATACAAATATTCATTTACAACAATTCAATACAAATTTTGTTAATTATGAAAATAAAAAAAAATTATTTTTAATCACTAGTCCTGAATATCATATGAAAAGAATACTTGCATCTAAAATAAATAAATCAATTTATCAAATATGTCATAGTTTTCGTAATGGAGAATTAAGTAAATATCATAATCCAGAATTTACTATATTAGAATGGTATCATTATAAATATAATTTAAAACAATTAATATTAGAAGTAGATAATTTTTTTATAGAATTTGGATTTAATAAACTTAAAAAATATTCATATAAAAAAATTTTTTTAAAATATTTAAATATTAATCCTTTTCAGGTAAGTAAGAAAAAATTATTATTTTTAATAAAAAATATAGGTTTTATAAATAATAAAAATAATAATAATACTACTAATATAGTAGATGATTATTTACAAATAATATTTGATTTATATATTGTTCCTAAATTAGGATTTACATCTCCTATATTAATATATAATTTTCCAGCATCACAAAAAACAACTGAAACTATAAATAAAAATAAGAAATACATAGCAAATAGATTTGAAGTATTTTTTAAAGGAGTTGAATTAGGTAATGGATTTCAAGAATTAACTGATAGTTTAGAACAAAAAAAAAGATTTAATCAAGATAATAATAAACGAAAATTAATGGGGTTACCATATAAAAAAATGGATATTTATTTATTAAAAGCAATGAAATATAGTGGTATTCCTCACTGTTCAGGTATGGCTATAGGTTTAGATAGATTCATTATGTTTTTATTAAAAAAAAAATCTATTCATAAATCTATTAGTTTTTCTATAAAAAAATCTTAATTTTAAAAAATTATTAATTAATTAAATAATAGAAGCTAATAATTCTCCAATTTTAATTTTTAATCCTTTTTTTAAAATAGGATTAAATTTAATTGTTTTAGGGGGAAATAAAGTAATTACAGTTGATCCTATATTAAAATAACCCATTTCTTCTCCTTTTTTTAAAAAAATAAAATCTTTTTTATTAAAATTATCTATATAAGGCCAATTCCAAATTTTAATTTTATTTTTTCTAGGAGGTATTATTCTTCCATACCAAGAAGTATAAATACTACCTACTATTTGTGCTCCAATTAAAATTTTTATCATAAAACCAAATGATGTTTTAAATACAAAAATAACTCTTTCATTTAAAATAAATAAATTACATAAATTTTCAGAAACTATATTATTTACAGGAAATAATTTTCCAGGAATATATATCATTTTGAATAAAATTCCACTACAAGACATATGTACTCTATGATAATCTTGAGGTGATAAATATACATTTATAAAATATCCATTAGTAAAAATTTTATTTATATTATTATCTTGACCTATGAGGTTATAAAGTGAATATTGACAACCTTTAAATTGAAAAAGTTTATTTTTTTTAATAACACCTAATTCATTAATTACACCGTCTGTGTTTTGAATAATGTGATTTTTATTATTATCAATTGGTCTATTATTCATATTTAATTTTCTTATAAAAAATTTATTAAAAGTTTTATAATAAAAAATATTAGGATTTTGTGTTTCTTTCATATTTATTTTATAAATTTTAATATATAAAAATATTAAAGAAGTAGTTATAATATTAAGTTTTTTTTTTGAAATATAACCAAAAAAATTTGTAATTAATAGTTTTGGTAATAAATATTGTATATATAAATATATTTTTTTTTTCATTTTATTAATAAGAATTTTATAAAATATTTTAATGTGATATATAAATTTAATATTATTAAATATTTATATTTTTTATTAAAATTTAATATAAGGATATTATTTATGCAAGAAAATAATAATTTAATATGGTTAGATTTAGAAATGACAGGTCTTAATCCTAATAAAGATCATATAATTGAAATTGCTATTCTTATCACTAATTCTAATTTAGAAATTATAAATAAAGGATTAAATATACCAATATATCAATCAAATCAAATTTTAAATTTGATGGATTCATGGAATAAAAATATACATAAAAAAAATGGATTAATTAAAAAAATTAAAAATAGTAAATTTAATGAAAAAAAAGCAGAAATATATATTTTAAATTTTTTAAAATTATGGATTAAACCTAAAAGCACACCTTTGTGTGGTAATAGTATTTATAAAGATCGAATATTTTTAGCTAATTATATGCCAAAATTAGAAAAATATTTTCATTATCGTAACATTGATATTAGTTCAATAAAAGAACTTGTAAAAATATGGAATCCAAAAATTTATTCTAGGTTAAAAAAAAAAAATAATAAACATAGTGCTTTTCATGATATATATGAATCTATTAATGAATTAAAATTTTATAAAAATTATATTTTTTTAAAAAAAAATTAAAATAGATTGACAAATAAAACATATATTTAATATTATTAAATAAATTATTTTATAAATATAAAATTTATTTATAAATATATTTAGCGGGAATAGCTCAGTATGGTAGAGTACAACCTTGCCATGGTTGGGGTCGCGAGTTCGAGTCTCGTTTCCCGCTCCATTTTATATAAAAATTTTATATCATAATATTATTTCTTAAAAATCTTATTATTAAATATGTACATAAATGTCTATTAAAATTCTACCAAAAAATGTTATAAAAAGGATAGCTTCTGGAGAAGTTATCGATAGACCTGCAACTGTAATTAAAGAATTAATTGAAAATAGTATTGATGCAAAAGCATCACAAATAAATTTATGTATAGAAAAAGGAGGAATAAAATATATTTATATAAATGATAACGGAATAGGAATGAATAAAAAAAACTTAGTTTTATGTATAAAAAAATATGCTACAAGCAAAATAAAAAATTTAAATGATTTAGATTCTTTTAAAAGTTTTGGTTTTAGAGGAGAAGCTTTAACAAGTATAAAATCTATATCTAGAATGACTATTACATCAAAAACATTAAAACAACAAATTGCTTGGCAGTTATATACAGAAGGATTTAATGAAGAAATAATTTACTTAAAACCGATTTCTCATCCTATAGGTACTACCATAATTTTATCTGATCTTTTTTATAATTTTCCTGCTAGGAGAATATTTCTTTCTAATGAAAGTATTGAGTTTATTTATATTAAAAATATTATTAAAAAAATTATTTTAATGAAATTTGGTATAGGAATTAAATTTAAATATAATAATAAAATTGTTTATAATTTTAAAAAAGTAACAGATAATGTTTCTTATTTAAATAGAATAAAAATTATTTATGGTAGTAATTTTTTAAAAAATGCATTAGAAATTAATTCAACTTATAAAAATTTAAAATTACATGGATGGATTATCTTTTTTAATCAAAAAAAATTAATAAATCATTTATTTAGATATTTTTATGTTAACAATCGTATTATACATACTAATTTTATTTATCGTATTATTAAAGAAATATTATATACTCAACTTAATATTGATTATAAATATTCTTTTTTATTTTACTTAGAAATAGAACCTAATCAAATTGATATAAATATACATCCTCAAAAAACAGATATATGTTTTTATAACATAAAATTAATATATAATTTTATATATGAAAATATTACAACATTACTATCTAATTCTATAAAAAAAATTAATAATAATATAAAACCTATTTTAATAGAAAGTAATAAAAATTATCAATTAAATTTAAAAAATTTAGAAACTTTTTTTATTAAAAAAAAACTTTCAACTAAGAATAAATTATTATTCAATAATATTGAAAAAAAAAAATTAGTATTTCTAGATAATTATCCAATATTTAATTTTAAAAATTTTGGTAAATATTTAACCATTATTAAAAATACTTATATTATTATAGAAAAAAAAAAACTTTTATATTCTATTTTAATAAAAAAAATAATTTCTCTTTTATTAAAAATAAAATTTAAATTACACTTACAAAATAAAAATATTTTAAATAATATAACAATTAATTTTACAATTAAAATTAAAAAAGAAGAATATTTTATATTATTTAATATTGAAAAAAAATTAATGAAATTAGGTTTTAAATTAAAATTTGATACTAATAATACAGTATATATAATATATGTACCTATATTTTTATCATATTATAATATAGAAGAATTTTTTCTTAATTTATTAAAATATTTTTTAAACATAAAAAAAATATCTTTAAATCAAATTAAAAAATGGATAATTAAGTATATAATTAATGTCCATATAATATGGAATTTTTCTAAAATTATAGATTTATTAATGGAATTAGAATTATTAAAATTAGAATATAATAGTTTTTCAATAAAAAAATTATTTTGTTTGATTAATTTATAATTTAAAAAATGAATAAAAAAATAAAAAAATTACCAATAGCCATTTTTTTAATGGGTACAACAGCATCTAAAAAAACTTATTTAGCTACTCGTTTAGCTAAAATTTTACCTGTTGAGTTAATTAGCGTAGATTCTTCTTTAATTTATAAAAAATTAAATATAGGAACAGATAAACCTAAAAAAACTGATATTTTTTATGAAAAACATTGGTTAATTAATATTAAAGAACCTTATGAATCTTATTCTGTTATGGAATTTTATAATGATGCATTAAAAATTATGAATAATATTAGTAAAAAAGGGAAAATACCATTATTAGTTGGAGGAAGTATGTTTTACTATAATAAATTAATAAATACTATGTCTCCCTTATTACCTAAAGCTAATTTTAAAATACGTAATATGATTAAGAAAAAAATAGATAATCAATTATATAAATCATATCATGATATGTTAAAAACAATAGATATTTTTTCTGCAAATAAAATTCATTGTAATGATATACAAAGAAATTTAAGAGCTTTAGAAATATTTTTTTTAACAGGAAAAACTTTAAATGAAATTAAAAAAATTCCAGGAAATAAAATTCCCTATAGAATATATCAATTTGGTTTAACTTATTATGATCGTCAAATTCTATATAAAAATATAGAAAATAGAATTTTTAAAATGTTAGAATTAGGATTTGAAGAAGAAGTAAAAAATCTAATCAAAAATAAATATTTAAAAATTAATTTTCCAGCAATTAGATGTATTGGGTATAAACAAATGTTTCTATATATTTTAAATCAAATAAATTATAAAGAAATGATAAAAAATACTACTATTGCGACACGTCATTTAGCAAAAAAACAATTAACTTGGTTACGTTATTGGAAAAACATATATTGGTTTGATAGTAATCATATTAATAAAGCTTATAATGATATTATAAAATTTATTACAAAAAAAATAAATTAATTAAGTAAAATTTTTATTTAAACTATAAATTTTATAAGAAATTTTTATATTCTATGATATATTTATTTATTATAAATTATTCATTAAAATAATATGAAAGATATTATTTTTGGTATGCATTCTATTATTAATACTTTGAAAAAAAAACCAATTTCTTTAAAAGAAATCTTTATATTAAATAGTAAAAAAAAATCTAATAAGATAAAAGAATTATTTTATTATGTAAAAAAATATAATATTAATATACATAAAGTAAATAAAAAATGGTTAGATAAAAAAACTAATAATAGTATACATCAAGGAATTATGGGTATAATAAATATATCTAAATCTTTAAATGAAGAAGATATAATAAAAATTATAAATATATCAAAAAATATATTAATTCTTATTTTAGATCGTATTACAGACCCTCATAATTTAGGTGCATGTATAAGAAATGCTGTTGCATTTAATGTTAATATGATTATATTACCAAAAAATCATTCTGTTAAAATAAACGCTACAGTAAAAAAAATATCTTGTGGAACAGCAGAAGATATACCTATAATTTTTGTAAAAAGTTTAATAAATATTATTAATATTTTAAAATCTTATAATATATATATAGCTGGTACAGATAGTAATAAAAAAAATAATATTATTTATAGTAAAAAACTAAAATATCCAATATGTTTAATTATTGGGTCTGAAAATAAAGGAATAAGACCTATTATTAAAAAAAAATGTGATTTATTATTTTCTATACCTATGTTTAATAATTTAAATTCTTTAAATGTTTCTGTAGCTACAGGAATTTGTTTATTCGAAATAACTAGACAAAATTATTTTTTATAATTAAAAACTAATCTTACTATAATTTAATATAAAATATAATTTTTTTTTAAAAAAATATATTATATATTTAATAAATATTTTTTAAATATTTTAATTATATATTTCTTAATAAAAATTGGAAATTTACTATGAATAATCCTTTATTACTTGATTTCCTATTACCTCCTTTTGATAAAATAACAAATGATTGTATGGTTTCTGCAATAGAAATTACAATTAATCAGACTAAAAAAAAGATTGATCAAATTTTAAATAAAAATAAAAATAATTATAATTGGAAAAATTTTTGTCAAAAAATATTAGAATTAGATGAAAAATTATATCGTATTTTTTCACCTATAAATCATTTAAATTATGTATGTAATAATAATGAAATAAGGAAAAATTATGAAATTATTATTCAAATAATAACTAATTATAATATATGGTTTAAACAAAATAAATATTTATATAATGCTTATATAAAAGTAAAAAATAATAAAAATATTTTAAATTTAAATAAATTGCAAATAAAATCTATTAAAGATATAATACGTGATTTTGAATTATCAGGAATTTTATTATCTAAAGAAAAAAAGAATATATATTTAAAAATAATTACTAATTTATTAAAATTACAAAATAATTTTAATAATAATGTTTTTGACAGTACTCAACAATTAGAAAAAAATATTTTAGATAAAAAAAAATTAGATGGTATTCCAAATCATATAATAAATATTATGAAAAAAAATGCTATTTTAAAAAAAAAAAAAGGATATCTAATTACTTTAGATAATCCTATTTATTTAGCAATAATTACATTCTGTAAAAATAAAGATTTAAGACAAAAAATATATTATATGTATAATACAAGAGCTTCTTCTATAGAAACTAATTCATCTAAATTAAATAATGAACCAATTATAATAAAAGAATTATCTTTACGTTTTAAATTATCTAATTTATTAGGATATAATTCTTATTCTGAACAATCTTTAATAAATAAATCTGCAAAAAAAATCGATAAAGTTTTATCTTTTTTATATAAATTAATAAAATTATCTAAAAAACAAGCTCAAAAAGAAGTTTTAAATTTAAAAAGATTTATTAAAAAAAAATATAATATTATTAATATTAAACCATGGGATGTAGCGTTTTTTTCAGAAAAATATAAATTTTATTTATATGGTATAAATGATAATATTATTCGTGATTATTTTCCAATTAATATTGTAATGAAAGGTATGTTTAACATTACTAATAAAATCTATGGTTTAGTTTTTAAGCAAAAAAAAGTATCAGTTTGGAATAAAAATGTTACTTTTTTTAATGTTTTCGATTCTCATAATAAATTATATGGAAGTATTTATTTTGATTTATATATTCGTTCCGAAAAGCGAAGTGGTGCCTGGATGGATATATGTCAATCTAGAATATTAAAAAATAATGGAATATTACAACATCCTGTAGCTTATGTTAATTGTAACTTTACTCCTTCTATAAATAATATTTTTTTACTTAATCACAACGAAGTTTTAACTTTATTTCATGAATTTGGACATGCTTTACATCATATTACTTCAAAAATAGATATACCAAATATATCAGGTATTAATGGTATACTCTTAGATATTGTTGAATTTCCTAGTCAATTTATGGAATATTGGTGTTGGGAAAATAAATCTTTAAATTTAATATCTGAACATTATGAAAAAAAAAATAATATTCCAATAAATATAATTAATAAATTAATTAAATCTAAAAAATATAATGCTGCTTTATCTCTTATGCGTCAAATAGAATTAAGTTTATTTGATATAAGAATTCATAATGAATTTAATATAAAAAAAAATAATCAAATATCTAATTTAATAGAAGAAATAAGAAAAAATTTAGTAACAATATCTCCACTCCCTATTTGGAATAAATATACTAATGTATTTAATCATATATTTGGAGGAGAATATGCAGCAGGATATTATAGTTATTTATGGGCAGAACAATTAGCTGCTGATTCTTTTTTTTATTTTAAAGAAAATGGGTTATTTAATCCAATTATTGGAAAAAAATTTTTAGAAAATTTTTTATCTTTAGGTAGTTCTGAAGAACCTACTATTTTATTCAAAAAATTTAGAGGTAGAGAATTAGATAGTAATGCTTTACTTATACAAAGAGGAATTAAAATATAATTATGTATATTTTAAAATTTATTTTTATATAAATAGGATTTTAAAAATATTATTTTATGAAAAATATAAGAAATTTTTCAATTATTGCTCATATTGATCATGGTAAATCAACATTTGCAGATAGATTAATAGAAATTTGCGGTGGATTATCTAAAAGAGAAATGACATCACAAGTATTAGATAGTATGATTTTAGAAAAAGAAAGAGGTATTACAATAAAAGCACAAAGTGTTTCTTTAAATTATAAATCATATGATAATAATTTTTATAAATTAAATTTTATTGATACTCCAGGACATGTAGATTTTTCTTATGAAGTTTCTAGATCTTTAGCAGCATGCGAAGGAGCTTTATTATTAATAGATGCTTCACAAGGAATAGAAGCACAAACTTTATCTAATTGTAATACTGCTATTGAAATGGGATTAAAAGTATTACCAGTTATTAATAAAATTGATTTATTAACTGTAAATATTAAAAAAATAAAAAAAGATATACAAGAAATTATAGGTATTAAATCTAAAGAATATCTTAAATGTTCAGCTAAAACTGGTTTAGGAGTTAGAGAAGTAATAGAAAATTTAATTAAAAATATTCCTCCTCCTAAAGGAAGTATTCATGAATTATTACAAGCTCTTATTATAGATTCATGGTTTGATAATTATTTAGGAGTAGTTGCATTAGTTTGTATTAAAAATGGTCAAATTCATAAAGGTATGAAAATAACTATTTTAAATACGAAAAAAAAATATTTTGTAGAAAAAATAGGTATTTTTACACCTAAAAAAATTAATTTAAATTTATTAAATAGTGGTGAAGTAGGTTGGATAGTTTTAGGTATAAAAAATATAAATGAAATTCCCATAGGAGCAACAATAACATCATCTTTAAAACCATCTAATATAATATTACCTGGATTTAAAAAAAGTATTCCTAAAGTATTTGCTGGTTTATTTCCAGTTATATCAAATGAATATAAAAATTTTAGTAATGCATTAAAAAAATTAAGTTTAAATGATTCAGCTTTATTTTTTGAACCAGAAAATTCTGATGTATTAGGTTATGGATATAGATGTGGTTTTTTAGGTTTATTACATATGGAAATTATACAACAACGTTTATTTAATGAATATAATATAAATATTATTACAACAATGCCTACTGTAAAATATCAAATAGAAAAAATTAATAAAGATATTTTATACATAGATAATCCATCAAAATTTCCAGCATCTTATTTAATAAAAGAAATAAGAGAACCTATTTTAAAATGTAAAATTCTTTCTCCTATTAAATACATAGGTAAAATTATTAAATTATGTATTACTAAACATGGTATACAAAGAAATATAATTTATCATAATAATCAAGTAATTTTAATTTATGAAATACCTATGGTTGAAGTAATTATAAATTTTTTTGATAAACTAAAATCTATTACTAAAGGATATGGATCTTTAGATTATAGTTTTTTAAAATTTAAAAAATCTGATTTAATGTGTATAAATATTTTAATTAATAAAAAATGTGTTGATGCTTTAACAACAATTACTTATAAAAGTAAAATTTATGCTTATAGTCGTCTATTAGTAAATAAAATTAAAACATTAATTCCTAGACAACAATTTGATATTGTGATTCAAGCAGCAATTGGGAAAAAAATTATTTCTAGTGTAAATATTAAACAATTACGTAAAAATGTAATTGCTAAATGTTATGGAGGAGATGTTAGTCGAAAAAAAAAATTAATTCAAAAACAAAAAGAAGGGAAAAAAAGGATGAAAAATATTGGTAATATTAAATTACCATCTTCAGTTTTTTTAGCTTTGTTAAAAATAAATAAATAATTGGTTTAGAATATATCATATGAATAATATATATACAAAAATATTTCTTTTTAGTTTTTTAATAATTAGTTGTATATGGATTTATTATAAAATAATCACTTTAAATTATTTTTACTCAAATAAAAATTTTAACATATATAATTACATAATATGTATGTTAAACAAAAAATATTTGATAAAACAAATAGTTTCTTTATTTCCTATAATATTATTAATTTTTATTATCCGTTTATTTATATATGAACCTTTTTATATACCTTCAGGATCTATGATTCCTTCTTTAGTAGAAGGTGATTTTATTTTAGTTAATAAATTTATTTATGGGATTAAAAATCCTTTAAATAATAAAATTATTGTTAATAATAAATTTCCTCAAAGAGGAGATGTAATTGTTTTTAAATACCCTAAAAATGTTAAAATAAATTATATTAAAAGAATTATTGGATTACCAGGAGATATAATTTTTTATAATTATAAAAATAAACAAATTACATTATATAATAAAAAATATATAAAAACATATATTATAAAATATAAACATCTTGAAAAAAGTAATTTAATTAATTTTTATGAAAATCCTACAAAATATATTTTGTTAAAAAAATTAAGATTTTTACAATATACAGAACATATAAATAGATTATCACATAAAATTTTATTTATACCAGAAATAAAAGATGAAACATTAAAAATATATAAACAAAAAAACATGCCATTATATACTTGGAAAGTTCCTAATAAATGTTATTTTGTTATGGGTGATAATCGTGATGATAGTTTTGACAGTAGATATTGGGGATTTGTTCATGAAAAATTTTTATTAGGAAAAGCTGTATTCATTTGGTTAAGTATTCAAAAAAAAACAAATTCATGGTTTTTTAAAATTAGATTTAATAGAATACATAAAATTAATTAATTTATTTAAAATATTACTTATTTATATAAAATATTATATATTAAAAATACAATTATATGAATTTTATTATGATTAGTCAATTACAAGAAAAATTAGGTTATATTTTTAATCATCAAAATTTATTATATCAAGCTTTAACACATAGAAGTGCAAGTAGTAAACATAATGAAAGATTAGAATTTTTAGGAGATTCTATCTTAAGTTATATAATAGCTAAAGCATTATATAATAAATTTCCTGATGTTAATGAAGGTAATATGAGTCGTATGCGTGCTACTCTAGTTAGAGGAAATACACTAGCAAGTATCGCAAGAGAATTTAGATTAGGTGAATATTTATTTTTAGGTCCTGGAGAATTTAAAAATGGAGGATATAATAGAGAATCTATTTTAGCTGATACAATGGAAGCTTTAATAGGAAGTATTTGTTTAGATAGTAATATTAAAGTAGTAGAAAAAATTATTTTACTTTGGTATCAATTTAGATTAAAAAGAATATTACCTGGAAATAATCAAAAAGATCCTAAAACAAGATTACAAGAATATTTACAAAGATCACATCTTCCCTTGCCTTATTACTTTATAATACAAATAAATGGAGAAGTACATAATCAAAAATTTACAATACAATGTAAAATTAGTGGGGTATCTGCAATGATTACAGGAATAGGTTCAAGCCGTCGTAAAGCAGAACAATCTGCTGCTGAAAAAGCTTTAAAAAAGCTTGGGCTTGAATAATTTATTTATTTATAATAAAAGGTAATTTATGTGAAAATAATATCTCAATATTACGGAAGTATTTTAATTTTAGGTAGATCTAATGCCGGAAAATCTACCTTATTAAATACATTAATAGGTAAAAAAATATCTATTATTTCTCATAAAATTAATACTACTAATTATAGTATTACAGGAATATATAATAAAGGTTCTTATCAAATAAAGTATATTGATACTCCAGGAAATATATTTTATAATAATAATATTATAAATTCATTAAAAAATAATGAATATAATTATATATTATTTATTTTAGATAGAAATAAATGGAATTTTATTGAAAATAAATTTGTAAAAATTTTAAATCAAACAAATATACCAATAATTTTAATTCTTAATAAAATAGATAAAATTAATAATAAAAGTATATTATTACCATATATAAATTTTCTTAAAAATAAAATAAAATTTATTTATTTATTTATGGTTTCAGCTAAATATAAATTATATACTATTGATATTAATAATATAATTTGTAAAAACTTACCTAAAAAAAAACATCAGTACCCTAAAAATTATATTACTAATCAAACAGAAGAAATTATTTTAAAAGAAATTATAAGAGAAAGTATCATTAAATATTTACATAAAGAATTACCCTATTTAATAGATATTAAAGTTTTTTTTTATAAAAAATTTAAAATAATACCAAATAAAATAAAAATTTTTTTATTAATAAAAAATATAAACCAAAAAAAAATAATAATAGGTAAAAATGCTACAACATTAAAATTAATTAAATATAGATCTGAAAAAAGTATAGAAAAATTTTTTAAAAAAAAAATAAATTTAAATATATGGATAAAAATAAAATAATTTATAAAAAATTTATGTAAATTAAAATTATTAATATGAAAATTATTGGTATTGGTATTGATATTATAGAAGTAAGTAGAATAAAAAAAATTATTATGCGTTTTGGTGAACGTTTTGCATATAAAATACTTACTAAGTATGAATTAAATATATATAAAAAAAATAATAATAAAGCTAAAATTTTAGCAAAATATTTTACAGTAAAAGAAGCAGCTTCAAAAGCTTTGGGTACTGGTTTTACTAATGGTATATTTTTTAATCAAATAGAATTATCTCATTATGTAACAGGTCAACCAAAAATAAAATTTTATAAAAAAACTTTAAATTTTTTAAAAAATATAGTTTTCAAATATAAAGTTCATGTTTCATTATCAGATGAAAAAAAATATACTTGTGCAATAGTTATAATTGAAACATATAAAATTTAATATTATGTAATATGTTTTTTAATTATACTATATGCTTTATGTATATTTTGTGTTTTAATTTTTGCTATTTCTAATTTTTTTAATGAATAACCTTTTGAAATTAATTTATCTGGATGATATTTACTAATTAATTTATGATATGCTCTTTTTATGGTTAAAAGATTGTCATTATATTTAATACCTAATAATTCATATGCTTTCTCTAAATCTGTTTTATGATTATTTATATTTTGAAACTTATTATCATTATTACTATGATGATAGTTATTATTTTTTTCTTTATTAAAATTATAATTAAAAAATAAATCTTCTTCATTAATATGGTTATTATTATATTTTAATTTATTTATTATGGATAAAAGTTCATAAGATGATATATTAAATTCTTCAAAAATAATATTTAATATTTTTCTAGTTTTAGAATGTAAATATCTATTTATAAAAGATAGTTCAATTTGTATTTCTATAAATTTATTTATTAAATTTATATTTTTATAAATTAAATAATTTAAATTATTTAATTTAAAAATTAAAGGATAATTTTTTTTCTTACCATTTTTAAATGCTTTTTTAGCAAAATTTATTTCTTTATTATTTAAATTTATTTTTTTCATTAATATAATTGTAAAATTTATATCATTTTTACTTATAAAACCTTTAGATTTACTTATATATCCCATAACTTCAAAATTAGTTTGAAGAAATATTTTTCTTATACTATTTATATAGTTAACATAACGTTTTTTATTATAAAATTTAGTTATTTTATTAATAAAATAACTAATTAATATAAATATTATTATATTTAATAAATTATAACTTATATTATAATTAATTATAAATTTTATTAAAAATAATAATAATGTTAAAAAAGAAAACATATTTTCCTCAATAAATATATTTAAATTATAATTCATATTATCTATTATAATAGATAATTAATATATAAAATTATTATAATTAAATATTATTTTTAATAATAGAAATTTAATAAATTAAAATTTTTTATTATATATTAATAATATATATTTATACTTATCTATCTACCTAATAGGATTAAAAATGATAATTCGAAAAATAATTTATATTATAGTATTATTTTGCTGTATATTCAATATTTCTAAATGTATGTCTATGCAAAATATTAATAGTATTAAAATAATTATAAATGAAGATATTTTTTTAAAACAAGATATAGATAATATTTTATCTTTTACAAAAAAAATTAATAATAGTATATATCCACAATTATATTCTATTTTAAATATTAAAAATACTAAAGATATAATAAAACATTATATTTTTTTACAAATAATGAAAAGTTCTGATTTTTCTTTTTCAGAAGAAAATGTAGATAATATTATATTTAAAATATATAAACTTAATAATATTAATGAAAATATATTAAAAAAAAATTTTTTAATTAAAAATATTAATTATCAAAGATATTTTAATATTTTAAAAGAAATTATTTTAATAAATATATTGAAAATTAAATTAGTACAAAAAGATATTAATATTTATGATGAAGAAATTAATTCATTAACTAATCAATTATATCAAAAATCAAAAAACCGTAAAATATATAATATTACTATTTTTTATTTTTTAATTAATAAAAAATCTTTAAAAAATAATTTTCATAATAAAATTATATTATTAAATCAATTAGTAAATATTTTAAAAAATAAAAAATTAAATAATAATACAAAAAAATATAATATAAAAATATTTATTTCTCATTTTAATATAAAAAAAATAATTTTAAAAAATATAGAAAATAAATTATCAAAAAATATTATTAATTATTTAGATAATTCTAAAAAAAAAGATGTAATAGGACCAATATATTTAAATTCAAAATTACTAATTTTACAAATAAATAATATTAAATTAATAGATAATTTAGATAATGAAAAAGTTTTATTAAGATTTATATTTATTAAAAAAAAAAATTTAAGTAATAAAGATTTTTATAAAAAAATTAATAATATATATTTTAATATTTTAAAAAAAAAAATTACCTTTAAAAAAGCAGCTCAATTATTTTCTGATGATATAATAACTATTAAATATGGAGATAATAAAAATTGGATATTATTAAATAATTTTTCTCCAAAATTTAAAAAAATTATAAAAAAATTAAAAATAAATGAATTTAGTTTACCTATTAAAGAATCTGATAGTTTTTTTATAATACAATTATTAGATAAAAAAAATATTTTAAATAATAAATTATTTTTTAAAAAAAAAGCATATCAAATTATTTTAACAGAAAGTATAGAAAAAGAAGCTGATTTATTGATTTATGAAAAATCCCAAAATATGTATATAAAAAATATAATTTAATTATAAAAATATTATTGTATTAATATCTAATATTAGATATATATAAATAATAAATTTTTGATAAAATAAAAATATTATATATTAATAATATGAAAATTTTTTTTAAAAAAAAATATGGTCAACATATTTTAGTTAACAGAAAAATTATAAAACAAATTATATCTTTTATAAATCCTAAATATTACCATATTATGGTAGAAATAGGGCCAGGTTTAGGAGCATTAACTATTCCAATTATTAATTATAATAAAAATATTTCAATAATTGAAATTGATCAAAATTTTGTTAATCTTTTAAAAAAAAATAAGATTTTAATGGATTCAAATGTAAATATTATTTTAAATAATGTATTAAATTTTGATTTTTTAATTTTAATAAAAAAATATAAAAAAAGAATACGTATATTTGGTAGTTTACCGTATAATATTTCTATTACAATAATATTTTATTTATTTAAATACTTATATAATATTAAAGATATGAATTTTATAATGCAAAAAGAAGTAGTAAATTGTTTAACTGCTCATCCTGGAGAAAAAAATTATGGTTGTTTAAGTATAATGACGCAATTATTTTGTAAAATAAAATCTTTAATAGAAATTAAACCAAATTCTTTTTTCCCTAAACCTAAAATATTTTCTACTATGGTGTATATGAGACCTTATATTAATAATCCTTATAATTTTAAAAATATTTTTTTTTTAACAAAAATTATAAAACAAGCTTTTAGCATGAGAAGAAAAATTTTACGAAATAGTTTAAGAAATTTATTTTCCATAGAAGAATTAAATTATTTAGGTATTGATCATAAAATTCGTGCTGAAAATGTTTCAATATCAGAATATTGTCAATTAGCTCATTGGTTAGAATTAAATAATAAAAGGTTATAAACTTATGAAATCATTATTATCTCAAGTTTATATAAAAGTACATAGTATTTATATAGAATCACAATCAATACCTGCTGTTAATCGTTATGTTTTCGCTTATACAATTACTATACATAATTTAGGAAAAAAAATTTTACAATTAATTAGTCGTTATTGGACCATTACTAATGGTAATGGTGAAAAAACTCAAATATACGGTGAAGGAATAATAGGTCATAAACCATATATTAAACCAGGAAATGATTTTCACTATACTAGTGGTACAATTTTAAAAACTCCGATTGGAATTATGCAAGGACATTATATAATGATAGATGAAAATAATCATGTCTATCATATAGATATTCCTATATTCCGTTTAGCAATTAAAACTTATATTCATTAATACAATTATTATATAAAAAAATATGACTACTTATTTTATTGGAGATATTCATGGTCACTATAATGAATTTATTTCCTTATTAAAAAAAATTAATTTTAATTATAAAAAAGATCAATTGTGGATCACAGGTGATCTTATATCTAGAGGACCAGATTCTATAAAAGTTTTATATTTTTTATATTCTATTAAAAAATCTATAAAATTAGTTTTAGGAAATCATGATTTATATTTAATATCCCTAATTTTAGGGACTAATATTAATTATATAAATGATCAAGAAATTTTAAATTTATTAAAAGATAATAAAATAAGATTTATTATTAATTCTTGGTTAAAATATCAACCCTTAGTTCAATATGATGAAAATAAAAAAATTTTAATGTCACATGCAGGTATTACCCCCCAATGGGATAATATTAATATTATATTATCCGCTTCTAATGAAGCGCAAAATATAATATCTGGGAAAAATAATAAAATATTTTTAGATTATATGAATAATGAAAAATATCAAATAAATGACTGGAAAAAAAATACATTAATAGGATTTCAACGTTTTAATTTTATTATTAATGCATTAACAAAAATGAGATATTGTTATCCAGATGGTAAGTTAGAAATGTTAACTAAAAAAGCTCCTAATGATATTACTTCTAAAATATTAAAACCATGGTTTTGGATTCCTAATAACTTATATAATAAATATACAATATTTTTTGGTCATTGGTCTGATTTACAAGGTGGACAATATACTCCTAAAAATATTATAGGATTAGATACTGGATGTTGTTGGGGAAAAAATTTAACAATTTTTTCATGGGAAAAAAAAAAATTTTATAATATAAATTGTATAATTTAAAATGTATGTATTATCACCAATAAATAAGTATTTTATAAATTTGTTTAAAGATAAATTTTTAAATAAAAAAATTATTTTTGCAGGGAATATTAAAGATAAAATACCTATATATTTAAATACTTTATTTAGTTTTATTAATACTTATAATTATAACTATTATACATGGTTAAAAAAAAATTTTTGTAAAAAAAATTTATGTTATGGAATTATGAAAAATAAATATAAAAAATATAATTTTAATGTTCTTATATTTTTTTGGTTAAAAAATAAACAAGAATCTATATTTATTTTAAATAATATTTTATCATTTTTATCTTTAAAAACTAAAATATTTATTTTAGGTGCTAATAATAGTGGAGTTAGAAGCCTTCATAATCTAGAAAAATTTAAAATAATTAATTTTAAAAATACTATTAATGCAAGGAAACATATTATTTTTTATGGAATTTTAACTAAACATATTTCTTTTAATATAAATAATTATTGGAATTATTATAATTATAATAATTATAAAATATATAATTTACCTGGAGTATTTGGAGGTAATAAGATTGATAATGGTAGTGAATTACTAATTTCTACTATTAATAATTATTCTTTAATAAAAGGTAAGATATTAGATTTAGGTTGTGGTTCTGGAATTATTTCTATAATTATAAATAATAATATGAGAAAATATAAAAAAAAATATTCAATATATTCGGTAGATATAGATGCTAAAGCAGTTTATTCAACTAAAAAAACATTAAAAGAAAATTTAATAAAAAATATTCATGTATTTCCTAGTAATATTTATTCTAATATTAAAGACAAATTTGATTTCATCATATCTAATCCCCCTTTTCATGATGATTTAAAATATTCCTTAACATTTATTTATCAAATGATAGATGAATTTAAAAAAAATATAAAATATAAAGGAGAATTATTATTTGTAGCTAATAATTTTATACCATATAAAAAAATTTTTAATAATTTTACATATAAATTTTTTATTTTATCTAAAAATAAAAAATTTTCTGTATATAAAATAAAAAATATATAAATTTTAAAGTAATTTTTTTGTAAAAAAAAATAAATATTAATTAATTATTAATTATTAATATGATCTATATCAATCCCTATTTTTGATGCTATTGCAGATACAATATATATTGAAGATAAAGTTCCTATTATTATACCTATAATCATAATAAATGCAAAATTTTTTAATAAAATTCCTCCAAAAAAATATAAATTTAATAACATTATTAATAATATATTTGAAGTAATAATACTTCTTTTAATAGTTTGATTTATAGATAAATTAATAATATTTATAATATTTTTATTTTTAATAAAAAAACAATTTTCTCTTATTCTATCTAAAATTATGATACTATCATTTAAAGAATAACTAATTATTGATATAAAAGATGTAATTATAGTTAAATCTATTTCAATATGTAATAAAGAAATTAATCCCATAGTAATAATTAAATCATGTAATAAAGATAAAATTATACTAAATGATAAATTCCATTCAAATCTAAATCCAATATATAAACTTATACTTAAAAATACTGCTAAAACAGCTGCAAATCCAGAAAAAATAAAGTTTTTATCTATATTAGGACCTAAAAATTCTATTTTTTTAATTTTATATTGATATTTTAAAAAATTATTAAATATGATTAATAATTTTTTTTTTATAAATCTATTATTTATAAATTTTTTTGATAATTTAATTAAAATAATATTTTTTTTTTTAAAAAAAATAATATTAATTTTTGATATAAATATTTTTTGTAATAAAAACTTTATTTTTTTAACATTTTTTATTGGTTTATTAAAACTTAATTCAACTATAGTTCCTCCTGTAAAATCTAATCCCCAATTAAAATGATTAAAATAAATAATTATAAGAGAAAATATAATCCATATACTAGAAATAGTAAAAGCATATTTATTCCATTTCATAAAATTATAATATTTTAATTTTTTATTTTTTATAAATTTAGTAATTTTATTATTTAAAAGATACATATAATTTAATTTTATTTTATTTTATTTTACACTATAATTTAAATAGATAATTTTTTTATTTTTTTATTACTATATAAAAAATTCACAATTAACCAAGTTATAAATACAGAAGTAAATATAGATGTAATAATCCCAATAAAAGTTGTAATAGCAAAACCTTGCATTTCTCTAGATCCAAAAATTTTTAAAATACAAGTATTAATAATAGTAATTATATTAATATCTAAAATACTAGGTAAAGTTTTTTTATATCCAAAATAAATTGCTTTATGAATAAATAATTTTTTATTTATTTCTTCTTTTATTCTTTCATTTATTAAAATATTAGTATTTAATGCTATAACTAATGTTAATACTATACCAGTAATCCCTGACATAGTTAAGGTTAAACCTGGTAATAAAGAAAAAAAACTAATAATTAAAAGTATATTTATAAATAATGCTATTATTGCAATAATACCAAAAATTTTATAATAAAATACCATAAAAATAATACATATTAAAATCCCTATTAAACAAGCTTTTATTCCTTGAATAATATTTTTCCTTCCAATAGAAGGACCTATTATTTTTTCTTGTATAATTTTTACAGGAGAACTTAATTTACCAGATTTTAATAAAAAAGCTAATTTTTTTGCTTCTTTAAAATTAGTTAGACCTATAATACTAAAAGTATTATTAACTTGTGTTTTAATTACTGCTATATTAATAATTTTTATTTTTCTAATTATAGAATTATTATTTTTTATATTTTTTTTATTATTTATATAATTTACAAGTAAAGTAACTATACTATCACCAATGTGTTTTTGAGTAAATTTAGATATAATATTACTTCCTTTATTATCTAAAAAAATATTTACTTGAGGTTTATTATATTCATTTTTATTATAAGTAGCATTTATTATATTTGAACCATCTATTATACTTTTTTTATTTATAAAAATAGGTGTTTTATTTTTTAAATAAAAAGTATAAAAATCATTTTTATTATTAATAAAGTTATTTTTATTAATTAAATGAAATTCTAATGTTGATGTATTACCTAATATATTTTTTGCTTCTTGAAAATTTTGTACTCCTGGAAGTTCTATAATTATATGATTTAAATCTTTTTTTTGAACTACAGTATCAGTAACTCCTATTTGATTTACTCTATTACGTAATACATTAATATTTTTTTCCATAATAAAGTTTTTAAATTTATTTAATTCATGTTTATTTAAAAATATTTTAATTCCATTATTATCAATAATTTTATAATTAATAATTATATTATTATTTTTTTTTTTTAATTTATAAAATACTTTATTTCTACTTTTTTTATTTTTAAAAAAAATTTTATAATTAAAATTATTAAATTTTTCATCTTTAATAAAAGATATATTTTTTATATTTACAATTTTTTTTATGTTTTCAATATTTTGTTCTTTTATTTTTTTTAAAACATAATTATTATCAATTTGTAATAAAAAATATATTCCTCCTTTTAAATCTAAACCTAAGTTAATCGGTTTAGCTTTTATATATTTTAACCAATTAGGAAGAGAAGATATTAATTTAGTAGTAATATTAATAAAATGATTATCTATATTTAGATTATTTTTTATTACTTTATATGCATTTAATTGATCTTCAATATTATTAAATATAATTTCTATATTTTTTCTATATAAAAAAGCTTTAATATAAATTAAATTATTTTTTTTTAAAATTTTATTAATATTATTAAAAATAATAAAATTTAAATTTTTTTTATTTAAAAATTTTATTTGAATAATAGGAATATCTTTATATATATTTGGTAAAGAATATATGATACTAAATATTAATAGTAAAATTATTAAAATATATTGTTTGATATTATATTTATTTAACATAAAATAATTAATTGTAATAAATTATAAATATTTTTTATTGTAATTTTAATTTTTTTATAAAAATATTATATATAAATATAAAATTTTTGTATAAAATAACATATATAATTATATTATATCAAATAAAATTTATGAGGAAAATATGATTTTGGTAACAAAAAAAGCTCCAGATTTTAATGCATCTGCTGTGCTTCCTAATGGAACAATTATTGATAATTTTAATTTATATGAATATTCAAAAAACCAAGTAACTTTATTATTTTTTTGGCCTTTAGATTTTACATTTGTTTGTCCTACAGAAATTATAGCATTAAATAAACAATATAATAATTTTAAAAAAAGAAATGTTAAAATACTAGGTATATCTTGTGATTCACAATTTGTACATTATGCTTGGCGTAATACTCCTATTATTAAAGGAGGTATAGGAAATATTAATTTTATAATGATATCAGATATTACAAAAAATATACAAAAATCTTACGGTATTGAACATCCTAAATTAGGTATAGCATTAAGAGCTTTATTTTTAATAGATAAAAAAGGAATTATAAGACATCAATTAGTAAATGATCTCCAATTTGGAAGAAATGTTGATGAAATAATACGTATAGTTGATGCTTTAGAACATAATGAAAAATATGGAGATGTATGTCCTGCACAGTGGGAAAAAGGTAAAACAAGTATAATTCCAACTACTAAAGGAATAAGTAATTATTTATCTAAAAATATAGATGAATTATCCTAATTTTTATAACTAAAATTGTCAATACATTGTGCTCGATAACGTAATAAATGATCCATTAAAATTATAGCAACCATTGCTTCTCCTATCGGGACAGCTCTAATTCCTACACAAGGATCATGACGTCCTTGTGTAATACAACATACTTCTTCTCCTAATAAGTTTATTGTTTTTCCTGGTATAGAAATACTAGAAGTTGGTTTTACTACAAAATGTATAATTATGTTTTGTCCTGTACTAATTCCTCCTAAAATACCTCCAGAATTATTACTTTGAAATCCATTTTTTTTTATTTCGTCTCTATAATTACTTCCTAATTTATTTATAGAATTAAAACCATCACCGATTTCAATACCTTTTACTGCATTAATACTCATGATAGCATGAGCTAATTCAGCATCTAATTTATCAAATACAGGTTCTCCTAAACCTACTGGTACATTTTCTACAATAATACTAATTTTAGCGCCAATAGAATTACCAGATTTTTTTAAATTATTTATTAAATCTTGTAAAGATTTTATTTGATATTTATTTGGACAAAAAAAAGGATTTTTATTTACTTCTTTCCAATCATCAAAATCACAAATAATATCTCCTATTTGGGATAAATATCCTTTAATTTTTATATTATATTTCATTAGCAAATATTTTTTAGCAATAGCTCCTGCTGCTACACGCATAGTTGTTTCTCTAGCTGATGAACGTCCACCACCTCTATAATCTCTAATACCATATTTTTTTTCATAAGTATAATCAGCATGACCGGGACGAAAGAGATTTTTAAGATTATTATAATCTTTAGATCTAATATCCATATTATTGATTAATAATCCAATACTTGTTCCTGTTGTTAAATTATTAAATACACCTGATAAAATTTGGATTTTATCTATTTCTTTACGAGGAGAAGTATATTTTGATGATCCTGGTTTACGTCTATCTAAATCTTTTTGTATATCTATTATTTTTAAAGGAATTTTAGGAGGAACTCCATCTATTATACATCCTAAAGATGTACCATGTGATTCACCAAAAGTTGTAACTTTAAATAATTTGCCGATACTATTACCTGACATAAATATTGGCTCCTAGATTTATAAAAAAATTATTTATGAAATTTAAGTGTTAAATACCTTATATATTTTTTATTTTAAAAATACCTATACCTCCATTTTTTATATTGAGCCATTGAAAATATATATTTGGATATTTTTCTATAATATCTAACATTTTATCTCCTACTTCACAAATTAAAATTCCATTTTTTTTAAGATAAAAAGGTGATTTAGATATTATTTTTTCAATAATTTCTATACCATTATTATTAGAAATTAATCCTATTTTAGGTTCATATGAATATTCTTTTGGTAAGAAAGCCATATCTTTTTTATTTACATATGGAGGATTAGTTATAATTAAATCGTAAGTAGATTTTTTTAATTTATCGAATAAATTACTACATATAGGAGTAATACGATTTTCTAATCCATGTAATTGAATATTATGTTCTGCTACATTAATTGCATCTATTGAAATATCTACAGCATCTATATATGCGTTAGGAAATAAATATGCGCAAGCAATAGCTATACAGCCACTTCCAGTACATAAATCTAATATATATTTAGGTTTACTATTAGATGAAATAATAGATTTGAATTTATTATTAATTAATTCAGAAATTGGAGATCTAGGTATTAATACTCTATTGTCAATATAGAGTTCATGATCACAAAACCAAGTTTTGTTTGTTAAATATACTACAGGAATTCTTTTTTTTATACGTTTTAATACTAATTCAAAAATTAATTTACGTTCTTTAAGAGATAATCTAGATTTATAAACATTAATCCATAAATAAGGAGGTAACCCTAATACTGGTAATACTAAATTTAAAGCTTCATCCCAAGGATTATCATTACCATGACCATACCATAAATTAGACATACTAAAACAGCTTGCTATCCAACGTACAATATCTTGGATAGATAATAATTCATATATAATTTTTTTTTTAAGAAGATGTTGTAGTTTTATTATCATATAATATATCCCATAATAAAATTATATATTAATTAATTTAAATATAAAAATATATTTTATGATATAAAAATTTTAATTATTTTACTCCCCTGACTGGATTCGAACCAGTGACATACGGATTAACAGTCCGCCGTTCTACCAACTGAACTACAGAGGAAAATATAATTTATAAACTAATATAATATAAATATTATTTATCTGTCAAGAAAATTATATTTTCTAACTTAGAAAATATACTAACATATAGTTTATATAACTAGTATTTTTATATAAAAATATATAATTAATTTTAATTAAAATTTAAAAATTAATTTAATATTATAAATTTTTTAATATTTGAAAATAAGTTTCATATTTTTTACTTATATTAATATCAATATCGTTTTGCCATATACCTTTATTAATTATTTCATCATTAGGATATAATATATTATTATTAATTATATCTAATGGTAATAATTTTTTAGCTTTTAAATTTGGGGTAGAAAAACCTGTTTTTTCAGCTATTTGTGCTGCAATATCTGGTCTTAATAAAAAATTAATTAATTTTAACGCTCCTTTAATATTTTTTGCGTTACTAGGAATAACAAAACTATCCATCCAAAAAATACCTCCTTCTTTAGGCCAAATAAATTTTAAAGGAATACCTAATTTTTGTATAGAAAAAGCAGAACCATTCCAAATCATTCCTATATTTACTGAACCTTCAATAAAAGGATATCCAGGATTATCAGAATTAAATGAAATAATATTAGGCATTAATTTTTTTAAATCTATAAAAGCTTTTTTAAAATGATTAGGATTTGTAGTATTTCCTGGTAAACCTAATTTTATTAATGACATTTGAAATACTTCTTTAGCATCATCTATTAAAGAAATAGATTTATGATATTTTAAATTCCATAAATCATTCCAACTATTAATAGAATTAGGATTTATAACATTTGTATTAATTCCTATAGCTGTTGCTCCCCACATATATGGTATAGAATATTCATTATTTAAATCAAATGGTTTATTTAAAAATTTATGATCTAAATTTGAAAAATTAGGTATTTTTTTTTTTTCTATCTTTTGTATCATACCTTCATTTTTCATTTTAGCTACAAAATATGTAGAAGGTACAACTAAATCATATGATTGTTTTTTATAAGTTTTTAATTTAGTATACATACTTTCATTAGATTCATATGTAGAATAAATAACTTTAATACCTGTTTCTTGAGTAAATTTATTTAAAATTTCTTGAGGAACATATTCTGTCCAATTGTAAAAAAAAATAGTATCTTGATGCAATTTTGTATTATTAAAATATTTTTTTGTTATTGGTAATAATATTATTATAAAAATAATACATATTATTCTAAAAAATAAAAACATTTTATTAAACCTTATAAATATATTTAAATTATTTATATTTAATTTTAATAACTTAAATTTAAATTTTTACATTTTTAGATAAATTAGATATTTTTAAAAAAATTTTAGTTAATAATTTTTAGTATTTTTAAAAAAAAATTATAATCTTTGTTATAAGACTAATGAAAAATTTATTTTTTTAAAATATATATTTTATATTTTTAAAAATTTTAACACTTTATTTATTAAATTTGTAAAATATGACTTTTTTTTCAAAACACAAATTTTATTTTTAATTTTAATATTTCATATACATGGTCTTATCGAAATAGTAAATTTTAGTTAAAATATTTTTTTATAAAAAATCTATTATTTAATTTTTAAAATAATTTATTAAAATTTTATTTATAAAAATTTTTTATAATAAATTTTAATATTTTTCTTTTAATAAAGAAGTAATAATTATAGCTTTCATGGTATGAATTTTATTTTCTGCTTGTTGAAAAATAATACTATTATTAGATTCAAAAACTTCATCTGTTATTTCTAATCCATTATATAAATTATATTTAGCTATTATAGCTTTATTAAATAAATTTTTATAATGATTATATAAATGTAATGAAGGTAAACAGTGCATAACTTTAATATTATTATTTTGACTCTTCATTAATAGTGATTTATTAACTTGATAAGTGTGTAATTCTTTTATTTTTTTTTCCCATAATTGGGGAGATTCTTTTTCTCCCATAGATAACCAGACATCAGTATAAATAAAATCTGTATTTTTTATACCAAAATTAATATTATTAGTAATATGAATATTATTATTATATTTAATTTTTTTTATTATATTATTTATATATTTATTATTATTTGATTTTAATTTTTGTGGAGAAATTAAACATAATTTAAATCCAATTATAATTGATGCTTCTATTAAGCTATAAGATATGTTATTATTTATATCACCTATATATGATAATTTAATTTGTTCAATTTTTTTATTTTTTAAATTTTCTTTAATAGTTAATAAATCTGCTAATATTTGAGTAGGATGAAATTCATTTGTTAATCCATTCCATACAGGAATAGAAGCATATTTTGCAATAACTTCTATATTTTTTTGATATTGTCCTCTATATTGTAATCCATGATACATATTACTTAAAATTCTAGCAGAATCTTTTAAAGATTCTTTGTAACCTATATGACTATCTTTTATATTTAAATAAGTAATATTTGCTCCTTGATCAAAACAAGCTATTTCAAAAGAACATCTTGTTCTTGTTGAATTTTTTTCATATATTAAAATAATATTTTTATTAATTAATTTTTTTTCTTCTTTAAATTTTTTTTTTTTATATTTTAATTTTTCTGAAATTTTAATTAATTCATAAAGATCTTTTTTAGAAAAATCTGATAATTTTAAAAAATGTTTATTATAAAATTGATTCATAATTTAAGTCCTGATTTATAAATAATTTTAAAATAATAAAAAATAAAATTTTATAAATTTTTAATCAATAAATTTTTTTGTAATAATTCTTTTTTTAAAATCTTACAATTTTTTAATTTTTCTAAAGTTTTTTGTATAATTGGTTTAGGTGCTTTAGATAAAAAATTTTTATTTTTTATATTTTTATTTAAAATATTTATTATTTTTTGATTATCATGTAATTTTTTATTAATTTGATTTAATATTTTTTTTTGATTAATAATTTTATTATTTAATGGAATAGCAAATTCAATATTATTAATTTTATTAATTAATGTTTTTTTAGGAAAATCAAGATTTTTTTCAATAAAAATAATTTTATTTAAATTTACAAATTTTTTTAAAATATTTATATTTTTTTTCAAAAATATATCAAATTCATTACTTATATTTTTTATGTATAAATTAATTTTTTTAGTATTTTTAATATTCATTTCTATTCTATGATTACGAATAATTATAATTACATTAATAAATATATTAAAAATATTTATAATTTTTTTATCTATTTCTATTTTATTTACTTTAGGAAAAGATTGTATCATAATACTACTATTAGATATATTTTTTTTATTTTTAATTATTTTTTGCCATATAACTTCAGTAATAAATGGAATTATTGGATGAGATAATCGTAATAATGATTCAAAAAGATTATATAAAGTATAATGTGTTCCAATATAATTAAATTGATTATTTTCTTTAAAAATTATTTTACTATATTCTAAATACCAATTACAAAATTTATTCCATATAAAATTATATAAAATATTAGCAGCATGATCAAAACGATATTTGTTTAATGATTTTATATAATAATCTACAACTAAAAAATATTCAGACCAAATCCATCTATCTATTAGAGACAAATTTTCTTTTTTATTAATAAATTCATATTTTATATTCTTTAAAATAAAAATACTTGCATTCCAAATTTTATTACAAAAATTACGATATCCTTCTAATCTAGTTATATCCCAATATATATCACGACCTGTAGATGATAAAGCAGTTAATGTAAATCTTAATGCATCTGCTCCATAAATTTTATTATATAATGTTTTTTTTTTTAATTTTTTAATTAAATTAATTTTATTATCTTTTAAAAAATTATTTTTTTTTAAAAAATTTATAGAGGAAGAACCATCAATAAAATCTAAAGGATTAATAACATTACCTTTTGATTTTGACATTTTATTTCCTTTATCATCTCTTATTAAACCTGTCATTAAAATATTTTTAAAGGGAATTTGAGGTGTATTATCTTTATTTTTAACAAAATGCATTGTTATCATTATCATTCTAGATATCCAAAAAAATATAATATCAAAACCACTAATAATAACACTAGTAGGATGAAAAAAAGAAAAATTTTTATTATTAGGCCAATCTAAAGTAATAAAAGTCCATAAACTAGAAGAAAACCAAGTATCTAAAACATCAGGATCTTGTGTTAAATTAATATTTTGATCTAAATTATATTTTCTTCTTATTTCTTTTTCATTATTTCCGACATAAATTTTATTTTGTTTATCATACCAAACAGGTATTTTATGTCCCCACCATAATTGACGAGATATACACCAATCTTGAATATTATTCATCCATGCATAAAACATATTTTTATATTTTTTAGGAAAAAATATAATTTGTTTATTTTTTACAGCATTTATTGCATTTTTAGATAAAATTTTAACATTTAAATACCATTGATTTGTTAACATAGGGATAATAATTGTATTACTACGAATACTAAATGGAATTAATGTAGATTTTATTTTATATTTATCTAGTAATCCTTGTTGTTTAATTTTTTTTATAATTATACTTCTTGCTTTTATAAAATTAATTTTTTGTAAATTTTTTGGTATGTTATTATTAAATTTAATTACTTGTTGTTTTACATTAAAAATTTGACATTTTTTTAATATATTACCTTCTAGATCAAAAATATTAATTAAAGGTAAATTATGTCTTATGGCAACTTGATAATCATTAAAATCATGTGCAGGACTAATTTTAACACACCCAGTTCCTTTTGTAATTTTAGCGTAATGATCTGCTATAATAGGTATTTTTCGATTAATTATAGGAATAATTACAAATTTACCAATTAAGTTATTATATCTCTTATCTAAAGGATTAATAGCTATTGCACTATCAGCTAATAATGTTTCTGGTCTAGTTGTAGCTATAGTTAAATAATTTTTCTTATTTAAGGTTGTTATTTGATCTACAAAAAGGTATCGTATATACCATATATTAGTTTTAATTTTTTTATATTCTACTTCTAAATCAGATATTACTGTTTTAAGTTTAAAATCCCAATGTATTAATCTCTTTTTTTTATAAATTAATCCTTTATTATAAAGAATTATAAAAATATCTCTTACAGATTTAGTAAATTTATCATCCATAGTAAATCTTGTTTTTTCCCAATCTGCAGATAAACCTAATCGTTTCATTTGATCATAAATAATATTACAGTATTTATTTTTCCATTTCCAAATATAATCTAAAAAAAATTTTTTACTATAATCATTTTTTGTTTTTCCTGTTTCATTAAAAATTTTTTGTTCTATTAAATTTTGTGTTGCAATACCTGCATGATCAATACCTACTTGACATAATATATTTTTACCTAACATACGATTATATCGTACTAAAATATCTATAAGAGTATATTGTAATGCATGTCCTATATGTAAATAACCTGTAATATTAGGTGGAGGGACCATAATAGAAAAACATTTTTTAGAATTATCTAATTTATTTTTAAAATAATTATTATTTTTCCAATAATTATAAATTTTTTTTTCAAAAATATTTGGATTATATATTTTATCCATGATAAAAACTATCCTGTATATAAATAAAATTTATATTAATATTATTAATTATTATTTATAATTATAGCTTGATTAATCAAAAATTGACATAACATATTAATAGGTCTTCCTGAAGCAGTTGATTTATTATTTATATAATACCATGCTGTTCCTGCTATATCTATGTGAGCCCATTTATATTTTTTAGTAAATTGAGATAAAAAACAAGCAGCAGTTATTGTACCTGCAACACCATCACTACTATTAACTAAATTAGCAATATTAGATTTTAATTTATTAAAATAATTTATATCATTAATAGGTAATTCCCAAACTCTATCATCTGCTTCTAATGAAGCTTTTATGATTTCATTAGATAATTTTTTATTGTTAGACATTAAACCACTTATATTATTACCTAATGCAATAACACAAGCTCCTGTTAGGGTAGCAATATCAATTACATATTTAGGATTATATTTTTTAATATATGTTAATACATCACACAAAATTAAACGTCCTTCGGCATCTGTATTTATAATTTCTACAGTAGTACCTGACATTGTTTTTATAATATCACTAGGTCTATATGAATTAGCACTAAGCATATTTTCACAACCAGCTAAAATAGCAATAATATTTAAAGGTAACTGTAATTCTGCTATTGCATACATAGTCCCGTATACAGCAGCTGCACCACACATATCATATTTCATTTCTTCCATATTTTTACTAGGTTTTAAAGATATACCTCCTGAATCAAAAGTCACTCCTTTACCTAATAAAATTATAGGTTGTAACTTATTATTATTTTTATATTCTATTATAGACATAAAAGGCTTGTTTTTAGATCCTTGACTTACAGCTAAATAAGCATTCATACCTATTTTTTGCATCATTTTTTCATCAATAATTTTAATAGAAAAATTTTTATATTTTTTTGTTAATTTTGTTGATTTAATAGATAAATATTTAGGAGTGCATATATTAGGAGGTAAATTAGCCATATTTTTAGCTTTTTTAATACCTAAATTAATAGCTATTGAATGCTTTATAGCATTAAAGTAAATTTCATCATTATTATTAGTAATAATAAATTTTATTTTAGATGAAAAAGATAATTTATTTTTCTTAAATTTATTAAATAAATAAATATTTTTTTCAATAATGGTAATTGTATCTCTTATATTCCAATATAATTGATAATTATCTATTTCTAAATCTGTAAGGTACCAATTAATTTCTTTAATTAAATGTTTTTTTAAAATATTAATAACATTATATATAATTAATTTATTTTTTTCTCTATTAAGTTTACTTCTAACTCCACAACCTATAATTATTGTTTTAGAACATAAAAAATTAGGAATATTATATAAAATTATATTTTGATTTATTTTCCCTTGTACATTATTTTTTTTTAAAGTATCTAATATATAATTATTAGATATTTTATTTATTTTTTTTGTAATTTCAGAAAATTTATATTGTTCAAATATAGGTATTACTATACAATCTAATAAATTTTTATTTAAAAAAGTTATTTTTTCTGCTGTATATTTCATTTATAATCTCCAAAAATAGAAATAAAAATAATTTAAATAAAGTATAATTTTATATTTTGTAATTTGAAATAATAGGTAATTATTACTTTAATATGTAATATTATTTTAACAAAAATATTTTATAATAAAATAAATAAATCTTATATTTTAAAAAAAAAATGTATTACCCCCTTGACACATTAATATGTGTCCCCATTTCCTCTTCATTAGGGATTATGCTTTATTTAATACATAATAAATATGTTATAAATATTTATATATTAAATTTTATATCATAAAATAATTATAAATTTATAGGAGTAATTTGTATGAGTAAAATAATTGGTATCGATTTAGGTACAACCAATTCTTGTATAGCAATTATAGATGGTAATAAACCAAGAGTTTTAGAAAATGCAGAAGGGGATAGAACTACACCTTCGGTAATTGCCTATACCCAAGATGGAGAAATTTTAGTAGGACAACCAGCAAAACGTCAAGCTATTACTAATCCCCAAAATACTCTTTTTGCTATTAAAAGATTAATTGGTCGACGATTTGATGATGAAGAAGTACAACGTGATATAAAAATAATGCCATATAAAATTATTAAATCAGATAATGGTGATGCATGGATAGATATTAAAGGTAAAAAAATGGCACCACCACAAATTTCAGCTGAAGTTTTAAAAAAAATGAAAAAGACAGCTGAAGATTTTTTAGGTGTTAAAGTAAATGAAGCTGTTATTACAGTACCTGCTTATTTTAATGATGCTCAACGTCAAGCTACTAAAGATGCAGGACGAATAGCTGGATTAGAAGTAAAAAGAATTATAAACGAACCTACCGCGGCTGCTTTAGCATATGGATTAGATAAAGGACATGGTAATCGTACTATAGCTGTATATGATTTAGGTGGAGGAACTTTTGATATTTCTATTATCGAAATAGATGATGTTGATGGTGAAAAAACTTTTGAAGTATTATCCACAAATGGTGATACACATTTAGGAGGAGAGGATTTTGATAGTCGTATAATTAATTATTTAGTAACAGAATTTAAAAAAGATCAAGGAATAGATTTAAAAAATGATCCATTAGCTATGCAAAGATTAAAAGAATCTGCAGAAAAAGCTAAAATTGAATTATCTTCAGCACAACAAACTGATGTTAATCTACCTTATATTACAGCAAATATTTCAGGACCAAAACATTTAAATATTAAATTAACAAGAGCTAAACTAGAATCTTTAGTAGAAGATTTAGTAGATACGTCAATTAAACCTCTTAAAATAGCTTTAAAAGATGCTAATTTATCTACTTCAGATATAAGTGATGTAATTTTAGTTGGTGGGCAAACTCGTATGCCTATGGTTCAAAATAAAGTAGCAGCTTTTTTTGGTAAAGAACCAAGAAAAGATGTAAATCCTGATGAAGCAGTGGCTATAGGAGCAGCAGTTCAAGGTGGAGTATTATCAGGAGATGTAAAAGATGTATTATTATTAGATGTAACTCCATTATCTTTAGGTATAGAAACTATTGGTGGAGTAATGACATCCTTAATTAATAAGAATACAACTATCCCTACTAAACATAGTCAAGTTTTTTCAACAGCTGAAGATAATCAATCATCTGTTACAATTCATGTTTTACAAGGAGAACGTAAAAGATCAAATGATAATAAATCTTTAGGACAATTTAATTTAGATGGAATTAGTCCTGCTCCTAGAGGTATTCCTCAAATAGAAGTAACATTTGATATAGATGCAGATGGAATTTTACATGTTTCTGCTAAAGATAAAAAAAGTGGTAAAGAACAGAAAATTACTATACAAGCATCATCAGGTTTAAATAAACAAGAAGTAGAAAAAATGATAAGAGATGCAGAAGCTAATACTGAATCTGATCGTATTTTTGAAGAATTAGTAAAAATACGTAATGAAGGGGATCAACTTATACATAATACTGAAAAAAAAATTAAAGAAATAAACAATCAAATTAAAAAAGAAGATAAATTATTAATAACAAATGCAATTAATGAATTAAATAAATCCCTTAAAACAGAAGATAAAGATAATATACAAACAAAAATACAAAAATTAATAGAAGTATCTAGTAATATTATGAATTTAACTAAAAATAATGATAATATTAAAGAAGAAAAAAATAATAATATAAAACCTGAAAATCAGGATAATGAAGTTGTGGATGCTGAATTTGAAGAAATTAAAGATAAAAAAAAATAATTATTTAATTATTTCTATAAATAAATTATTAAAAAATATTATTAGTACCGTTTATTTATTAAAAGTGATCGGTATTAATAAAATTATGAAGTTAGATTAGAATAGTGTAATTTATTATGGCAAAAAAAGATTATTATGATATTTTAGGTGTTGCTAAAAATGCTGAAGATCGTGAGATTAAAAGAGCATATAAACGTTTAGCTATGAAATTTCATCCCGATCGTAATCCGGGAAATAAAGAGGCTGAAAATAAGTTTAAAGAAATTAAACAAGCTTATGAAATTTTAAGTGATGTAAAAAAAAGAAATGCCTATGATCAATATGGACATTCTGCTTTTGAGCAAGAAAACATAAGTAATACAACTGATTTTAGTGATATTTTTGGAGATGTTTTTGGTGATATATTTGGTAGTTCAAGAAGTAATCAAAAATCTAAAAAAGGTGCTGATTTAAAATATTTAATTGAAATTTCATTAGAAGAAGCAATAAAAGGTATAACTAAAGAAATAAAAATTCCTATTTTAAAAACTTGTAATTATTGTAATGGAACAGGTGCTAAAGGTTCTTTACAAAAATGTCACACATGTAATGGACATGGACAAATACAAATGAGCCAAGGTTTTTTTACTGTACAACAAACTTGTCCTAGATGTCATGGACAAGGTAATTTTATTAAAAATCCTTGTTTTTATTGTAAAGGTCAAGGAAAATTAGAAGTTTATAAAACGTTATCAGTTAAAATACCTAGTGGTATTGATACTGGAGATCGTATTAGATTAAATGGGGAGGGAGAAATAGGTAATAATGGAGCTAAATCTGGAGATTTATATATAGAAATTAAAATTAAAAAACACTCTCTTTTTATTCGTGAAGGAAGTAATTTATATTGTGAATTACCTATTAATTTTATCACAGCTACATTAGGTGGTAATATAAAAATACCTACGTTAAATGGTTATGTAAAATTAAAAATTCCTGAAGGGACTCAAACAGGTAAGATGTTTAGAATACGTAATAAAGGAATAAAATCAATTAGAAAAAATAGTATTTTTGGTGATTTATTATGTAAGATAATAATTGAAACACCAATTAATTTAAATAATAAACAAAAAAATATTTTGTATCAATTAGATGAAAGTTTTAATGAATTTTCTAGTTATAAAAATTTTCCTAAAATAAGAAAATTTTTAGATAATATTAAAAATTTTTTTTATAATATAAAATAACTCTCATAATAATAGAGGGTATAAAAAATAAATTTATTTTTTATACCCTCTATTATTATGAGAGTTATTTTATTATTAAACCATGACAAAATTTATATTTTTTTCCTGAAAAACAAGGACATTTTTCATTTCTACCTATTTTTTTTTGAAGAAAATTTGTATTATTTAAATATTTATTTGTATTATTTATAGAAGAATCAGATATTTTTTTTATAATAATTAAGTTATTATTTTTTATATAATCGTTAAAAATTCTAGTTTTTTCTGATTTTTTTGAAGATTTATGATAATTTTTTATTATTTCATTTTCTATTTTACTTAAAGTAATAATAACTTCTTTTTTTAAAGTATCCAACATAATATTAAACATATGAAAAGATTCACGTTTATATTCTTGTTTAGGATCTTTTTGTGCATAGCCTCTTAAATGAATACCTTGTTTTAAATATTCTATTGCAGCAAGATGATCTTTCCATAAACTATCTAAAATCTGTAAAACAATATTTTTTTCAAAAATTTTTATATATTCTGTTTTAATATCTAGAGTATTTATTTTTTTTATATATTCTTGTTCTGAAAAATTAATAATTTTTTTAAAAAAATAATTTTTATTAATTTTTTTTTTATTTTTTTCTTGATATTTATGTATCCAATTTTTAATAGGAAATTGTAAATTAAAAACATTAAAAAAATAAATTTTTAGTTTTTTTAAATTCCACTTTTCTTTGATAAAACTATCAGATTTTATATAACTATTTATTATTTTTGTAAAAACATCAATTCTAAAATTTTTAATTATTTGATTAATATTTAATGATTTTAATAATTTATTTCTTTGTAAATATATTGCTAAACGTTGATCATTTATTACATCATCGTATTCAAGTAATTGTTTACGTATATCAAAATTATAATGTTCTACTTTTTTTTGTGCTGTAGATATAGCTTTAGTTATCCAAGGATGTTCAATATAATCATTAGATTTCATACCAAGTTTATTCATTAAAAATAACATATTTTTAGGAGCAAAAATACGCATTAAAGAATCTTCCATTGACAAATAAAATCTTGATATACCTTTATCTCCTTGTCTACCAGAACGACCTCTTAATTGATTATCAATTCTTCTAGATTCATGACGTTCAGTTCCGATAACATATAAACCACCTAATTTTACAATTTCATTATGTTTTTCTTGCCATTGTAATTTTAAATTTTTTATTTTATCTAAATTATATTTATTATTACTAAATATAAAATTACCACCTAAAACAATATCTGTCCCTCTACCTGCCATATTAGTTGCAATAGTTACTGCATTTTTTATACCTGCTTTTGAAATTATTTCTGCTTCTTTAGCATGAAATTTAGCATTTAAAATATTATGTTTTATACCTATTTCTTTTAATTTTTGAGAAATTAATTCTGATTTTTTTATAGAAACAGTACCAACTAATATAGGTTGACCTTTTAGGTGTTTTTCTTTTATATCTTTAATTATAGCTTTTATTTTTTCTTTTTTAGTTAAATAAATTAAATCTGCTAAATCTTTTCTAATCATAGGTTTATTAGTTGGAACAACTATTGTATCTAATTTATAAATTTCTTTAAATTCAAAAGATTCTGTAATAGCGGTACCTGTCATTCCTGATAATTTTTTATATAATCTAAAATAATTTTGAAATGTTATAGATGCTAGAGTTTGATTTTCATTATTAATTTTAACATTTTCTTTAGCTTCTATAGCCTGATGTAATCCTTCTGACCATCTTCTACCTTCCATTAATCTTCCAGTATGTTCATCTACTATTATAATTTTATTATTTTTTAATATATAATCAACATTTTTTTTAAAAAGTTTATGTGCTCTTAATGCAGAAATAATATGATGTAAAATAATAATATTATTTTTAGAATATAAAGATTCTCCTATATTTATTATTTTTTTTTCTATTAATATTTTTTCTAAATAAATTAAACCTTTCTCAGTTAAATATGCTTGACGAGATTTTTCATCTATAAAAAAATGTCCTTTACCTTGATAAGAAGGAGAATCATCTTTTGATTGATATATTAGATGAGGTATAATATTATTTATTTTAATATATAAATCTGAACTATCTTCAGCAGATCCTGAAATAATTAAAGGAGTGCGAGCTTCATCAATTAATATTGAATCAACTTCATCTATAATAGCGTAGTTTAAACTACGTTGTACTTTATCATTATAATCAAGAACCATATTATCTCTTAAAAAATCAAATCCATATTCATTATTAGTCCCGTAAGTAATATCTGCTTGATAAGCAATTTTTTTTTCTTGTAATGACATATTTGATATATTAATACCGACATTTAATCCTAAAAATTTAAATAATATTTTATTATTTATAGCATCACGTTTTGCTAAATAATCATTAACAGTAACAATATGGACTCCTTTACCAGTAAGAGCATTAAGATATGCTGGTAATGTAGATGTTAATGTTTTACCTTCTCCAGTTTTCATTTCTGCTACACAATTATTATTTAATACAATACCTCCTATTAATTGAACGTCAAAGTGACGCATACCAAATACTCTTTTACTAGCTTCCCTAACTGTTGCAAAAGCTTCTGGTAAAATATTTTCTAAAGAAAAATTATTTTGTAATTTTTTTTTAAAAAATAAAGTTTTATTTTGTAATTCAAAATTAGTTAATTTTTCAAATTCTATTTCCATATCATTAATAATATTTACTGTTTTTTGAATACGTCGTAAAACATGATCATTATTACTACCAAAAATTTTAGTAAAAATTTTTTTTAACATATAAATACTCTTAATAAAAATATAATTGTATAATTATAAATATTATTTAATATTTATTTTAACAAAAATATAAAAAATATTTATAATTTTTTATAAAAAACTTTAAAAGACAAAAATGATGCGTAATAATAAATTATTATTAATTAATACAATTTTTCAAAAAAAATATTATTCTTCTTATACGAAGATATTACATAAAATATATATACATACAGATATTTTAATAAAAATTAATAAAATTATCAAAAAATATTTACCTGTACAATTACACCATTGGTATAATGTTAAAAATTTAAAAAATAATATTCTAATTATAGAAACATATAATGCAAGTTCCTTAATGAGATTTTTATCTATAAAATCAACTATTTTAGTTTATCTAAAAAAATATGTTATTCCATCTTTAAAAAAGATAGATATTAAAATTAATCCTGTTTTTTTAAAAACAACATTTATTAAAAATAATATTAATAATAAATATAATTTAGAAAAAAATTTATTAACGAAATATAGTGCTAAATTATTATTAAATATTGCAAAAAAAAGTCCTAAAAAATTAGGTTATATAATAAAAAGATTTATTAAAATAGCCTATTATTAATAAAATTTAAATTAATTTTTATTAAATAAATTATTTTATATAGAAAAATTTATTTAGTTAAATTTAAAATTTTTATAACTAAATCATAAAAAGATAATCCTGCTTTTTTAGCTGCTATTGGATACAAACTTTGAGAAGTCATACCAGGTATAGTATTTATTTCTAATAATTGAAAATTTTTATTTTCATCTAAAATAATATCAATTCTTCCCCATGTATTACATTTTACAACATTCCAAGCATTTAAAACTATTTTTTCTAATTCTTTTTCTTTATTTTTATTTAATCCGCTAGGACAAAAATATTTAGTAGTATTTAAATAATATTTAGCTTGATAATTATAAAAAGAACTAGAATATTCTATTTTTATAGGAGGTAAAATTTTTTTATCTAGAATTCCAACTGTATATTCTTCACCTTTTATATATTTTTCAATTAAAATATCCTCACTATATATAAATGCTTTTTTTATTGCATCAAATAAATTATCTAAATGATTTACTTTTGAAATACCTAAACTAGATCCATTACAATTAGGTTTTATAAAAATAGGTAATTTAAATTTTAAAATTTTTTTTTCTATTTTTAAATAATTTGATTTTATAAATTTTTTTTTATTTAATAAAAAATAAGGATAGACAACAGGTAATCCATACTCTCTCCAAAGAGTTTTTGTAATAAATTTATTCATAGTTATTGCAGAAGATAATAATCCACTTCCAGTATAAGGAATATTAAGATAATCTAATATTCCTTGTACAGTACCATCTTCTCCACCTTTACCGTGTAAAGATATAAAAATTTTTTTAAATCCATATTTTTTTAAATATAATAATGGGAAGTTTATTGGATCTATCCCAATAGCATTAATACCTAATTTTACTAAAGCATTTAAAATTGCTTTACCAGATTTTAAAGAAATTTCTCTTTCTGGAGAATTACCCCCAAATAATACAGCTATTTTTCTAGACATAATTTAATTAAAATTTATTATAAGTTTTGATTATTAATTTTTTTATTTTTAAATTTATATTTCATTAATAATGAAGATATATTATTTATATCACCTGCTCCTTGAAAAATTAATATTTCATTTCCTATTAATTGCGAATATATATTATTTATAATAATATAATAATTTTTCGATTTAATCAAAATAGGTTTTATAATTCCTAATTTTTTAATTTTTTTAAATAAATATTCACTATTAGCATTTTTTATAAATTTTTCTCCTGCAGAATAAATTTTTAATAAAAATAATTTATCAACTTTTGATAATATTTTTACAAATTCATTTGATAAATTTTTAGTTCTAGAATAACGATGTGGTTGAAAAATCATGATTAAATTTCTATTTGGCCATATTTTACGAGCTGTATTTATAGTCATTTTTATTTCAGTTGGATGATGACCATAATCATCAATAATAATTATATTTTTTTTATTATTTATATTTTTATAAGGAAATAACATTCCTAAAATATCAAATCTTCTTTTAATACCTTGAAATTTTTTTAAAGATCTTAAAATTATTGAATAATTTAAACCAATATAAGATGATACTGCAAATGCAGCTGTTGCATTTAATACATTATGATAACCAGGAATATTTAATTTTATTTTTAAATATAAATTTTTTTTTTTTTCTAATAAAAAAAAACTAGTTTTATAACCATTCTGGTTATAATTAAACAATTGTATATCAGCATCTTTATGAAATCCATATGTAATAATATTTTTTTTTAAAAGATGTTTATTTTTTTTGATTAAATCATAGTTATGTATATTATCTATACAAATAATTATACATCCATAAGATGGAAGTTTTTTTAAAAATTTTAAAAATGTTTTTTTTAATATTTCAATATTATGTTCATAAAAATCTAAATGTTCATTTTCAATATTTGTAATGATGTTTATAATAGGTTTTAAATGTAAAAAAGATCCATCGCTTTCATCTGCCTCTGCAATAAAATATTTACTTGAACCTAAATAAGCGTATTTTTTAGAAGATTTTAAAATACCCCCATTTATAAATGTAGGATTTAATCCAGCTAATTTATATATTTCATATATCATAGCTGTAGTTGTTGTTTTTCCATGAGTTCCTGTAATAGTTATTCCATAAGAAAATTTCATTAATTTTGCCAACATTTGTGCTCTACTAAGTATAGTAATATTTAATTTTTTTGCAGTAATTAATTCTGGATTATCATTTTTTATAGCAGTAGATACTATAACGAGATCTATATTATTTGTTATATTTTTAGCATCATGTTTAAAATATATCTTTATATTTAATAAAGTTAGATCTTTTATAATAAAATTAGAAAATAAATCTGAACCACTAATTTTATATCCTTGTTTTGCCAATATAGTCGCAATCCCCCCCATTCCAGAACCACCAATACCAATAAAATATATATGATTAATATTTTTCATTTTTGGTATTTTATTAAAAATTTTTTTACTAAACATTTTTAATTTTCATCTTATGTAAATATTAAATTAATTAATTTTTATTCTATTTAATTCTTTATAAATCAATTTTGTAGAATCTATAATAGATAGATTATAAGATTTTTTTGATATACTTAGCATTTTTTTGGTATTTAAAGATAATATAGTATTTACAATATTATTAATATTTAAATTATGTTGTTCATAAATTTTAGCAGCTCCTATTTTTTGTAAATTTATTGCATTAAAATATTGTTGTTTATCTTTATGTTGAAATGGTATAAAAATAGCAGGTAATCCTATTGCAGTAATCTCACTTACAGTCATAGCTCCTGATCTACAGATAATAATATCAGCCCATTCATATGCTTGATGCATATTTTTAATATATTCTTTTATAATTAAATTATTAATTTTATTTTTTTTATATTTATGAAATATTTTTTTTAAATTACCTTTTCCTACTTGATGTAAAATTGATATTTTATTTTTTAAAATATAAGCTAATTTTATACCTATTTTATTTATTATATTTGATCCTTGACTACCTCCTGTAATTAATAAATGAATTGGTTTATGAATTTTTAAAATAGATCTCTTATATAAAGATAATTTAATAATTTTTTCACTTAAAGGATTTCCTACTACTATTGCATTCTGCAATGTATTTGGATATGCTTGCATTGCGACTGTAGCAATTTTAGATAATATTTTATTTGTTATACCTGGAATATTATTTTGTTCATGTATGACTAATGGTATTTTACATAACCATGCAGCTAAACCACTAGGTCCAGAAATATAACTTCCCATTGTTAATACTAAGTGTGGTTTATATTTTTTATAAATTAAAATTGATTTATAAGTAGATATAAATAATTTAATTATAGTAATAATAATTGAAAAAATATTTTTTTTTTTAAATCTAAAAAATTTTATTAAATAAATACGTATATTTTTTTTAGGAATAATTTTAGACTCCATTCTAGAATATGTTCCTAACCAACGTACTTCCCATCCTTTTTTTATTAATGTATATGCTATATTTAAAGCAGGAATAATATGTCCTCCTGTTCCTCCAGCTACTATAAGAATTTTTTTGTTTTTTTTCATAATTTAAAAATATTTTGATATAAATTAAAATATTTTAATTATATAATATTTTTTAATAAAAAAATATTATTCAATATTATGAAATTTTTTAACTAATCTAATAAATTCGTTACCACGATGTTTAAAATTTTTAAATTGATCAATACTAGAACATGCAGGAGATAATAATACAAAATCTCCAAATTTTACTAATTTAATTATTTTTTTAATTCCTTGATATATTGTTTTTACTAGTATTGCTTTAGGATAAATAGATAATATTTTTTTACTTGATATTCCAAAACAGTAAATATTAATATTATCTCTTTTTTGTAAGTATTTTTTTAATAAATATAATTCACAATTTTTGTCATATCCTCCTAATAATAACCAAATTTTTTTTTTATCTAAATATTTTAAAGCTGCTTTAGTACTATTAATATTTGTAGATTTTGAATCATTAATCCAAGTAACTCCATTTTCTACATGGATTATTTGTAAAATATGATTCATATTTAAGTAATTAGTTATTTCTTGTAAAGAAATTTTTTTGGAAATTTTTAATGTATCTGTCACAGCTAATACAGCTAAAGCATTTACATAATTATGGATACCAATTAATTTTGTTTTATTAAAATTTAAAATTTTTTTATTATTAATTTGTAAATATATATTATTTTTATAATAACATAATTTATATTTACCAGAAACTTTACCAAAAGTTATATATTTTTTTTTTGGAGAAAAATAATGAGGATAACATAATTTATCATCAGAATTATATATACAAATAGATGAATGTTTATAAATACGTAATTTAAAGTTACGATATTGTTTAATACCTAAAGGATATCTATCCATATGATCTTGTGAAATATTTAAAATAACGGCAATATATATATTTAATTGTTTTATTGTTTCTAATTGAAAACTAGATATTTCTAGAATATAGAAATCTTTTGTAAAAGATAATAAATCTAATACTGGATATCCTATATTACCCCCTATACTAATATTAAAATTATTTTTTTTCATAATTTTACTAATCATATTAGTAACGGTACTTTTACCATTTGTACCTGTAATAGCTATTACAGGAGTAGTATTATAACGAGCAAATAATTCTATATCTCCTATTATTTCAATTCCTTTTTGTTGTGCTTCTAATAGAAAATTATTAAATATTGATATACCAGGACTTAAAATAATTAAATTAGAATTTAATATCCAATCTTTCTTATAAGATCCTAAATGACATGGAATGTAAGATGGTATTTTTTCTATTAATTTTGGATTAATACATTTATCCATTACAGATGGTATAATTTTCTTTTTTAAAAGAAAATTTACGCATGATATGCCTGTTATACCTAATCCTATAATAAGAATTTTTTTTTTCATTTTACAAAATTTTTATATTATTAAAATTAAAGAAAATAGTACTAATATTAACGAAATAATCCAAAATCTAATAATAATACAAGGTTCAGCAATTCCTTGTAATTCATAATGATGATGTAAAGGAGCCATTAAAAAAAAACGTTTTTTATTATATTTAAATTTTATAACTTGGATTATTACAGATAGTGATTCTAATATAAATATACCACACATTATAAGAAATAAAAATTCTTGTCTTATTAAAATAGCTATTATTGATATAATAGCTCCTAGAGATAATGATCCTACATCTCCCATAAAAATTTTTGCAGGATATGTATTATACCATAAAAAACCTAATCCAGAACCAACAATAGATAAACATATAATTATTAATTCTTTTGCGTTTTTTACATAAATAAAATTAAAATACTGAGAAAAAAATATATCTCCTGAAAAATAACATAATAAAGATAATCCTAAAGAAATAAAAATTATAGGCATAATTACTAAACCATCTAATCCATCAGTTAAATTTACAGAATTACTTATTCCTATAATAATTAAATAAGATATTATTAAATATATAGTTAAATTTAATTTATATTTTATTATTTGATTAATAAAAGGTAAAATAAATTGTATATATAGCTTTTCTTTATTATTTATATAAATAATAACTATAATTATAGTAGTGGCTATTAATTGTAAAAAAAGTTTTTTATATGGCTCTAATCCTTTTGAGTTATTAAAAATTATTTTATAATAATCATCTATAAAACCTATTATAGAATATAATATCATAATAAATAATGAATAAATAATATATTTATTTGATAAATTAGACCAAAAAATAACAGAAATTAAAATAGATAATAATAAAATTAAACCACCCATAGTAGGAATATTGTTTTTATAATAATGTGTAATAGGCCCATTTTTTCTAATAATTTGAGAAATTTTTTTTTGATTAAAGTAACTAATAAGTAGGGGACTAAAAAAAAAAGTTATACAAAATGATGATAAAAATGTCATTATAAAACGTAATTTAAAATTAATTAAAAATAAATTTAAATATTTAAATAATATTATTAACATTTTAATTTCTCCAGTAAAATATTAATTAATATTTCCATTTTATTTTTACGTGATCCTTTAAATAAAATTGTATAATTTTTTAATTCTTTAATAATTATAAATAATTCATTTATTAATAAATTTTTATTTGAAAAATGTTTTGCTCTTATATTATTTTCAGTAATACATTTACTATATTTACCAATACTAAAAATATAATCTATATTAGATACAAAAACTAAATTTTTTATTTTTTGATGATAAAATGATGTATATATACCTAATTCTAACATATCTCCAATAACTAAAATTTTTTTACCAGGAAAATTTTTAAGAACATTAATAGCTATATTTACAGAATTAGGATTAGCGTTATATGTATCATTTATGATTAATTTATTATGATTAATAATAATTGGATACATTCTTCCTTGAATAGGTTTAAAATATTTTAAACCATTAGATATTTCTTCTAAAGAAGATCCAACTGCAAAAGATAATGCAGCAGATGCTAATGCGTTATTAATATTATGTATACCTCCACCGATAAGAAATAATTGAATTAATATTTCTCCTATAGGAGAATTTAAAATAAATTGAATTTTATTTGATAAAATTATTATATTTTTTGAAAAAAAATTAGCTTTTTTATTATTTAAGGAAAAAGTTAAAATATTTTTATTATAATTTAATTTTTCTAAAATTTTTTTTTGATTATTATCATCATAATTAATAATTGCAGTGCCTTTATCAGTTAAATAATTAAAAATATTACTTTTACTTTTAATAATATTTTTTAATGACTTAAAACCTTCTAAATGTGATTCTGATATATTATTAATTATTGCTATATTAGGTTTTACTAAACTGCTAGTATAAGAAATATCATTAAGTTGATTACCACCTATTTCAATTACGGCATATCTATATTTATTAGTTAAATTTAATAATGTTAAAGGTATACCGATATGATTATTCATATTTTTTTTAGTAAAAATAGTTTTATATTTTTTTTTTAAAATAGATACTGTCATTTCTTTAACTGATGTTTTACCAGATGAACCAGTAATACCTATTATATTATTTGTAAACTGATTTCTTTTCCATAAACCTAATTTGCCTAATCCTAGGATAGTATCTAATACAATTATTTGAGGAATATTAACATTAATATATTTATTAACTAATATAGCTAAAGCTCCATTTTTAATGGCATCATTAATAAAATGATGTCCATCAAATTTTTTACCATAAATAGCAATAAACATACATTTTTTTTTTATTTTTCTACTATTTATAGAAAAATTTATTATTTTAATATCATTACCTATTAATATTCCATTGACTATTTTTGATATTTTTTTTAAACTAATTAATTTATTCATTTAATATTTCTTAATATATTGTTAATAGTATCAAAATCTGAATAATTTAAAATTTTTTTACCAATAATTTGATAATTTTCATGACCTTTACCAATTACCAAAATAATATCCTTTCTAGAAGAATTAAAGATTGCATAAGAAATAGCTTTAGTCCTATCTAAAATAGTAAAAACATTATTTAATTTACTACATCCTTTTTTTATATCTTTAATTATATTATTTATATTTTCTGTTCTAGGATTATCAGTTGTTAAGATTATATTATCAGCATATTTAGTAGCTATATATCCCATTATTTTTCTTTTTCCTATATCTCTTTCTCCTCCACATCCAAAAATACACCATATTTTACCATAATTATTTTTTCTTATAGTTAATAATAAATTTTTTAAAGAATCAGGATTATGAGCATAATCTATTATTATGTTAGAATATTTTTTTTTAAAAAATATTTTTTCCATTCTTCCTTTCACGGAATGTATTTTAGATACTGTTTTTATTAATTTCTTTAAAGGATAATTTAAATTTAATAATGCAGCCATACTTAAAATAATATTTATAACATTAAACTTACCTATAAGATTAATTTTTAATTTTCCATTACCCCAACTAGAATTAAATACAATAATTGTTTTATCAGATGAATAAGTTATATGTTTTACATAAATAAATAAATTAGATTTACATAAAAATTTTTTTTTTGTAGTAACTAATATTACATTAGATAATTTTTTAAACCATTTAAATCCTATATTATCGTCAATATTTATAATTTTTTTTTTTACTTTATGATCGGTAAAAAATTTTAATTTAGATAATTCATAATTATGCATATTCTTATGATAATCTAAATGATCTCTAGTTAAATTAGTAAAAATTCCTATAGAAAATAGTATATTTGATACTCTAAATTGAGTTAATCCATGAGATGAAACTTCCATTATTATAATATTAGCTTTTTGTTTTATAAAATTTTTTAATGTAGATTGTATTTTTATTGCTGAATCTGTTGTATTTTTAGTTTTAACTAATTTTTCTAAAAAACCATTTCCTATTGTACTTAAAACAGCTGGTTTTCCTCCTAATAATGTAATCCATTGCATTAAAAAATGTGTTATACTTGTTTTGCCATTAGTTCCGGTAATTCCTATAACAGGTATTTTTTTACTTGGATGATTATATAAGATTCCTGCAATGTATGAAATATATTTATGTAAATTAGGTAAATAAATAATAGGTATATTTTTTTTAAATAAAATACTATAAGATGGTACCTTATTATCTGAATAAGTTATTATAGCAATAGCACCTTTTAAGATAGCATGTTCTATAAAATTTTTACCATCATTTTTATGTCCTTTTATTGCTATAAAAAGACAATTTTTTCCTTTAATTTTTCTACTATCTAAAACTATTCTATCTATTAAAATATTTTTTATTAAATTATTTTTTATATAATTATTTAATAATTTTTGTAAACTACATAAAGAAGAATTCAATGATTAAATCCTTAATTTAAAATATTTTTATTAAATCTATAAAAGAAATAAAATTTATTATTTTTTATATTTTTTTTGCAATACGTAATATTGCACTTCTTGCTCTTGGATTTTTAAAAATTTCATTTTTACTTGGAAAAACTCTGTTAATAATCTTTAATTTAAATTTATTATTTTTATAATATAAATAATTAATTTCTTTTTCAGTTAAAGGTAATTTACTATTAATATTACCCTTATAATAAGGACTATGTTTTTTCATAAAATTCTTAATAATTCTATCTTCTATTGAATGAAAACTAATTATTGATATAATGCCATTTTTTTTTAATAATTCTAATGAAATATTTAAAACCTTTTTAAGTTCTTCTATTTCTTTATTTAAAAAGATTCTTATAGCTTGAAAAGATCTTTTTGCTGGATGTTTAAATTTATTATTTTTAATAATTGTAGAGCAAATTAAATTTGATAAATCATATGTATTATGTAATTTATTTTTTAAAATATATTTTTTTATATTATATGCTATTTTTTTATGATATCTTTCTTCACCATAATTTTTTAATATTTCAGATATTTTTTTTTCACTTATATTTTTTAATAAATTTAAAGCAGTTATTTTATTATTTTGATTTATACGCATATCTAATGGGCCATTAGACATATAAGAAAAGCCTCTTTTAGGATTATTTAATTGAAAAGAAGAAATACCTAGATCAAAAAAAATTCCATCTATTTTACCTATCATTTTATTTAAAATTAATTTTAAATTTGAAAATTTATTATGGATATAAATAATTCTATTATCCATAATTTTATATTTTAATATTGTTTTTATATCACAATCTATGGCATATATTCGTCCATAATTTCCTAATTTAGATAAAATTAATTTTGTATGTCCTCCACAACCATAGGTTGCATCTATATATATTCCATTTTTTTTAATATTTAAACTATGAACAGATTCTTTTAATAAAACAGGTATATGATTCATTATATGATATATATTTAAATTAAATACTATATATTTTACATATTATATAATATAATATTAATATAGTTAAAATATATTTTTTTATAAAAATATTTATTTTAAAATTTTGGTTAAATTTTTTAAAAGGTGTAATTATGATAGAATATCCAAATTTTAAAAGTACTACATTAAAACAAGAAAAATATCATATACAAACATACTTTAGAAAAGTATACGGGTGGATGTCTTGTGGGTTATTATTAACAGCATTTGTTGCATGGTATGTATCTAGTACAATTCAAATAATGAATTATATATTAAATAATAAATTCTTTTTATTAGGTTTATGTTTTTTACAATTTGTACTAGTATTTACTATTTCAAATCTTTTAAATAGATTATCTGGAAAAACACTAACTACTTTATTTATGTTTTATTCATCTTTAACTGGGTTAACTACAGCAGGAATATTTTGCACATATAATCAAAATACTATTTTTACAGCATTTATAACTACATCACTTACTTTTTTATCTATGTGTATTTGGGGGTATTATACAAAAAAAGATTTAAGTTATTTAGGTAATACTATATTAATGGGTGTATTTGGTATAATTATAGCTTCATTTGTAAATTTATGGTTACAAAATAATTTTGTAGCATCTATAATAAATTATATTGGTGTAATTTTTTTTACATTACTTATTGCGTATGATACTCAAAAATTAAAAAATATTGCAAAAAAAATTAGTTTAAATATAAATGATAAAGATAATTTAAGAAGATATGCTATTTTAGGTGCACTTATGTTGTATTTAGACTTTATTAATTTATTTTTTATAATACTAAGATTAATTGATACTAATGATAATAATGATGATAAATAATAATTATTTTTAAATAAAAATTGTTTATAGATTATTTATTTTTATTAATATAAAATATTTTTGTTTAAATTAAGAAATATAAATTTTCAAAATAGTAAATATTAAAAAATTACAAAAACATGTCTACACCCATGATAGATCAATATTTTAAATTAAAAAAACAATATCCTAATATTCTATTATTTTATAGATTAGGAGATTTTTATGAAATGTTTTTTGAAGACGCAAAAAAAGCCTCAAAATTATTAAATATTGTCTTAACTAAAAGAGGAAAATTAAATGGAAAACCAATACCTATGGCAGGTATACCTGTTAATAGTATAGAAAATTATCTATCAAAATTAATTAAATTAGGAGAATCAGTAGCAATTTGTGAACAAATACAAAAAAAAAAAATATTATCTAAAAAAAAAATTTTAGATAGAAAAATAGTTCGTATTATTACACCAGGAACAGTCAGTGATGATGTTTTATTAAATAATTACTTTGATAATTTATTAGGTGCAATATATCAAGATATAAAATTAGGATTTGGTTATGCCACATTAAATATTAGTTCTGGTGATTTTAGAATTATGGAAAATAAAGATATTAATATAATTGCAGGAGAATTAGAAAGAACTAACCCTACAGAATTATTATATTCTGAAAATTTTACAAATATAAGTTTAATAGAAAAAAGAAACTGTATTAGACGTAGACCATTGTGGGAATTTGATATAGATACAGCTTTTCAACAATTAAATATGCAATTTGGAACTAAAAATTTAAAAAGTTTTGGTATTGAAAAATCACTTATAGCTGTTAGAGCTGCAGGATGTTTAATACAATATGTTAAAGATACTCAACGAGTATATTTACCGCATATTAATAATATTTTTTTAGAAAATCATAATAATGAAATTATTATGGATGAAAATACTCGTAAAAATTTAGAAATTATTAACAGTATTTCAGGAAATAATGAGAATACTTTGATTAAAGTATTAGATTATACTACTACTAGTATGGGTAGTCGTTTATTAAAACGATGGTTAAATAACCCTATAAGGGATATAAAAATTATTTTAAATAGACAAAAAAATATTTCAATATTACAAAAATATTATTTTGATTTTAAAAAAATTTTATTAAAAATTAGAGATATTGAAAGAATTATTGCTAGATTAGCATTAAAAACTGCTAAACCACATGATTTAGTTTCTTTAAGACAAACATTAAATTATTTACCTTATTTTTATAAAATTTTTAAAAATATAGATAATTGTGAAATAAAAACTAAAATTTTAAATTTAGGATCATTTCTTTCATTAAAAAATTTATTAGAAAAATCTATAAAAAAAAAACCTTCCTTATCCTTAAGAGAGGGAGACGTTATAGCTTCTGGATATAATATATTATTAGATGAATTAAGAAAATTTTCAAAAGATTCTAATAAATATCTATCTTTTTTAGAACAAAAAGAACGTAATTTATTAAAATTAGAAAAATTAAAAATTGGATTTAATACAATTCATGGATATTATATTCAGATTAATAAAAGTTATAAATCTGATATACCTAATAAATATATTCAAATCCAAACTTTAAAAAATTTTAATAGATATACAATTCCAGAATTAAAAAAATACGAAAAAAATATTCTAAATTCAAAAGAAAAACTTATAAATTTAGAAAAAAAATTATATGAAGAATTATTTGATTACATTAATCCTTTTTTAAAAAATTTACAAAAATTATCATTATATTTATCAGAATTAGATGTATTATGTAACTTAGCTGAACGATCTTTAACTTTAAATTATACTTGTCCTATAATAAAAAAAAAAATAGGAATATCTTTAATTAATTCTAGACATCCTATTGTTGAAAATATTATAAAATCACCATTTATAGCTAATAATGTATTATTAAATAATAATCATAATATATTGTTAATAACAGGTCCTAATATGGGGGGAAAAAGTACTTATATGAGGCAAGTTGCATTAATTATATTAATGACTTATATAGGTAGTTATGTTCCTGCAGATAAAGCTATTATAGGACCAATAGATAGAATTTTTACTAGAATAGGATCAACAGATGATATTTCTTCTGGATTATCTACTTTTATGGTAGAAATGATAGAAACTGCAAATATTTTAAGAAATGCAACACAAAAAAGTTTAGTATTGATGGATGAAATAGGAAGAGGAACATCCACTCATGATGGCTTAGCTATTGCTTGGGCTTGTGCAGAAAATATTGCAAAAAAAAATAAATCACTTACTTTATTTGCAACTAACTATATTGAATTAACTAACTTAAAAATTAAAAATAAATGTATAAAAAATGTATATTTTGATGCAATAGAATTAAACAATTCTATTGTTTTTTTACATAAAGTTAAAATTGGATCAATTAATAAAAATTATGGTTTATTTGTAGCATCTTTAGCAGGAATTCCTAAAGAAGTTATTAATCAAGCAAAAAAAAAAATTAAACAATTAAAAAATTATAATACTTTAAGTTAAAAATATTTTAAAAAATTTAGTATTATATAAAATATATATATTTATTATATTAATATAATTATTATAATTATATGAATATAAAAATACAAAAATTTATTTTATCAAAAAATTTATTTATACTTTTTTATAAATTTTGTAATAAATTTATATATTTATAAATATAAATGATAAATATTTAACCTATAAAATTAAGTTTAAAGGATATTTATTTATATGAATTCTTTTGCTAAAGAAATAAAATTAATTAATATTGAAGAAGAATTAAAAAATTCTTATTTAGATTATGCTATGTCAGTTATAATAGGAAGAGCATTACCAGATGTAAGAGATGGATTAAAACCAGTACATAGACGTATATTATACGCTATGTATGTATTAGGAAATACATGGAATAAACCTTATAAAAAATCAGCAAGAATAGTAGGTGATGTTATAGGAAAATATCATCCTCATGGAGATAATGCAGTTTATGATACTATTGTAAGATTAGCTCAAATATTTTCTTTAAGATATCCATTAATAAATGGACAAGGTAATTTTGGTTCTATTGATGGAGATTCAGCTGCTGCTATGCGTTATACTGAAGTAAAAATGTCTAAAATTTCTCAGGAGATTATTACTGATTTAGAAAAAAATACAGTAAATTTTTTACCTAATTATGATGGTACTGAAAAAATACCTGAAATAATGCCTACTAAAATACCTAATTTATTAATAAATGGATCATCAGGTATAGCTGTAGGAATGACAACTAACATTCCTCCTCATAATATTACTGAAGTAATTAATGCTTGTTTAGCTTATATTAATAATAATTCAATTACTACTAAAGATTTAATGAATCATATTCCAGGTCCAGATTTTCCTACTGCAGGGATTATTTATGGTATAAATGGTATTGAAAATGCTTATAGTACAGGAAAAGGAAAAATTTTTCTTAGAGGACGTATTAAAATAATTAAAGATGAAAAAAAAAATTATAAAACTATCATAATTTATGAACTCCCCTATCAAGTAAATAAATCTAAATTAATAGAAAAAATAGCTTTTTTAATAAAAGAAAAAAAAATTCAAGGTATTAAAACTTTAAGAGATGAATCTGATAAAGATGGTATACGTATTTTAATTAAAATCAAAAAAGATATATCTATTAATGTTCTTTTAAATAATTTATATAAATTAACATCATTACAAACTACTTTTAGTATAAAAATGGTTTCCTTATATAAGGGTGAGCCTAAATTAATGTCTTTAAAAAAAATTATTAAAGCATTTATTTCTCATCGTCGTGAAATAGTGATAAGAAGAACAAATTATGAAATAGATAAAGCTCGCAATAAAGCACATATATTAGAAGGATTAATAGTAGCTTTATTAAATATACAAGAAATTATAAAAATTATACGTTCTTCTAAAATATCAGAAACTATAAGAAATAAAATTTATATTCAATCTTGGAAAATTCCAAATATATTTCAAATTTTTGATTTAAAAGAAAAAAAAACATTAAATATTTATTTAACTAATTCTAATTTAATAAAATTTAATGATAATTATCATTTTAGTTATAAACAAATTCAAGCTATTTTAGAATTAAAATTAAATAAATTAACAACCCTAGAACATAAAAAATTATGTATAGAATATCAAAATTTGATATATAAAATATCAAAATTAATTAAAATTATTAATAATTATGAATACTTAATGAAAGTAATCTATAATGAATTAATTTTAATAAAAAAAGAATTTGGAGATCATAGAAAAACAGAAATTATTTTCAATAATAATTCTTTTATTCAAAAAAAGGATTTAATTAATCATGAAAAAGTTATTATTACTTTATCTTATCAAGGTTATATTAAATATCAGAAAATTACTGAATATAATTTACAACATAGAGGAGGTAAAGGTAAATTAGCTATAAAATTAAAAGAAAATGATTTTATTCATAAAATTTTAATAGCATATACTCATGATAACATCTTATGTTTTTCTAATAAAGGTCGTTTATATTGGTTAAAAGTATATAATATTCCTGAAGCTAACAGATATGCTAAAGGAAGACCTATTATAAATTTAATTTCTTTAAGAGATAAAGAAGTAATTAATAGTTTTCTTGTAGTAAATGACTATACAAATAATTCAAATCTAATTTTAGTAACTTCACAAGGAAAAATAAAGAAAACAAATTTAAAAAAATTTAGTAATCCTAGATCTAATGGAATTATTGCAATAAAATTAAAAAAAAACGATACTTTAATAGGAGTATCACTTGTTAATAAAGATGATAAAATAATGTTATTTTCTTCTTCAGGAAAAGCAGTTAAATTTAATGAATCTCAAATTAGATCTATGGAAAGGAATACAATAGGTGTAAAAGGAATGAATATTTTAAATAAAAAAGATGATTATATAGTTTCATTAATAATTATAAAACATAAATCTAAAAATAATATTTTTACTATAACAGAAAATGGATACGGTAAATGTACAAATCACATAGCATTTCCAACAAAATCTAGATCTACAAAAGGTGTTATATCTATAAAAATTAATAAAAGAAATGGAAAATTAATAGGATCTTTAAAAGTAGAAAACAATGATCAAGTTATTATTATAACTAATATGGGAACACTTATACGTGTTAATATATCTGAAATTTGTGTTGTTGGACGTAATACTAAAGGTGTAATTATAATGAAAACTAAATTTAATGAAAAAATTGTTGGATTACAGAAAATTTAAATAATCTTTCTAATTTATGGAATTTAATTTTTTAAAAAATATTATTATAAATAATTAATATTTTTTTTCTTAAATACTAAAAAAATCTTTAAATTTATTTACTTCATCTATTTTTTCCCATGTAAAAATATTTCTTCCAAAATGGCCATAACATGCAGTTTTTTTATATATTGGTTTTAAAAGATCTAACATTTTAATTAAATTAAAAGGTCTTAAGTCAAAAATTTCTTTAATAAATAATATTATTTTTTTATTAGATACTTTTCCAGTACCAAAAGTATTTACCATTATTGAAATTGGATTAGCAATACCTATAATATAGGCAATTTGTATCTCACAACGTGAAGCTAAAGAGGATGCTACTATATTTTTTGCTATATAACGCGCTGCATAAGCAGCAGATCTATCTACTTTAGATGGATCTTTACCTGAAAAAGCTCCTCCTCCATGTCTAGCCATTCCTCCATAAGTATCTACAATAATTTTTCTTCCAGTTAAACCACAATCACTAACAGGTCCTCCTATAATAAAACGACCGGAAGGATTAATAAAAAATTTTGTTTTTTTATTTATCCAATTTTTAGGCAAAACTGGTTTAATAATTTCTTCCATAATAGCTTCTTGTAATTTTTTATATGATATTTCTTTAGAAATTTGTGTAGATAAAACAACAGAATCTATATTAATAATTTTATTATTTTTATATTTAAAAGTAATTTGACTTTTAGCATCTGGTTCTAACCATGATAATATTTTTTTTTTTCTAATTTGTGCTTGTTGATATACTAATTTATGTGCATATACAATAGGTGCTGGCATAAAAACATCTGTTTCATTTGTTGCATATCCAAAAACAAAACCTTGATCTCCTGCTCCTTGATTGTATCTATCTAAATTAGATGTTATTCCTTTATTAATATCTTCCGATTGTTTACTAATAATATTTAGTATTGTACATGTATTAGCATTAAATCCTGCATTAGGATTAGTGTATCCTATTTCTTTTATAGTTTTTCTTGTTATTTTTTCTATATTTATTTTAGCTTTTGTAGTTATTTCTCCTCCAATTAATATCATATTATTTTTAATATATGTTTCACATGCTACACGAGCCTTAATATCTTGTTTTATTATATCATCTAGTATAGCATCTGAAATTTGATCTGCTATTTTATCAGGATGTCCTTCTGATACAGATTCTGATGTAAATAAATATTCTGTCATTAATATTACCTTTTATAATTAAAAATATTTTTTCTTTATTATTATATATTTATTTAAAATAAAATATATATAAAATTTTTAAAAATTAAAATTTTAAAATTATAATACATAGATTTTAAAACATTTTAAGTATATATTTCTTTATATAAATAATTTTTTTATAAAATATTTTTGTTTTAACTTTAGGAGTAATTTAAATTATGCCTTCTAGAAGAAATCTTGCTAATGCTATTCGATTTTTAAGTATAGATGCTATAGAAAATGCTCAGTCCGGACATCCTGGAGCACCAATGGGTATGGCAGATATAGCTGAAGTACTTTGGCGTAATTATCTAAATCATAATCCTAATAATCCTTTATGGATAAATCGTGATCGATTTATATTATCCAATGGACATTGTGTAATGTTAATGTATAGTTTGTTACATTTAACTGGATATAATTTAACAATTTCTGATTTAAAAAAATTTCGAAAACTATATTCTAAAACTCCGGGACATCCTGAATATGGCTGTACTTCTAATATTGAAACTAGTACTGGTCCTTTAGGACAAGGATTAGCAAATGCTGTTGGTATGGCTATAGCTGAAAAAACGTTAGCAGCACAATTTAATAGATTAGATTTTAATATAATTGATCATTATATTTATGTTTTTGTAGGTGATGGTTGTTTAATGGAAGGTATTTCTCATGAAGTATGTTCTTTAGCAGGAACATTAAAATTAAAAAAATTAATAGTTTTTTATGATAATAATAACATTTCTATAGATGGAAATATTAAAGGATGGTGTAATGATGATACTCAAAAAAGATTTGAATCTTATGGATGGAATGTTATTCCAAATATAAATGGACATAATTATAAAAATATAGAAATAGCTATTGAAAATGCTAAATCTCTTAAAGAAGAAAAACCTTCTTTATTAATTTGTAATACAATTATTGCTTTTGGATCACCTAATAAATCAGGAAAAAATATTGCACATGGAACTCCTTTAGGTAAAGAAGAAATTATACTAATAAGAAAAAAATTAAATTGGCATTATAAACCTTTTGAAATTCCTGAATATATTTATGACAAATGGAATGCAAAAAAAATAGGTAGTATAAAAGAACTTAAATGGATAAATATGTTTAAAAATTATTATCATAAATTTCCTCTTTTAGCTAAAGAATTTAAAAGAAGAATTAATAATATTCTACCATATAATTGGAATAATAAAATAAATAAATATATCCATAAATTAAATCATTTTAATATTAATCTTTCAACAAGAGAAGCATCTAAGAATATTTTACAAAAATATTCAAAATTATTACCAGAATTATTCGGAGGTTCTGCAGATTTATCTAGTAGTAATCTAACTTTTTTAAAAAATTCTCGACCTATTAATCAATTTAAAGATGGTAATTATATCCATTATGGAGTAAGAGAATTTGGTATGATGGCTATAGCAAATGGAATTTCCTTATATAAGGGATTTATTACTTATACTGCTACTTTTTTAGTTTTTTCAGATTATTGTCGTAATGCCATAAGAATGGCTTCTTTAATGAAAATTAGAAATATAATGATTTTTACCCATGATTCTATAGGATTAGGAGAAGATGGACCTACACATCAACCTATAGAACAATTATCTAGTTTAAGATTAATTCCAAATATAAGTATTTGGCGTCCATGTGATCAAATTGAAACCGCTCTAGCATGGAAAATTGCTATTGAAAATATATCTAAACCTACTGTATTAGTTTTATCCAGACAAAATTTACCTACACAAAAAAGAAATAAAAAAGAAATATCATTTATATCATATGGAGGATATATATTAAAAGATTGTATAGATAAAAATCCCCAAATTATTTTAATTGCTTCTGGTTCTGAAGTATCTTTAGCTGTTGAAGTATATAAAAAATTATCTATTTCAAAATATAAAATTAGAGTAGTATCTATGCCATCTACTGATACCTTTGATAAACAAACAAAAGAATATAAAAATTATATATTACCTATTAATATTAAATGTAGAATAGCTATTGAAGCTGGTTCTAAAGATTTTTGGTATAAATATGTAGGTTTAAATGGTAGTGTAATTGGTATTAATACTTTTGGATATTCTGCTCCTGCAAAAGAATTATTTAAAATATTTGGTTTTACTGTTGAAAACATTATTTTAAAAATTAAAAAAATTTTTAAAAATATATATAATTAATTGTTTTAACATTTTAAATTATAGGATTAAATTACTTATGTTGAGTATTTTAAATTTAAATATTAAAAATAAAATTTTATTAATTAGATCTGATTTTAATGTGCCTATAGATTTAAATGGTAATATTATTTCTGATATTAGAATTAGATTATCATTACCAACTATAAAGTATGCTTTAAAAAAAGGATCTAAAATTATTATAGCTTCTCATTTAGGAAGACCTAGTGAAGGAAAATATAATTCTTTATTTTCTCTAAAAAAAATTGCTATATATTTAGAAAAAATTTTAAATCATAAAGTTATTTTACAAAAAAATTATTTAAATGGATGTGAGTTTAAAAATAATGAAATCATTCTTTTAGAAAATGTTCGTTTTAATATTGGTGAAAAAGATAATAGTATAAAACTATCTAAACAATATGCATCTTTATGCGATATATTTGTAATGGATGCATTTGCAACTTCTCATCGTATTCATTCATCTACTTATGGTGTTATTAATTTTGCTAAAAAATCTTGTGCAGGATTTTTATTAATAAATGAAATAAAAAATTTAAAAAAATTATTAAAAAATCCTGTAAAACCAATAATTTCTATTATAGGTGGAGCTAAAATATCTACTAAATTTAATGTTTTAAAAAAAATATCTAAATTATCTGATAAAGTAATTGTAGGAGGAGGTATAGCAAATACTTTATTATCATTAAATAATGATATTGGAAGTTCATTATATGAACCTAATGCTATTTTATTAGCACAAGAAATAATTAATAAATATAAAAATATAATTCTTCCCGTTGATTGTGTAGTTAGTACATCTATTAAAAATAATTCTTTAGTAAAAATAAAAAATATTAATAACATATTAAAAAATGAAAAAATTCTCGATATAGGGCATAAAACTATAAATATTATTAAAAATGAATTAAAAAAAGCAAAAACCATATTATGGAATGGTCCTATTGGAGTATTTGAATTTAAAAATTTTAGAAAAGGTACTGAAAATATAGTTAAAGCTATTATAAATAGTAATGCTTTTTCTATTGTAGGAGGAGGAGATACATTAGCTGCAATAGAATTATTTAATGCTTTTAATAAAATTTCCTATATTTCTACAGGTGGTGGAGCTTTTTTAAAATATATCGAAGGACGTAAATTACCTGTTATATCTATATTAGAAAATATTTTATAATATTTTAATTTTTAATTAAAATATTAAAATTTTTAATAATAAAAAAATTACAATAAGGTAAAGTATATATTATGTCTAAAATTTTAAATTATGTAAAACCTGGTGTCGTTGTTGGTAATGATGTACAAACCATATTTAAAATAGCAAAAGAAAATAACTTTGCTTTACCAGCTATTAATTGTATTGGTACTGATTCTATTAATGTAGTATTAGAAACTGCAGCAAAAGTAAAATCTTCAGTAATTATTCAATTTTCAAATTCAGGAGCTTCTTTTATTGCTGGTAAAGGATTACAAAAAATAAATCCTAGATTAGCTTCTGTAATAGGAGCTATTTCTGGAGCTAAACATGTTCATAAAATTGCTAAATATTATGGTATCCCAGTTATTTTACATACTGATCATTGTCCAAAAAATAAATTATCTTGGATAGATCATTTATTAAATGAAAATGAAAAATACTATTTAATACATAAAAAATCTTTATTTTCATCTCATATGATAGATTTATCTAAAGAGTCTCTTAAAGATAATATTAAAATATGTAGTTATTATTTAAAAAGAATGTCACATATGAAAATGACATTAGAAATAGAATTAGGATGTACAGGAGGAGAAGAAGACGGTATTGATAATAGTAATTTAAATAAAAAATTATTATATACTGATTATAATGATGTAAATTATGCCTATGAAAAATTAAAATTAATCAGTTCACAGTTTATTATTGCTGCTTCTTTTGGTAATGTTCATGGAGTATATAAAGCAGGAAATGTAAAATTATTGCCTGAAATTTTAAAAAATTCACAAAAATTTATTAGTAAAAAACATAATCTTTCTAAAAATCCTATTAATTTTGTATTTCATGGTGGTTCTGGATCTTCATTATTAGAAATTAAAAAATCTATAAATTATGGTGTTATTAAAATGAATATTGATACAGATACTCAGTGGGCTACATGGGAAGGTATATTAAAATTTTATAAAAAATATAAAAAATATTTACAGAACCAACTTGGTAATCCAGAAGGATTAAATAAACCTAATAAAAAATATTATGATCCTAGATCATGGATTAGAGCATCACAAATTTCTATGAAAAAACGACTAGAAAGAACATTTAAAGAATTAAATGCGATTAATATATTATAAAAAATAAATTACTTAAATTATAAAAAACAATACAAATTATTTTATAAAAGGGATTATTAAAATATGAATAAATTTACTAGTGTATTAGATTTTATAAAAATGTGGATATTTAAAAATAGAATTTTTATTTTATATCAATGTGAGCATTTTATTTTAGCCGGGATGGTTTTATTTTTTGGATTATGGGGGGTGAAATTTGTTACTAAAACAATAAAAAATGTTTTTACTATTAGAAATATAGATCCTATTACAACTGGATTTCTGACAAATGTTTTTAAATATAGTTTAACTATTTTTGTTATAGTTAGTGCATTAAGTAGTATTGGATTAAAAACATCATCAATTTTTGCTGCATTTGGAACTATAGGATTAGTAATTGGTTTAGCTTGGCAAAGTGCATTAGCAAATTTAGCCTCAGGATTATTAATTATTACTTTTCGTATTTTTAAAGTAGGAGATTATATTAACATAGGTAATATTACTGGGAAAATTACTAATGTTGAAATTTTTTGTACTCTTTTAAAAACATTTGATGGTAGTATTATATCTGTTCCGAATGGAAAAATTCTTACAGAAAATATAGTAAATTTTTCTAAATCAAATGAATATCGTAATAAAATTACTTTAGGTATTTCACGAGATTTAATACAAAAAGATATAAATATGATTAAAAAAATTTTATTAGATACTGTTTCCTTAAATGATAAAATAATAAAAAATTCAATTGTTAATGTTATTGTTGATGAAATTACTAATAATTCTATTAATTTTACTGTTTTTTTTTGGATTAATGATTTTATAAATAAAAAAGAAATTTGTTCAGATTTAATTAATATTTTAAAAAATAATTTAGAATTATATAAAAAATCATGTGTATTATGGATTAATAATGATTAATAATATTATTAATAAATTATTATATTTTTACTATATTAAAAATTTAATACTACGGTGCGAACGGGACTTGAACCCGTGACCCCCGGCGTGACAGGCCGGTATTCTAACCAACTGAACTATCGCACCATAATAATTATTATATTATATATCATATTGTTAATCGTCAATACTTTTATTTATTTTTTCCATAAATAAAAACCACATTTTTTTTTAATTAAATTTAAATTTAATTTGTGTAATTTTAATTCTTGATTAGAAGCTGTGATAATTAATAATTTTTTTTTTTTAAATTTTTTAAATAAATTTTCTAATTCATTATTTTTTTCTTTAGAAAATTTTAATTCAAATGAATTTTGTTCAGTAGTCATAAATAAAAAAACATATGCTAAAAGTTTCGCATCTAATAAAGCTCCATGTAAATTACGTTTACTTTTATCAATATTAAATCTAGAACATAAAGAATTTAATGAATTTCTTTTTCCTGGAAAAAGATTTCTAGCTATTTTAAGAGTATCTTTTATAGTACAAATATCTTCTATTTTAGGAAAATTTTTTTTTAATAAAGATAATTCATAATTTAAAAAATTAATATCAAATTGAGCATTATGAATAATAAGTTCTGAACCTTTAATATAATTTAAAAAATTATCAACAATGTTAGAAAAAATAGGTTTTTTATATAAAAATTCATTAGAAATACCATGAATATTAAATGCTTCTTTACTTATAGTTTGTTGTGGATTTATATATGTATGAAAGTAATTTTTAGTAATATTACGATTAATAATTTCTATAATTCCTATTTCTATAATACGATGTCCTATATAATAGGGATAAGATAAATTCATCCCAGTTGTTTCTGTATCTAAAACTACTTGACGTATATTAAATTTTTTCATATTTGTTATATAAATAATGTAAATTTTAATAAAAAAGTTATATGTATAAAAATATAAATATTTTTACAGATGGTTCTTGTATATATAATCCTGGACCAGGAGGATGTGCTGCTATTTTACAATATCATAAATATGAAAAAATTTTAACTAAAGGATTTTTTTTAACAACTAATAATAGAATGGAGTTAATGGCTTCTATTATAGCATTAGAATCTCTAAAAGAGAATTGTAATATTTACATATTTACTGATAGTAATTATTTACAAAAAGGAATTACAAAATGGATATATAATTGGAAAAAATGTAATTGGTTACGTGATAATAAAAAAAAAGTAAAAAATATTGATTTATGGAAAAGATTAGAATTTGCTTTATCTAACCATAATATTTATTGGAAATGGATTAAAGGACATTCATATCATGAAATGAATAATAAATGTGATCAATTAGCTCGTATTTCAGCAAAAAACCCTATAAATAGGGATTTAGGTTACATAAAATAAAAATAAATATATTTTAATTTTTTAAAAAATATTTTTATAAAATTTAAAAAAATAAATTTATAAAAAATTTTTAATAAAAATGGTTGTTATTTTTAAATAAGTTATTTAAGTTTAAATAAAATAAATAATTTTTAATTATTAAATTTATATTTAAAAAATTAAAGTTTTTTAAATAAAAAGGTAAAATATGCTAGATAATAATCGTTTACGTATTGCAATACAAAAATCTGGTCGTTTAAGTAATGAATCTAGTAAACTTTTAAAAAATTGTGGTCTTAAAATTAATTTACAACAACAACGATTAATTGCTTTTACAGAAAATATGCCTATTGATATTCTGAGAGTACGTGATGATGATATTCCTGGATTAATTATGGAAGGTGTAGTTGATTTAGGTATTATTGGGAAAAATGTTTTGGAAGAAGAAGTTTTAACTAGACTCTCAAGAGGAGATAATGCAAATTATCTAACATTACGTAAATTAGATTTTGGTATATGTAGATTATCTATAGCAATTCCTATTAATAAAAATTATACAGGATTACAATCTTTACAAAATACTTGTATAGCAACTTCTTATCCTAATTTATTAAAAAAGTATCTCGATAAACATCATATTATATTTAAATCATGTATGTTAAATGGTTCAGTAGAATTAGCTCCTAGAGTAGGTTTATCAGATGCTATTTGTGATTTAGTTTCAACAGGAGCAACATTAGAAGCTAATGGTATTAAAGAAGTAGAAATTATATATGCTTCTCAAGCGTGTTTAATACAACGTTATGATAAAATATCAAATTTTAAACAAAAATTAATAAATAAATTATTAACTAGAATAAAAGGAGTTATTCAAGCTAGAGAATCTAAATATATAATGTTACATATTCCAAATAAAAAATTAAAACAAGTAATGTCATTATTATCTTATGTTAAAAATCCTACTATTTTACCATTAATGGGAGAAACTAAAAAAATAGCCATACATATGGTATGTAGTGAAACACTATTTTGGGAAAAAATGGAAAAATTAAAATTATTAGGAGCAAGTTCTATTTTAGTTTTACCTATTGAAAAAATAATGGAGTAATAAAATGACTATTATAAATAATTTAATTTATTGGCATAATCATAATAAAGATGAAAAAAAAAAAATATTATCTCGACCAATATTTTTAATAGATAAAAAAATTAAAAATAATGTAACAAATATTTTAAATCAAGTAAAAAAAAAAGGAGATAATGCTTTAAAAAAATATAATTTATTATTTGATAAAATAAAAATTGATAATTTAAAAATTAATACAGAAAAAATAAATAATGCAAAATTTTATATAGATAAAAACATTAAAAATGCAATACAAAGTGCTTATAATAATATATATAAATTTCATAAATATCAGATTTTTAAAAAAAAAATAATTGAAATTATACCTGGAGTTTTTTGTAAACAAATTTATCGTCCTATACCTAAAGTTGGATTATACGTCCCAGGAGGAACATCTTCATTATTTTCCACTGTATTAATGTTAGGAATTCCTGCTCAATTAGCTTTATGTCCTGAAATTATATTATGTTCTCCTGCTCCAATATCTAACGAAATTTTATTTGCAGCTTATTTATGTAATATAAAAAATATTTTTCAGGTAGGAGGAGCCCATGCTATAGCAGCCATGGCTTTTGGTACAGAATCTATTAATAGAGTAAATAAAATTTTTGGACCAGGAAATTTTTTTGTTACAGAGGCTAAAAAACAAGTAAGTAATCAAAATAAAATTTATAGTAATATTTCTATAGATATGCCAGCAGGTCCATCAGAATTAATTATTTTAGCTGATAATACTGCAAATTATAATTTTATTATAGCAGATTTATTATCACAAGCAGAACATGGAATTGATTCTCAAGTATTTTTAATTACTACTGAAGAAAAAATTGCAAAATTAGTTCAAAAAGGTCTTTCTCAACAATTAGAAAAATTACCTAAAAAAAATATAGCAAAAAAATCTATTAGTAATAGTCATATTATAATAGTTAAAAATATTGAAGAATGTATAAAAATAATAAATAAATATGCTCCTGAACATCTTATTATCCAATGTCATAATTATGAAAAAATTTTATCTAAAATTATTAATGCAGGATCAATTTTTTTAGGTCATTGGACTCCTGAATCAGTTGGAGATTATGCTTCAGGAACTAATCATGTTTTACCTACTTATGGTTATGCATTAACATATTCAGGTTTAGGAATTTCTGATTTTCAAAAAAGAATGTATGTACAAAAATTAACAAAAAAGGGTTTATTAAATATTTCTCATACAGTAGAAATTATGGCAAAAACAGAAAATTTATTAGGACATAGTAATTCTATTACAATAAGAAAAAATTTTATTAATAAAAATTTTTTTCATCAAAAAAAAAAAATAAATAATATTAATAAAATAGCTCGAAAAAATATTATTAATTTAATTCCATATAAATCAGCTAGATCACTATATAAAAGTGATATGAAACATTCAATTTTATTAAATGCTAATGAATCGCCTATTACCTCTTATTTTACTTTAAATAAAAAAATATTTAATAAATATCCAGAACCTCAATCTAAAGAATTAATTAATATGTATAGTCGATATGTAAATTTAAGTACTGAAAACATTTTAATTACAAGAGGAGCAGATGAAGGCATAGATATAATTATGCGTACATTTTGTAATCAAAGACATGATAAAATACTATTTTGTCCACCAACATATGATATGTATCGTGTTACTGCTGAGATATTAGATATTAAATATATAATGATTAATAGTATAGATAATTGGGAATTAAATTTAGATAAAATTAAAAAAAATCTTAATAATGTTAAAATTATTTATATTTGTAATCCTAATAATCCAACTGGTAATTCTATTAATATAAATAATATAATAAAACTATTAGAATTAACAAAAAATAAAATAATTATTGTTATTGATGAAGCGTATATTGAATTTTGTATTAATCAATCTTTAACTTATTTAATAAATAAATATCAAAATTTAATTATATTAAGAACTTTATCTAAAGCATTTGCATTAGCTGGGTTACGTTGTGGTTTTATATTAACAAATAAAAATATTATTAATATTTTAATAAAAGTTATAGCTCCCTATCCCATTCCTGATCCTGTTATAGATATAGCTATACAAGCTTTAAATTTAAAAAACTTAATTATTATGAAAAATAATGTAAAAATAATAATTAATAATAAAAAATGGTTAATAAATAATTTAAATAATTGTCCTTGTATAAAAACTATATTTAATAGTAAAACTAATTTTATTCTAATAAAATTTAATAATTCTAATAATATTTTTAATATGTTAAATAAAAAAAAAATAATTGTGAGAAATCAAAATCATGAAAAAAAATTACATAATTGTTTAAGAATTACAGTAGGAACATTTTACGAATGTAAAAAATTATTTTTTGAATTAAAAAAATTATCTTAAGAAAATTTTATAAAAAAAGAAATACTATATGTTAAAAAAAATACTTTTTATAGATAGAGATGGAACTTTAATATCTGAACCTAAAAATAATTATCAAATTGATCATATTAATAAATTATTTTTTGAAAAAAATGTTATTATTACATTATCAGCTTTAAAAAAACTTTCTTATTTATTTGTAATAATTACAAACCAAGATGGTTTAGGAAGTAAATCTTTCTCTCATAAATCTTTTAATATTCCCCATAATTTTATGATTAATATTTTTAAATCACAAAATATAGAATTTGAAAATATTTTTATTTGTCCTCATTATTCTTATGATAATTGTTTATGTCGAAAACCAAATTTAACATTATTAAAACCATATTTAAATAATAATTTAGATAAAAAAAATAGTTATGTTATAGGTGATCGTTTAACTGATATTGAATTAGCAAAAAACATTGGTATTCAAGGTATTTTATATAATAAAAAAATATGTAATTGGTTAGATATTTTAACAAAATTAACACCAATAAAAAGATATGCTATAATAAAAAGAATAACAAAAGAAACTACAATAAATGTAGAATTATTATTAAATAAAAAAGGTAAAAATATTATTAATACTGGAATTAATTTTTTAAATCATATGTTAGAACAAATAGCAATACATGGAGGATTTCTTTTAAATATTTATAGTAAAGGAGATTTATTTATTGATGATCATCATACTATAGAAGATATTGCAATAGCATTAGGACAAGCTTTTTCTAAAGCTCTTGGTAATAAAAGAGGTATTAATAGATTTGGTTTTTTTTTACCAATGGATGAATCATTAGCTCAATGTTCATTAGATCTATCTGGTAGACCATATTTACAATATTATGTAAATTTTAAATATCAAAAAATTGGTGATTTAAGTACAGAAATGATTAAACATTTTTTTTATTCTTTATCATATTCTATGTCATGTAATATATATTTAAAAGCTACAGGAGAAAATGATCATCATAAAGTTGAAAGCTTATTTAAAGCATTTGGATGTTCTTTAAAAAAAGCTATAAAAATTGTAAATAACATTATTCCTAGTTCAAAAGGAGTTTTAAATTGAAAATTGTTATTTTAGATACATCTTGTGGTAATTTTTATTCTTTAAAAACTACTATAAAAAAAATAGGATTTAATTCTGAAATTACAAATAAAAAAGATGTAATTTTAAATGCTGATAAAATTTTTTTACCAGGAGTAGGTTCAGCAAATTCTATAATTAAAAAATTAAAAAATGATAATTTAATAAAATTAATTCAAAATTGTAAAAAAGATATTTTAGGGATATGTTTAGGTATGCAAATTTTAGGTAAATATAGTGAAGAAAATAATGGAATTTCTACATTAGGAATTTTAGATTATTTTTCTCAATTAATGAATAATAAACATATACCAGTTCCTCATATGGGCTGGAATAAAGTAAATAATATAAAATCATCGCCATTATTCAATAATATTAATAAAAATTCTTATTTTTATTTTTCACACAGTTATAAAGTTAATATTAATGATTATACAGTAGCTACTACTAATTATGATAATATTTTTAGTTCTGTTATTCAGAAAAAAAATTTTTTTGGAGTACAATTTCATCCAGAAAGATCAGGAATTAATGGTATACAATTAATTAAAAATTTTTTAAAAATATAAAACTATAAATATGATTATTCCAGCAATTGATTTAATAAAAGGAGAAGTAGTTAGATTACATCAAGGAAAGTTTAATTTAAAACGTAAATATTTATATGAACCTTTATTTTATATACAAAAATGTCTTAAAGAAGGAGCAAAAAAAATCCATATTGTAGATTTAGATGGAGCTAAAAATCCTAATAAAAAACAAATTAACCTATTAAAAGAAATTTCTAAATATCAAATACCTTCTATACAAATAGGGGGAGGTATTAGATCCCAAAAGGATATAGATTTAATTTTTGATTTAATACCTAATGCTCAAATTATATTAGGATCTTCAATAATTAAAGATTTTAAAAATGTACAAAAATGGTTTAATTTATATAATCCACATTCTATTATTTTAGCATTAGATATTAAATTTAATAAAAATTATGAAAAAATAATTTTTATAAATGGCTGGCAAAATAAAAGTAATATGATTTTTGAAGATATTATAGAAAAATTTTTAAATATAGGATTAAAATATGTGTTATGTACTGATATTTCTCGAGATGGAACTTTTTTAGGACCAAATATAAATTTATATACTGAAATAGTTAAAAAATATCCAGAAATATTTTTTCAAGCATCAGGAGGTATTTCTACTTTACAAGATATTTTAAATTTAAAAAATAGTGGCGTAAAAAATATAATTATAGGAAGAGCTTTTTTAGAAAAAAAATTTACTATTAAAGAGGCTAATTTATGTTGGCAAAAAGAATAATTCCCTGTTTAGATGTTTATAAAGATGTAGTAGTAAAAGGGAAACAATTTAAAAATCATAAAATTATAGGAGATATTTTATCCCTAGCTACTAAATATGATAAAGAGGGAGCTGATGAATTAGTATTTTATGATATTACAGCATCTATTGATAAACGATTAGTAGATAAAAAATGGATATCACAAATTGCTAAAAAAATTAGTATACCTATCTGTATAGCAGGTGGTATTAAATCTATAGATGATGCTGCTAAAATATTATATTTAGGAGCGGAAAAAATATCTATAAATACTCCTGCATTAGATAATCCTTATTTAATAACAAAATTATCCAAATATTTTGGTAAACAATGTATTGTTATAGGAATAGATTCTTGGTATAACAAAGAAACTAAAAAATATTGTGTATATAAATATACTGGTAATACAAAATATACTAAAAAAACTCCTTGGGAAACAATAGAATGGATTAAAAAAGTACAAGAATTAGGAGCTGGAGAAATAGTATTAAATATGATGAATCAAGATGGATTATGCAATGGTTATGATTTAATACAATTAAAAAAAATTAGAAAAATTTGTAAAATTCCTTTAATTGCTTCTGGAGGTGCAGGTTCTTTAAAAGATTTTTATCATGTTTTTAACAAAGAAATAAATGTTGATGGTGCTCTAGCTGCATCAGTATTTCATAAAAATATTATTAATATTAATACATTAAAAAAATTTTTATCTAAAAAAAATATTGAGGTAAGACTATGTTAATACTAAATTCTATAAATGATCTAAATTGGTTAAAAACAAAAGGATTAATTCCAGTTATTATACAACATAAAATTTCTGGACAAGTACTTATGCATGCATATATGAATCAAAAATCTCTGAAAATAACATTAGAAACTAAAAAAGTTACATTTTTTTCTAGAACTAAAAATAAAATATGGACTAAAGGAGAAACAACAGGTAATTTTCTATATGTTAAAAAAATTGCAATAGATTGTGATAAAGATACATTACTTATTTTAGTTAATCCTATTAATAAAACATGTCATTTAAATGAATATAGTTGTTTTAAAAATATTATTTCAGATTTTACTTTTTTATATTTATTAGAAAAAATTTTAGATAAAAAAAAGTATTCTATAGAATCTTCATATACTTATGATTTATACCAAAGTGGTTTAAAAAGAATATCACAAAAAGTAGGAGAAGAAGCCATAGAAACTATTATAGCTGCAAATGATAATAATAAAAAAGAAACTATGCAAGAAACAGCTGATTTAGTATATCATTTAATTGTTTTATTAAAAATAAAAAATATTAATTTAAATGATATTATAAAAATTTTAAAGAAAAGAAATTCTTAATTTTATTTAGATTAATTTTAATAAAATTTTATTTTATAAATTTTTTTATTTTATTAAAAAAAATAAAAAAATTTATTATAAAATATATCTACTAATATCCTCATTAATTATTAATGTGTCAAGATGTTTACTTACATAATTTTTATCAATAATAATTGATTTATTATTATATTCATTAGCTTCATAAGATATATCAGACATTAAATATTCTAGAACAGTATGTAATCTTCTTGCTCCTATATTTTCAGTAGTTTCATTAACTTTCCAAGCAGATTCTGCTATTTTTTTAATACCATCTTTAGTAAAGATGATATCTACTTTTTCAGTAGCTAATAATGCTTTATATTGTACTGTTATAGATGCATTAGGTTCTATTAAAATTCTTTCAAAATCATTACTAGTAAGTGCTTTTAATTCTACTCTAATAGGTAATCTACCTTGTAATTCAGGTATTAAATCAGAAGGTTTAGATATTTGAAATGATCCTGAAGCAATAAATAAAATATGATCTGTTTTAACCATCCCATGTTTTGTTGATACAGTACATCCTTCAACTAACGGTAATAAATCTCTCTGTACTCCTTCTCTAGAAATATCAGAAGATACATTATGACTTCTTCTACAAATTTTATCTATTTCATCTAAAAAAACAATACCATTTTGTTCTACTGCTTCTATAGCTTTTTGTTTAATATCTTCATTATTAAGTAATTTCCCTGCTTCTTCTTCTATTAATAATTTAATAGCATCCTTAATTTTTAATTTACGTTTTTTTTGTTTATTACCTCCTAAATTTTGAAATAGTGACTGTAATTGACTAGTCATTTCTTCCATTCCTGGAGGAGCCATAATTTCAATACCCATAGGGGTACTAGATACATTAATTTCAATTTCTTGATTATCTAATAATCCATTTTTAAGTTTAATTTTTAATTTTTGACGAATTAATTCCATATTATTATCATTATTCCAATTATTTTTATTTGGAATTAAAACATTAAGAATTCTTTCTTCCGCCATTTCTTTTGCTCTATTACAATTTTTATTAAATGCTTGTATCCTTATCATTTTTATAGAAACATCAGTTAAATCACGAATAATAGAATCTACTTCTTTACCAACATAACCAATTTCAGTAAATTTAGTAGCTTCTACTTTTATAAAGGGTGCATTAGCTAATTTTGCTAATCTACGTGCAATTTCTGTTTTTCCTACACCAGTAGGCCCTATCATTAATATATTTTTAGGTGTTACTTCCTGTCTTAAATTTTCATCTAGTTGCATACGACGCCAACGGTTTCTTAACGCTATAGCTACAGCTTTTTTTGCACTTTCTTGCCCAATAATAAATTTATCTAATTCATTAACAATTTCTTTTGGAGTCATCTCAGACATAATTAGCATTTTCCTCATGCTTATTTAGATGGTAATTCTTCAATAGTAAAATTATGATTAGTATATATGCAAATATCTCCTGCTATATTTAAAGATTTTTTAACTATTTCATATGCACTTAAATTAGTATTTTCAAACAAAGCACGAGCTGATGCTTGTGCATATGGCCCACCAGAACCGATAGTTACTATATTATTCTCAGGTTGTATAACATCTCCACTACCGGTAATTATTAAAGAAGTAACTTTATCTGCAATTACTAATAAAGCCTCTAATTTACGTAACATACGATCTGTTCTCCAATCTTTGGCTAATTCTACTGCTGATTTTATTAAATTACCTTGATATATTTCTAATTTTTGTTCAAATAATTCAAAAAGAGTAAAAGCATCTGCAGTACCACCTGCAAAACCTGCAATAACTGTATTATTATATAATTTGCGAATTTTTTTAACATTTCCTTTCATTATAATATGACCAAGAGTTGCTTGTCCATCGCCACCAATTACTACATTATTATTTTTCCTTACACTAACTATTGTTGTCATGAGTTTATACCTCTATACCCTCATATTAATTATTATTTATTTTATATCTCATAACAATACGATAAATAAATTTTACTTTTTAAAAAAAAAATAAAATTATTAATTATAATATTAATAATTAATTTTAATATTTAATATTTTATTTAATATAATATTATATTATAATTATTATATAAAATAGTTTTAAAATTTATTAAAAACAGTAAAATTATAACATAATTTAAATTTTAAACAATAAATTTATATCTAATTAAAAATTATATGTATAAAAATATTTTAGCTATTGATACTTCTACTGAATATTGTTTAATTACCTTAAAAAATAATAAAATTATTTACAATAAAATAAAATTTTGTCCTTGTTCACATATAAAATATATATTAAATTTAATTAATAATATTTTAAAAGAAACTAAAATATTATTATCTGAAATTAATTTATTAGGATATAATTTAGGTCCTGGAAATTTTACAAGTATAAGAATAGGCATAGCAACAATAGAAAGTATATCTTATGCTCTTAATATTCCTAAAATAGGAATATCACATTTAATGATTTTAGCTGAAAAATCATGGAAAAAAACAGGAATTAAAAATGTAATAACTATAGTTAAATGTAATAAAAATCTTTTGTATTTCTCTTTATATAGAAAAAATTATAAAGGTTTATGGATTGGTAAAAAAAATGAATGTTTATTAAATTATAATGATTTTTTAAGTAAAATCTTATTATTAAAAGGAATATGGGTATTAATTTCTAATATAAATAAATATATAGAATATGATATAAAAAAAATATTAAATAAAAACTTAAAAATACATTTTATTTCTAATAAACCTTCTTCAGAAGAAATTATTGATATTATTAATAATATTTTATTAAATAATAAAAAAATTAAAAAATATTATAAAATTAATTATATTAAAAATATATTATAAATATAAATTTTATTTATCATTCATTTTTTTTATACATTTTTTTGTTTTAGGTAAAATAATATTTAATTCCAATGTTGATATATTATTTTTTTTATCATCTAACTCTATATTAATCATATTTGGATTAATTTTAACATATTTAGAAATAACTTTTAATATTTCTTGTTTTAATTGTGTTATATAACAAGGATACACATATCCTTTTTTTGATTCTTCTGATATAATAATCTGTAGTCTTTTTTTAGCAATATTAGCAGTTTTCTTTTTTCTTGATAAAAAAAAATTAATAAAATTCATATTATCTCCAAAACCAACGTTGTAAAAAATTTTTTTGTTTATTTTTTATAAAACGTAAAGGAATTTTTTCTCCTAATAAACGTTTAACTGCGTCAGTATATGCTAATGAAGCATTAGAATTATCATGTAAAATTATACTTTTACCTTGATTTGATGCTCTTAAAACTAAAGGATCTTCTGGTATTACACCTATTATTCTAATTCCTAAAATTTCTATAATATCATCAATACTTAACATATCACCACAATCAACTCTTATAGGATTATAACGTGTTAATAATAAATATTCTTTTATAGGATTTTCTCCATATTTAGCTCTTTTAGATTGTGATGAAATAATACCTAAAATTCTATCAGAATCTCTAATAGAAGAGATTTCAGGATTAGTAGTAATAATTGCTTCATCAGCAAAATATAATGCAGTTAAAGCTCCTGTCTCAATTCCTGCGGGTGAATCACATATGATAAAATCAAAATTCATAATACGTAAATTTTTTAAAATTACTTCTACTCCTTTATAAGTTAAAGCATCTTTATTTTTTGTTTGAGAAGCAGGTAAAATATATAAATTTTTATGTTTTTTATCTTTTATTAAAGCTTGATTTAATGTTGCTTCTCCTTGTAAAACATTGATAAAATCATACACAACTCTTCTTTCACAACCCATTATTAAATCAAGATTACGTAATCCAATATCAAAATCAATAACAGCAGTTTTTTTACCATTTTTTGCTAGTCCTGTAGCTATAGCTGCACTAGAAGTAGTTTTTCCTACTCCACCTTTACCAGAAGTAACAACAATTATACGCATTAGAATGTTCCTTAACAGTAAACTAAAATAAATTTAATTACATAATTTTATTGTTAATACTTTATTTTTTAAATATATTCTTGATGATTTTCCTAAAAATTTTTTAGGAATTTGATCTTGAAGTAAATATTCACCAGCAATAGATAGTAATTCAGCAAATAATTGATTACAAAAAATTTGACAATTTTTATCTCCATTAGCTCCAGATAAAGCTTTTCCTCTCATAAAACCATAAATATGAATATTACCATCTGCTATTAATTCAGCTCCTGTACTAACATTATTTACAATAATTAGATCACTATTATAAGCATAAATTTGTTGTCCTGATCTAATTGGATTATAAATAATTTTACTTTTATTATAAATAATATTTTTATTTAGTAATAATGAACTTTTTTCTTTTATTATTTTAATAATAGATTTTTGTGTTGTATTATAAGTATTTTTATTTATTTTCTGTTCTTTAATATCAATATTCTGAATTTTTTTATTATCTTTATTATTTGTAAATAAAATAGGTATACCAGTATTATGTATAATTTTTATTATATTTTTATTATTACAACCACTAACTCCTATAATATTAATTCCTGTAGAAATAATAGCATTATAAACTTTTTCCCAATCCATTTCATTTTTTATATGATAAATATTTATAATAACTGATATTTTTTTAAAAAACACAGGAGAATGATTTATTTTTTTTTTAATTGCATTATATATAAGCTCAGGTTTATTATTATATAAATAAATTACATAGAAGGAAAAATTATTTTGTCTAAATTTTATTATTTTTGTTAACATTTTTATCGCCTTTAATTAATTAAAATTATTTTTACTTAAAATAATTTTATCAATTATATAAATATTTTTTTAATATATAAACATATATAAAATATTTTATACTTGTATTTTTATTCATAAAAGTATAATTTATTTATGTATATAATATTAATATAAAATATATTTAAATAAAAATTTTAAGAATAAAAATGAATAACTTATCTAAATTAGATTTATTATCTTATAGATTTAGAGGTTTTTATCCTGTCGTAATTGATATTGAAACTTCAGGATTTAATTCTAAATCTAATGCTATATTAGAAATAAGTTTAATAACATTAAAAATGTATAATGGTTGGTTAGAAAAAAATGAAACATTACATTTTCATATTATACCTTTTAAAGGTTCAAATATTTCTCCAGAAGCTATAGCTTTTAATGGTATTAACATTAATACCTCTTTAAGAGGAGCTATAAATGAAAAAAAAGCTTTAAAAATTATTTTTAAAAAAATTTCTCAAGATATAAAAATAAATAAATGTAAAAAAGCAGTTATAGTAGCTCATAATGCTAGTTTTGATCATAGCTTTATTATGGAAGCTATTAAAAGAACAAATATGGAAGATTATAATCCATTTCATTCTTTTGTAACATTTGATACAGCTTCAATGTGTGGCTTAATATTAGGTCAAACTGTTTTAGCTAAATCATGTCATGCTATTGGTATTTCATTTGATAATAATCAAGCACATTCTGCATTATATGATACTAATCGTACTGCTAAATTATTTTGTAAATTAGTTAATAACTGGAAAAAAAAAGGTGGATGGCCTCCTCCGTAATAATTATTATAATTATATATAAATTATTTTTTTTTAATATTTAAAATATTTTTTAGTTTATTATCAGTATGTAATGTATATAATATATCATATCCTCCTATTAATTCACCGTTTACCCATAATTGTGGAAATGTTGGCCAATCAGCATATTTTGGTAAAGATATTCTAATTTTAGAATTTTTTAATACATCAACATAAGTACATTTTACTTTATAAAATAAAATAATTTTAGCTGCTTTATCAGAAAAACCACATTGAGGATTTTCTAGATCTCCTTTCATATATAAAATAATAGGATTATTATTGATTTGTTTTTTAATTTTATTAAAAATTTGCATAAAATTCTCTATTTTATTTATAATAAATTATTAAAAATTAATATAATTATATATATAATAATTCTAAATTATTTAAAAGTAAAATATATTTATTTCATAAATTATAAAAATATAAAGGATATATGTGCAAAAATATTTAATTGAAATTAAAAAATTATTTAATATTGCAATACCAATGATTTTAACACAAATAGCTTTACTATTAATAAGTATTATCAATATTATTATGTTAAGTTCTTTTAATAAAATTGATATAGCTGTAGTATCAATAAGTACATCTATATGGTTACCAATAGTATTGTTTGGGCATGGTATTTTTTTAGCTTTAATACCTATTATTACAAAATTATATGGATCTAATAATAAAAAAAATATAATAAATTATATAAAACAATCATATTTATTAGCTATAATAATATCATGCATATTAATGCTAATTTTATATAAAATAAATTTTTTAATATCAATATTATCTAATAATATATTTTTAATTTTAAAAATAAAAAAATTTTTAAAAATAATGCTTTGGAGTATACCAGGATATTTATTATTACAAATATTACGTTGTTTATGTATAGCTTTATCCTTAATCATACCTGATATGATTATTAGTTGGATTGGAGTAATTTTATATATACCAATTAATTATATTTTTATTTATGGTTTTGGTTATATACCATCATTTGGTAGTTTAGGATGTGCTTTATCTACAGTATTAATCTACTGGATATTATTTTTTATAACCATGATATGGATGTCTAGATCAATATATTTTAATAATATTAAATATTTTAATTTATTAAATAAACCTAATTTTAAAATATTAAAAAAAATATTAAAATTAGGAATTCCTATTGGATTATCTATTTTTTTTGAAATTACATTATTTAGTATTGTTTCTTTATTTATATCTTCTATGGGATTAGAAAATATTATTAGTCATCAAATAGCTTTAAATTTTAGTTCTTTAATTTTTGTTATTCCTTTATCATTAAGTATTGCTACTACTATAATAGTTGGATTATACCTTGGTTTAGGTAATAAAGATAAAGCTAGAATTATTAGTTGGATTGCACAAATTATAGGAGGAATAATATCTATTTTTACTATTTTAATAAGTATTTTTTTTAGGAAAAAAATTGCTTCATTATATAATCCAAATAAGAATATTATAAATTTATCATCACATTTAATATTATTAGCATCTATTTATCAGTTTTCAGATTCTATTCAAGTAATAGGATGTGGTATTTTAAAAGGTTATAAAGATACAAAATATATTTTTTTAATTACTTTTATATCTTATTGGTTAATAGGTTTGCCAGTTGGATATATCTTGTCTATTACGAACTTAATCACTAACCCTATGGGTCCATCAGGTTTTTGGATCGGATTTATTATTGGATTAACTATCGCAGCAATATTAATTATTTTACGTATTTTAAAAATACAAAAAAATTGATTTTTATCATATATATGATATATTATATATCATATGCGTTCTTAACTCAGCAGGTAGAGTGTCACTATGACATGGTGAAAGTCAGAGGTTCAAATCCTCTAGAACGCATAAAAAATAAAAATTACTATATAATAGTACTATTATAAATATTTTTTTTATTTCCAATAAATTAAACAAAAATTTTTTTTTCCTTTACGTAATAAAGTAAAATGATTAAATTTTTTATGATATTTTGTAAATTTAAATGTAATATTAGATATATTTTCATTATTAATGAATATAGCATTCGATTTGATTAAAATAGATGCTTTTGTACGAGAAGATGTAAATTTACTTAAAATTAATATTGTTTGTAAATCAAATATTTTGTTTTCTAAAGAAATATTATCAATATTATTAAATAATATAAAAAAATCTTTTTCAGATAAATTATTTATTTTTTCATAAAAAAGTAAATTAGTTATTTTTTTTGATATTACTAAATTATTTTGACCATGTATCATTTTAGTCATATACTCTGCGAGTAAATATTGAGGACTATTTTGTTTAATATTATTTTTTTTTTGATTATAATTATTAATTATATTTGAACTAATATTAGTAAACATATTCAAAAAATTAAATATAATTGAATCTGATATATTTAACCAAAATTGAAAAAATTTATATGGACTAGTTTTTTTTGAATCTAACCAAATTGTGTTTTTTTCTGTTTTTCCAAATTTTGTTCCATCATTTTTAAGAATTAAATTAGTTGTTATTCCAAAAGTTTTTTTTTTGTAAATTTTTTTTATAAGATCTATTCCTGAAATAATATGTCCCCATTGATCTGAACCTCCAATTTGGAGTATTACATTAAAATTTTTATTTAAATAAGCAAAATCATAAGCTTGTAATAAATTATAAGAAAATTCAGTAAAAGAAATTCCTTCAGTATTATTATTAATCATTCTATTTTTTATAGAATCTTTATTCATCATATGATTAACACAAAAATGTTTTCCTATTTTTCTTAAAAAAAATAAAATATCCATTTTATGGAACCATTTATAATTATTAATTATAGTTGCGCTATTATTACCACAATTAAAATCTAAAAAATTAGTTAGTTGTAATTTAATTTTTTGAAACCATATATTTATAAGATCTATTGAATTTATTTTTCTTTTTCTTAATTTAAAACTAGGATCTCCTATTAAGCTTGTTGCTCCTCCTAATAAAATTATTGGTCTGTGCCCTAATTCTTGAAAATATTTGAGTGTAATTAATTGTATAAGATGTCCTATATGTAAACTATCTGCTGTTAAATCAAAACCACAATAAAGATTAATTTTTTGTTCATTTAAAATTTTACATAAATTATTTTTATTAGTTACTTGATATAAAATATTACGATTTTCTAATTTTTTTATAATATTTATTTTTTTTTTTATCATCCATATTCCTTTTAATATTTTATTTAAAAAACTTAATATTATTATATAATCTTTCTACAGTTTTAACTGTATTTCTAGTATATACATCAGTTTCAATATTTACATAATTATTAATATTTTTTTTAGATAATGTAGTTTTATATAATGTTTTTGGTATTATATTTACACTAAATTTATTTTTTAATTTTTTGTCTATTGTTAAACTAACTCCGTCTATACATATGGATCCTTTTTGAAAAATATAATTCATTTGTAAAATATTATTAGGTTTTATCCATAAAATTTTAGAAAAAGCATAATTTATAATATTAGTAATAATTCCAATATCAGTAACATGTCCTAAAACTACATGTCCTCCAAGAGGATCATTAACTTTTATAGGTTTTTCAAGATTTATATAATCACCAACTTTTATCTTTTTAAAAGTTGTAATTTTAATTGTCTGTTTTATTAAATGAAAACTAATAATATTTTTATGTAAATTAACTATTGTTAAACAACATCCATTATTAGAAATAGATTCTCCTATTTTTAGGTTTTTAATGAATTTTTTACTTGTTTCTATATATATCCAATATATATCTTTTTTAAAGATAATATTTTTAATTTTACCTATAGATTGAATAATACCTGTAAACATTTTTTACTTTTTTATAGAATAAATTTACTTGTTATATAAATAACATATATTATTTATAATTTTAAAATTTTATTTTAATAAATAAATGTGATCTCTTAATAAAATTTGAAATTTATTTTTTAATTCTAAAATACATTTATTTAAAATATTATTAATTTCTTTTTCATTTAATGTATAAGATTTATTTTGTATAAATAAACTTAAAGTAATACTTTTATATCCTATAGGTATATTATCTCCTTTATATATATCAATTAAATGAATTTTTATAATTTCTTGTAATTTTAATTTATTTAATAAAGATAAAATATCTTTAAAATAAATATTTTCTTTTACAAAAAAAGATATATCCCTTCGATTTATTGGAAAATCAATAATTTTTTGAAAATTAAAAGTATTATTAATAATAATTTTATTAAAAAATAATTCAAAGAAAAAAATATTATGATCTATATTAAAATAATTAATTAATTTAGGATGTAACATACCAATATATCCAATATATATTTTATTAATATAAATTAATGAACTTATATATGGATGTAATATTTTAATATTGTTATTTTGACGAAATTCTATTTTATTAGAGTTATGAAAACAATTTAAAATATATTCTAAATCACCTTTTATATCATAAAAATTTATTAGTTTATTTTTTTCTTGCCAATAATCTGAATATAAATTTCCATTTGCTATACCAGCTAACATTAACTTTTGTGAAATTCCTAATTTTTCTTTTATATTTTTAAAAAAACATAGTCCATATTCAAAAAAACGTAAATTTTTTTGTTGTCTATTTTGATTATAAATAATATTATTAATTAATCCATATAATAAAGAATTACGCATTACGGATGTTTCAATTGTAAGAGGATTATTAATTTTAATAAATTCTATTTTTGGATACAATATAGATTGTATTTTAGGATCAACAAAACTATAATTAATTACTTCATAATATCCTTTATGAATTAAAATATCTTTAATTTTTTTTATATTAATTTTTTTATATTTTAACTTTTTTTTAAAAATATTTTTTTTAATAAAAAATACTTTGATTTTATTAGGAATTTTATCATATCCATATACACGTATGATTTCTTCTATTAAATCTTCTGAAATATTTATATCATTACGCCAACTAGGTATTTGAATAATACAATAATTAATTTTTTTTTTAATAACAAAAAAACCTAATTTATTTAAAATGTTTAATATATCTTTTGGAAGAATATTAAAACCTAAAATTTTATATATATGTTTAAATGATAATTTAATTACTTTTTTTACACAATAAATATTATTAATATTAATTGTATAAATTTTACTTCTATCGCCACCAAATATTTCTATCAATAAATTTATTGTTCTTATCATTACTTCTTTTAGAATTAAGGGATCTAGATATCGATTATAAATATTAGAAATATTAGAAATATTTTTAAAGCAAGAATTTTTATTTAATAAACATTCAATATATTTTTTATTTAAAAACAAACTCTCTATTAAAATATTTTTAGTTTTTAATTTTACAACTAAGTCTTTATTTTGTATAATTCCAGGTATAGATATTATTTTATAACTGTCCATTATAGTAAGTAATGAATTATCATTAATTAAATTAATTCTTTTATTTTCTATATTTAGAAAATCATATCCATTTTTTTCATCATATTTTATATAAATATTACCTTTAATTTTATTAAAATCATAAAATTGTATGGGATATCCTAATTCTAAAATTATATAATTATAAATATTTAATAATGGATTATCAGAAATAATATCAATTCCTGATTGAAATAATCTATTTTGAATAAATAATGGAATTTTTTTTGTAAAATTAAGATTTTTAATAATACAATAATTATATTGATATAGTATATTTTTAATATTTTTATTAAAATTAATATTTATTTTATATTTTTTAGATTTTGTAGTTAAATTATTTTTATATGGTTTTTTGAAAGATAATTTTTTATTTAAAACAGATAATTCTCTAGTAAATCCTAATATACTTAAACAATCAGACCTATTAGTAGGGATATTAATATGTAAAATATTATCTTTTAAATTTAAATATTTTTGTGCATTTTCTCCATTATAACTATGTTTAGTTAGTTCAATAATATTATTAATAGTATTATTTTGATATAAATTAATAATTTGATAGGAACATAATAATCCTTCTGATTTTAATAAAAAAGAATATTCTGGTATTTTAATATATTTTTTATATAAAGAAGAACATTTAGTAGCTATAATAGTTTTAATTTTATTTTTACAATTATTTATATTAGAATATATTGTTAACGTTTTTTCATTATTAATAGATACTATTAATTTATAAATTTTAGGATTTTTTATATATACAAAAGATTTTATTATTTCTCCTACTAAGATATTGTCAAAATTTATATTTATAGTAATAGGTTCAATTTTTTCTATTTCAAATCCTAACATTGTTATTTTTTCAGCTAAATAATTTATATCTTTATCAAAATTAAACCATTCACGTAACCATGACTCACTAAATTTAATCATATAAAATTATTGAATTTAAATTGTTTAAGAAAACGTATATCATTTTCATAAAATAAACGAATATCGTTTATATTATAACGTAACATAGCTAATCGTTCTACTCCTAAACCAAAAGCAAATCCATAATATCGAGAAGTATTTATTTGAACATTTTTTAAAACATTAGGATGTACCATTCCTGCACCTAAAATTTCTATCCATTGCTGATTATTATTTAGAATATCCACTTCTAAAGAAGGTTCTGTAAAAGGAAAATAAGAAGGTCTAAAACGTATTTTACATTTTTTACCAAAAAAATAATTTAAAAATAAAATTAATATTCCTTTTAAATCACTAAAAGTTACTTTTTTATCAATAAATAATCCTTCTATTTGATGAAACATAGGAGTATGATTACTATCATAATCATTACGATATACTTTTCCAGAAGTTAATATCCGTATAGGAGGTTTTGATTTTTTCATTATTCTAATTTGTATGTTAGAAGTTTGAGTGCGTAATAAAGTATTTTTATTTAACCAAAATGTATCTTTTTCTGTTCTTATAGGATGGTTTTTAGAAATATTTAATGCATCAAAATTATGATAAACATCTTCTATTTCAGGTCCTATAACTATTTTAAAACCTATTTGTGTAAAAAATTCTTCAATTTCGTAAATTATACTTTTTATAGGATGCTCAGAACCTATTTCAATATATTTTCCAGGTAGTGAAATATCTATTTTTTGATTTAAAATTTTTTCATCATATTTATCTAATTCTATTTCTTTTTTACGTTTTATTATTATTTTTTGTATTTGTTTTTTTTGTTTATTAATAATAATACTTTTATTAATTTTTTCTTCTTTATTTAAAGTTTTTATTAATAAAAATTGTTTTGTAATATATCCTTTTTTACCTAAATATTTAATTTTTAATATATTTAGATCTTTAATATTTTTTACTGAATAAATTTCTTTTTTTGCAATAATAACTATATTATCAGATATCATATATGATATTCTCATTAATATAATACAAATAACTTTATAAGGTATTAAAATTTAATAAATAAAATTTAATTAATTTATAATTTGAGAATCTATTAATTTATTAAAAGATAAATTATCAAATATTGCCATATTAGCTAAAATTTTTCTATTTATGTTAATATTATTTTTTTTTAATTTATATATTAAATAATTATATGATATATTTTTTTGACGTACCGCTGCATTAATTTTCATAATCCATAATTGACGAAATTTTCTTTTTTTTTGTTTTCTATCCCTATAAGCATATTGTCCTGATTTAATTACTGCTTGGAAAGCAGAACGGTAAGTTCTGGATTTTGCTCCATAATAACCTTTTGCTTGTTTTATAATTTTTTTATGTCTTGCTTTTGCAGTAACTCCACGTTTTATTCTAACCATAAAATTTAAATTCCTATAATAATTAGGTTTTAAATATTTACCTTATAAATAAGGTAAACACATTTTCAATGAATATGAATCTCCTTTTGTAACTATTTTCTTTTTTCGTAAAGATCTTTTATTTTTTTTACTTTTTTTAGTTAATAAATGTCTTAAATTTGCTTGTTTATGTTTAAAAAAACCATTACCTGTTTTTTTAAAACGTTTTGCAACGCTACTTACTGTTTTAAGTTTACCCATATTTTAAAAATCCAAGTTTTTATATTTAAAATTATTTTTTTGGAATTAAAATCATTATAATCTGCCTACCTTCGACTTTTGTCGGATATAATTCTACTGTAGCTAAATTTTTTAAATCATTTTTTATACGATTTAGCATTAAAAATCCAAGATTGGTATGTATCATTTCTCTACCTCTAAATCTTAGAGTAACTTTTATTTTGTCTCCTTTTTTTAAAAAACGAATTAAATTACGTAATTTTACTTTATAATCTCCTGTATCTGTTCCAGGACGAAACTTAATTTCTTTTAAATGTATTATTTTTTGTTTTTTTTTTTGTTCTTTAGAAGCCTTGTTTTTTGCATATAAATATTTACCATAATCCATTATACGACATACAGGAGGTTCAGAATTAGGACTAATTTCAACTAGATCAAATCCAGTATTTTTTGCTTTTATTAAAGCTTCTTGTGAACTAATTATCCCAATTTGTTCACCATTTAATCCTATTAATCTTACAATTTTACTCTTAATATTTTTATTAATTTTATTAGGACGTAATAATTGTATTATTTTTTTTCCAATTTTAATATTTTACCTCCTTAATCTCTTTTTTTAAAATAAAAATTATTAATTTCTTTTTTTATTTTATTGATAATATCATGAATTTTCATAAATCCCAAATCTTTACCAAAAGAATTTCTTATTGAAATTGTTTCATTATTAATTTCTTTGTCTCCACATATCAGAATATATGGAATATGTTGTATAGTATATTTTCTTATTTTAAATGAAATCTTTTGATTTTTTATATCATATTTTACACGAATATCATTTTTTTGAATTATTTTAAATATTTTTAAAACATATTGAATATGTTTTTTACTAATATTTAAAATTATAATTTGTATAGGAGCTAACCAAATAGGTAAATATCCAGAGAATTCTTCAATAATAATACCTATAAATCTTTCTAGAGAACCTAAAATAGCACGATGTATTATTATTGGTGTACTATGTTTATTATGTTTATTAATATAAAATAAATTTAAACATTTTGGTAATGTAAAATCTAATTGTATTGTACCACATTGCCATTCTCTATTTAAACAATCAAAAAAAGAAAATTCTATTTTAGGACCATAAAAAGCTCCTTCTCCTATTTGATATTGAAATTTAATATTTAGTTTTTTTAAAATAAAAGATAAATTATTTTCTGTTTGATCCCAAAGTTTATCATTTCCAATTTTGTGTAAAGGTCTAGTAGATAATTTTACAATAAATTTTTTAAAACCAAAAATATTATAAATTTCATACATCATATTAATACAATTTTCAATTTCTTTTATAACTTGATTTTTTGTACAAAAAATATGAGCATCATCTTGTGTAAAATTTCTTAATCTCATTAAACCATGTAAAGAACCAGATGGCTCATTTCTATGACAAATACCAAATTCAGCAATTCTTAATGGTAAATCTTTATATGATTTTAATCCTTGTTGAAAAATTTGAATATGCCCTGGACAGTTCATAGGTTTTATACAATAATTTCTATTTTCTGAATAAGTTGTAAAAATAGCTTCTTTATAAATTTTCCAATGTCCTGTTTTTTCCCAAATAGAAATATTAGTTATAAAAGGAGTTTTTACTTCTAAATAATCATATTTATTTAATTTTAAACGTAAAAATTTTTGTAATTCTCTAAAAATAATATAACCATCATTATGCCAAAAAACCATTCCTGGAGATTCATTTTGAAAATGATATAAATTTAATTTTTTTCCTATAATTCTATGATCTACTTTTAATAGTTTTATTTTATTACATAAATTTATCTTTTTTTCTATTTTTTTAGAATTATCATTTTGTTCCATTTTTTACTTTTATAATAAGAATATTATTTTATAATAACAAAATTTTTATATTAAATATATTAAAAAAATTATTCTTAATTTTATCTAATTTTTTTTATAATATAAAATATTTTTTTAAAAAAATTAAATTTTATAAGTTTAAATTTTAAAAAATTTATAAATATTGTTAACTTAAAATTTTTTGACCACAAATTACTCGATAATATCCCTGTATATCAGGATATTGAGTAATATTTTTAAAATTTTTTATTTTTAATATTTTTTTTATTATATATCCTTGTTTATAACTATGTTCTAATATTAACCAACCATAATTATTAAGATATTTAAAAGATTTTGAAATAATATAATTTAAATCAGCTAATCCATTATTAAGTGAAATTAATGCTTTCATAGGTTCAAATTTTAATTGTGTTTTAAAATTAAAATATTCATTTAAACTTATATAAGGAGGATTACTAATTATAATATCAAACGTATTATTTTTAAGATTACTAAACCAATTACTAATTAAAAATATAATATTATCAATATATAATTTTTTAGCATTATATTTAGCTATATCAAGAATTTTATTAGAAACATCTATAGCAGTAATATCTAGAAAGTTATATTTAGAAGCAATTGCTAGTGCAATTGCACCACTCCCAGTACCTAAATCTAGTATTTTTTTAATATTATGATCTATTTTTTTTAATACAACATCTACTAAAATTTCTGTATCTTTACGAGGTATTAAAACATAAGGTGATACATTAATTTTTAATGACCAAAATTCACAAAAACCTAATATATAAGCTATAGGTTCTCCTTTAATTCTTCTTTTTAAAAAATTTTGTAATATTATAAATTGTTTATGATTTATTATTTTTTCATCAAAACCATAAATCCAAGATTTAGGTTTTTTTAGCACAAAAGATAATAATATAACTGCTTCTAATTGATATGTTGATATTTTATTTTTTTTTAAAAAATTAGAAGAATATTTTAACCATTGATTAATAATCATAAATTATCTTTTTTATGTATATTATAATTTATAAGTATTATTATACTTAATAATAGGTTTAATTAAAATATCTAAATTTCCATCCATAATTTCATTTAATTTATAAATTGTTAAATTAATACGATGATCTGTTACTCTTTTCTGAATAAAATTATAAGTTCTCTTTCTATCTGAACGATCACCACTTCCTAATAAATTTTTTTTTTTTAATGCATTATCTTTATTTTTTTTTTTTATTTCTAAAGTATTTATTCTTGCCGCTAAAACAGCTAATGCTTTAGCTTTATTTTTGTGTTGAGATCTTTCATCTTGACATTCAACTACAATTCCTGTAGGGATATGAGTAATCCGTATAGCTGAGTCTGTTGTATTAACATGCTGTCCTCCTGCTCCAGAAGATCTAAATGTATCAATCTTTAAATCTTGATTATTTATTTCTGGAATTTCTGTTTTTAACAGTTCAGGCATAACAGCAATAATACAAGTAGAAGTATGTACTCGTCCTTGTGATTCTGTTTCAGGGATTCTTTGTACTCTATGTCCTCCTGATTCAAATTTAAGTTTTCCATATGCTCCAGTTCCTATAATTTTTAAAATAATTTCTTTAAAACCTCCACCATATTCACTATAATGTATATTTATCACCTGTATTTTCCATTTTTGTGATTCAGCATATCTAATATACATTCTTGAAATATTTTTTACAAATATTGCCGCTTCATTTCCTCCAGAACCTGCTTTAATTTCTAAAAAACAATTACGATTATCTTCTTTATTTTTAGGATAAAGAAGTTTATATAATATTTTTTCTAATTTTTTTTTTTTCTTTTTAATATTTTTTATATCTTCTAATGCCATTAAATATATTTCTTTATCTTTTTCTCCTAATAATATTTTAGTATTTTCTAAATTTAGTTGTAATTTTTTCCATTTTATAAAAGGTTTAATTATATTCGATAATTTTGAATATTCAGTTGATAAACTACGTAGAGAATTTTGATTATTATATACTTTATAATGACTTAATTTTTTAATTATATAATTATATCTTTTATATAAAATATTAAGTTTTTTAATCATATAAGAATTCATAAATTTTACTTTTATATTTAAAATTTTATAAATAAAATATTTTTTATTATAAATATAATATTATTAATATATACTAAATAATTAATATAAATTATATACTCTTATTTTAAAATATTTAATCAAAATATTATTTTTTTTTATAATTAAAAAATTTTTTAAATAAAAATTAAAAATATAATCTTAAAGGTTTTGAATGACTAATATGAAATTATTTACTGGAAATGCTATTCCAAAATTAGCAACAAAAATTGCTAATCATTTATATATTAATTTAGGAAAAATATTTGTAGGTAAATTTAGTGATGGAGAAATATCTGTTAAAATAAATGAAAATATTCGAGGAAATGATATTTTTATTATACAATCAACTTGTAATCCTACAAATGATAATCTTATTGAATTAATTATTATGATTGATGCTTTTAAAAGAGCTTCTGCAGGAAGAATAACTGCTGTTATTCCTTATTTTGGTTATGCTAGGCAAGATCGAAGAATTCGTTCTGCTAGAGTTCCTATTACAGCTAAGGTAATAGCTGATTTTTTATCTAGAGTAGGTGTAAGTAGAATACTAACAGTAGATTTACATGCAGAACAAATTCAAGGTTTTTTTAATGTTCCTGTAGATAATGTTTTTACAAGTTCTATATTTTTAACAGATATATCAAAAAATACATATAATAATCCTATAATAGTTTCTCCAGATATTGGTGGGGTAATACGTGCACGATCTATAGCAAAACAATTATTTAATGGAACAGATATGGCTATTATAGATAAAAGAAGACCTAATTATAATACAACAGAAATTATGCATATTATTGGAGATGTTCACAAAAGAGATTGTATTTTAATAGATGATATTATCGATACAGGAGGTACATTATGTCAAGCTGCAAAAGCATTAAAAAATAATGGAGCTACAAGAGTTTTTGCTTATGTTACACATGCTATTTTTTCTGGAGATGCTATTGAAAATATTTATAATTCTGTAATAGATGAAATTATTGTATGTGATAGTATTCCATTAACCAAAAAAATAAAAAAATTAAATAATGTTAGAGTCTTAACTCTATCTTATTTACTTGCAGAATCAATAAGAAGAATTAATAACGAAGAATCTATTTCTATAATGTTTAAATAAAATATAATAAATAAGGTAAATATTTGAATAATATTAAAATAATTGCAGGATTGGGTAATAATAAAAATAATAAATTTATAGGAACTCGTCATAATATAGGGGCAGATTATGTTATACAGTTATCTCAAGAATTTAATGGAAAATTAAAAAAAATAAAAAATTTAAATGGATATATTACTAATATTAGTATTTTCAATCAAAATATAATTTTATTGATACCAAATTCTTTTATGAATGATTCAGGAAAAATAATATTTATTGTTTCTAATTTTTATAAAATTTCTTTAAAAAATATTTTAATTATTCATGATGAATTAGATTTTTTACCTGGAATTATTAAATTTAAATATGGTGGTGGGAGTGGTGGACATAATGGTATTAATAGTATTATTAAAATTTTTAATAATAAATTATTTTATAGACTTCGTATAGGTATAGGTCATCCAAAAAATAAAATAGAAGTAAATAATTTTGTATTAAGTTTTCCTACTAAAATTGAACAAAAAAATATTAATTTTGCAATAAAAAGTAGTATACAAGCTTTATTAATTTTTATTAAAACAAATAATTATAATAAAGCAGTTAATTTTTTACATTCTAAAAAATAATAGGATAAATAATGGGATTAAAATGTGGTATAATAGGTTTACCTAATGTAGGTAAATCAACATTATTTAATGCATTAACTAATTCTAATGTAGATGCATTAAATTATCCTTTTTGTACAATAAAACCAAATACTAGCATAGTAACTGTACCTGATGATAGGTTATTTTATTTATCTAAAATAGTAGAATCTAAAAAAACTGTACAATCAACAATAACTTTTGTTGATATCGCGGGTTTAATTAAAGGTGCTTTTAAAGGAGAAGGATTAGGTAATCAATTTTTACATAATATATCAGAAGTTGATGCTATAATTCATGTAGTACGTTGTTTTAATAATAAAAATATATTAAATTTATCATTTAATCCAATAAAAGATGTTCATATCATAAATAATGAAATTATTCAATTTGATATAAATTTAATTTTTAAAGTACAAAAAAATTTTTCTAAAAAAAATCAAAAAATATTTAATAAATGGGAATATTTATTAAATATTTGTTTAAATTATTTAAAAGATGGAAAATTATTAAATTTATTAAAATTAAATATAGAAGAAACAAATTTTTTAAAAAATTTAAAATTATTAACAATAAAACCAATAATTATTATTGCTAATATAGATGAAAATGATATTAAAAATAATTTTTTTTTAGAAGAAATAAATATTCTTAATCAAAATTATCTAGTTTTAAAAATATGTATTAAAACTCTAAATAAAAAACAAAAATTATTACCAATAAATAATAATTATGACTTAAAAAAAATAATTACTTATAGCTTTAAATTATTAAATTTACATACTTTTTATACAGTAGGTATAAAAGAAACAAAATCATGGAGTATTTTAAAGGGAACTACAGCATTTATTGCTGCTAAAAAAATTCATAATGATATTCAAAGAGGATTTATTAGAGCTCAAGTAATTCATTATAAAGATTTTATTTTTTATAAAAGTGTAACAAAAGCAAAATTATTTGGTAAAATGAAAATTGAAGGTAAACAATATATTATTTTAGATGGTGATATCATTCATTTTCTTTTTAAAGTTTAAAATATATTTTTTATTAAAACTTTTTTATATATATTTTTTTAAAACATTATATTTTAATATGATTAATTTTTAAATATGTTTTTATTATATATTAATATAATAATATTAATTTGTATTATAATTAGAATTTTTATAAAATATAAAGATATAAAGTCTTATATACTATGGTGTCTTATTTTATATGTTTTTCCTAAGATAGGAATTATTTTTTATTTTATTTTTGGAGAAATTTATTCAAAAACACAATATAAATCACAAAAAGCTAAAAAAATATGGTTTCGTTATAGTGAATTATTAAAAAAATTACAAATATATTATAAATTATATTTTAAATATATAAAACCAAATACTAAAATAAAATCATTATTTCAATTATGTGAAAATAAACAAAATCTTTTTAGTATGACTAATAATTCTATTCAATTATTAGATTCATCATTAAAATTATTTACATCATTAATTAATGATATAAATTTAGCTAAAAATAGTATACATATTGTATTTTATATATGGATTCCAGGAGGATTAGTAAATAAATTTTCAAAATCGATTATAATAGCAGCAAAAAGAGGTGTTAAATGCTATATAATGTTAGATTATATTGGAAGTAAAAAATTTTTTTATAGTTCCTGGTATAAGATTATGTTAAAAGTAGGTATTTTGATTATTCAATCATTAAAAATTACAATTTTTAATTTTTTTTATTCTCGTATAGATTTAAGGCAGCATAAAAAAATAATATTAATTGATAATAAAACAGCTTATGTTGGCAGCATGAATATGGTTGATTCTTCTTATTTTAAAAAAAATATTAAAATAGGTAAATGGATAGATTTAATGATACGTATAACAGGCCCTATAGTAAATACTATAAGTATTATTTATTCATATGATTGGGAAATTGAAACAGGAAGATATATTTTATCACTTCATCAGTTAAAAAAAAATTTAGTTAAATTTAAGAATAAAAATAATATAAATAGGGTGCAGGTAATTTTTTCAGGATTAGAATTATCTAAAAAAATAATTCATAATTCTTTAATTACAGCTATATTTTTATCTAAAAAAAGTTTGATAATTACTACTCCATATTTTATACCAAGTAATAACTTATTACTAGCAATTTGTATTGCTTCTGAACGTGGAGTAGATGTACAAATTATTATTCCTAAATATAATGATTCAATTTTAATTTATTGGGCTAGTAAGTTTTTTTTTTATAAATTATTAAAATCTGGAGTTAAAATTTATCAATTAAAAACAGGATTTTTACATACTAAAAGTATTATTATAGATAAAAAAATTAGTTTTATAGGTACTGTAAATTTAGATATAAGAAGTATATATTTAAATTTTGAAATTAATTTAATTATAGAAGATAATATCTTTAATAAATCACTTTTAAATATACAAAATAAATATATTTTAAAATCTCAAAAATTAGAATATAATTTATGGATAAAAAGACCATATTGGAAAAAATTAATAGAAAAATTATTTTTTTTATTTAAATTTATTTTATAAATATAAATAAAAAAACATAAATATGTTATTTTATATTAAAAATTTAAATTTTTATGAAAATTTTTTCATTTAATATTAATGGTATAAGAGCACATATACATCAATTAAAATTAATTATAAAATTATATAACCCTGATATAATTGGATTACAAGAAATAAAAGTTAGTAATAAAGATTTTCCTAAAGAAAAAATATATAGATTAGGGTATAATGCTTACGTATGTGGACAATCAAAATATTATGGAGTAGCTTTATTAAGTAAAAAAAAATTTTTTAATATTCAAAAAAAAATTTTTAAAGATTATAGTAATCAAAAAAGATTAATAATGGTTGATTTAGATAGTTCTATTGGTAATATAAAAATTATAAATTGTTATTTCCCTCAAGGAGATAATCAAAATAATTATATAAAATTTGAATATAAAATTAATTTTTTTAAGCATCTATATTCTTATTTAAAGAAAAATTTAAATCCAAATAACCATATTATAATTATGGGAGATATTAATATTAGTATTACTGATTTAGATATTGGTATAGGAGAAAAAAAACGTAAAAAATGGTTAAAACAAGGAAAATGTTCTTTCTTACCAAAAGAAAGATTTTATATTAATCAATTACTTGATTGGGGTTTATTTGATATTTGGAGATTAATGAATCCATTAACAAATAATAAATTTTCTTGGTTTGATTATAGAACCAAAGGATTCCTTATAAATAAGGGATTAAGAATTGATACTATTTTAATTACTCATTCATTAATAAAATATTATATTAATTCAGATATAGAATATTCTATTCGTAATTTAATTAAACCTTCAGATCATGCTCCTATTTGGGTAAAGTTTAAAATTATTTAATAAATTTTTATTTTAAAAAATTAGGTGAAAAATGATTAAGTTATTGAATTTAGTAAAATCTTTTTGTTATTATCTATGGTCATTAATTAATTTTACTAGAATATTAATAATAAATATTATTTTTATATTATTAATATCTTTATTATGTTATTACATATATAATGTTCATCATAAAAAAAACATTAATAACAAAATTTTTAAAAAAAATAATCAAGTATTAGAAATAAGTTTTGAAGAAAATATAACTAATGAATCTTTTTATAAAAATAATTTAATATTTAAATTATTTAGTAAATTTGTAAGTAAAAAAAATAATGATCCTGTATTTAATATAATACAAGCTATAAATTATGCAAAAAAAGATAAAAATATTAATGGAATTATACTTAAACTTAATAATTTAAATATTTTTGATATACCTACTCTAAGATATATCGGTAAATATTTAAATAATTTTAAAGAAACAGGTAAAAAAATATATGCAATTTCAGATGTATATGATCATAATCAATATTATCTAGCTAGTTTTGCTAATAAAATTTTTTTACTACCATATGGTTATGTAAAGTTACATGGTTTTGAATTTAAAAAATTTTTTATAAAGGATTTCTTACAGAATTTAAAAATAAAATCTTATATATTTAAAATAGGAGAATATAAATCTGCTGTAGAACCTGTTTCAAGAAGTAATATGTCTAGTCATAATAAAATTATTATGAATAAATTAATTAATAATTTATGGAATGATTATTTAATAACTATATCAACTAATAGAAAACTAACACCAAAAGAAATTTTTCCTACAGATCAAAAATTTTTAATTTCTCTTGAAAAATCTCATGGAGACCTAGCTTTATTTGCATTAAAAAATAAATTAATAGATAAAATAGTTAGTAATTCTGATTTTGAAGAGGAAATGATTCAAAATTTTGGTTTAGATAAAGATAAAAAAACATATAATAAAATTAATATTAAAGATTATATAAAATATAATATAATTAATTTTATACAACCACAAAATGCTAATATTGCAGTTATAACAATAGATGGAATAATGATATATGGTAAAAATGGAAGTGATGCTATTATAAATGCAATACATAAAGTTTATCAAAATCCACAAATTAAAGGATTAATATTAAAAATTAATAGTCCAGGAGGAGACATATTAGCGGCTCAAGCTATTTATAATGAATTAATTCTATTTAAAAAAATTCATAAACCAATAGTTGTATTAATGGGTAAAATAGCTGCTTCAGGAGCTTATTGGATTTCTACAGCAGCTAATTTTATAATTGCTGATCCTGCAAGTTTAACTGGTTCTATTGGAATATTTAGTATTATACATAATTTTCATGATATCTTAAATTTTATCGGTATTAAAAAAGATGGAGTTAATATATCTGATAGATTTAATGTTCCTTTAAGTGAAAAAATGTCTCCTATAGAAAAAAAAATAATAGAATTAAATATAAAAAATGGTTATGACAAATTTATTAACTTAGTTTCTAAAGAAAGACATCTTCCTTTAGAATATGTAAAAAAATTAGCTAATGGTATGGTTTTTATGGGACAAGATGCTATTAAATATGGATTAATTGATGAATTAGGTGATTTTGATAATGCAGCAATGAAAATTTCTGAATTAGCAAAAATTAAAAAAATTAGATTTCTATGGGAAGATACAAAAACTTTTTGTATATTAGATTTTTTTATCAAAACAAATAATTATATTAAATCTAATTTAATTCAAAATTATATAAAAATTATCTTGAATAAAGATTTTTTATCATTAAAGAATGATAACTTTTCAGATTATGAAAAAACATATACTTTATATATGATATAAATTTAAAATCAATAAATAAATTTATTATATATTATTTTTATATTTTATTAATAATTTAGGAGTTAACCTAATGTCTATTAGAGTTGCTATTAATGGATTTGGCAGAATAGGACGTATTTTTTTTCGTGCTGCTCAAAAAAATACTAAAATTAAAATTATAGCTATTAATGATTTATTAGAAATAAATTATATGGCTTATATGATAAAATATGATTCTACACACGGTAATTTTAATGAAAATATAAAAGTTTTTAATAATAATTTAATTATAAATAAAAATATTATTCATGTTTTTTCTGAATTAGATCCTAGTAAATTAAAATGGGGTGATCTTAAAATAGATGTTGTTATTGAAGCTACAGGAATTTTTTTAACAAAAGAATTAGCTAAAAAACATATTACTGCTGGTGCTAAAAAAGTTATTCTTACAGCTCCTCCCAAAGATAATTTAATTCCTATGTATGTAAGAGGAGTTAATTTTAATAATTATAATGGAGAAGATATTATTTCTAATGCTTCATGTACAACCAATTGTTTAGCACCTTTAGCAAAGGTTATTAATGATAACTATATAATTGAAAATGGTCTCATGACAACTATTCATGCAGTAACTTCAACACAAAAAACTGTAGATAGTCCTTCTAGTAAAGACTGGAGAGGGGGTAGAGCAGCTTATCAAAATATTATTCCTTCAAGTACTGGAGCTGCAAAAGCTGTCGGAATTGTTTTACCAGAATTAAAAAATAAATTAACAGGAATATCATTACGTGTTCCTATCGCTAATGTTTCTGTTGTAGATTTTACTGTAAAAGTTTTAAATAAAACTACATTATCAGATATTTGTAAAGTTATTAAATTTGCATCATATAATTATATGAATGAAATCATTGGTTATACAGAAGATGATGTTGTATCAAGTGATTTTAATGGAACTTCATTAACATCTATTTTCGATAAAAAAGCAAGTATATCTATTAGTAATAATTTTTTTAAATTAATTGCTTGGTATGATAATGAAACAGGATATTCTTCTAAAATATTAGATTTAATATTACACATTTTTAAATAAAAATTTTTAATTAATTTTGAAATATAAGTTTTTTGCTATGTATTTAAAATACATAGCAAAAAACATTTTAAATTTTATAAAATATTTTTTTTAATAAAAAAAAATATATTTAAATATTTATACATTTTTATAAATTTAAATAGCTAATAAATTAAAAAAAAAATTTTATACCCTGCCTTCCTCCTAATAAATGCATATGTAAATAAAATATGGTCTGTCCTCCATTTTTATTACAATTAATAACAACCCTATATCCATCTTTATCAATTAACATTTTTTTAGCTATTTTTGAAGCAACTAATAACATTCTTCCTAAAATTAATTCATGATTTTTATTAATATCATTAAGTGTACTTATGAAATTATTAGGTATAATTAAAACATGTATTGGACTTTGAGGTTTTATATCATTAAAAGCTGTTACTAGGTTATCTTCATAAATAATTTTAGTAATTATTTTCTTAGATAAGATCTGTTGAAATATATTTTTTTTATTATTCATAATATTTTTATATTTTAAAATAATTTATTTTAAATTTATTTATGATTATTATTTTTCATATAATTATCCATTTCTGTTTTTAAATTATCAGATTTAGTACCAAATATAGCTTGGACTCCATTACCTAAAATAATAACGGCAGAAGCTCCTAATAATTTTAATTCTTTTTTATTAACTTGTTTAATATTTATAACACTAATCCGTAATCTAGTAATACATGCATCTAAATTAATAATATTATTTTTTCCTCCAAAAGCTTCCACTAATTTTTTACCATAATTTAAAGATATATCATTATTTTTATATGTATAATTTTGTATTTTTTCACGACCAGGAGTTTTTAAATTTAATTTAATAATTAATATTTTAAATATACTATAATAAATAATAGCATAAATAAATCCTATAATAGGAAATAACCATATTTTAGAACCATTACCACTTAAAATAATAAAATCAATTAATCCATGAGAAAAACTTGTTCCATTTCTCATTCCTAACATAATACAAATAGGAAAAGATAATCCAGATAAGATAATATGAATTATATATAATATTGGAGCTACGTACATAAAAGAAAATTCTATAGGTTCAGTAATTCCTGTAAAAAAAGATGTTAGTGCTGCAGACAACATTAAACTACCAATTCTATTTTTATTTTCTTTTTTAGAAGTATGCCATATAGCAATAGCTGCTCCAGGTAATCCATACATTTTGAATAAAAATCCTCCAGCTAATTTTCCTGCAGATGGATCTCCAGCTATATATCTAGCAATATCACCATGATATATTTGTTTAGTAACTATATTTATAAATGAACCTATTTCCATTTGAAACGGAACATTCCAAATATGATGTAATCCAAAAGGTAATAAAGTTCTTTCTATAACTCCATAAATCCCAAATGCAAGTATTGGATTTTGATATACTGCCCAATATGAAAAAAATTGTATTATTTTACCAATAGGCACCCATATAAAAGATAATAATAAACCAATAAAAATTGATGTTAATCCTGAAATAATAGGAACAAAACGTTTACCAGAAAAAAAACCAAGATATTCTACTAATTGAATATTATGAAAACGATTAAACATATAAGCTGCAATAGTACCAGAAATAATACCTCCTAAAACTCCTGTATCAGTAAGATGTTTTTGAATAATTATTTCTTGTGTTACATTATTATGTAATAAAATAGGAATCATAACTTCAACAGTTTTTGTTAAAATTCCATAAGAAATAACAGATGCTAATGCAGATACACCATTATTATGAGTAAATCCTAAAGAAATACCAATAGAAAATATTAAAGGCATATTAGCAAATACAGAACTACCTGTTTTTTCCATAATATTAGAAATAATATGAGGTAACCAATTAAAATTTGCAGATCCTATACCTAATAATATACCAGCTATTGGTAATACTGATACTGGTAACATTAAAGATTTACCTATTTTTTGCATATTAGCAAATATATTATTGAACATTATAATATCCTAATTTTGATTATTAAGTTTAATAAATATTATTTATATTTATTATATTTATATATTTTTTCTAGAGATAATAATAAATTTATTAGTACTAATTCAGAATTAATTGTATCAATTTTTATTAAAATATTCTTATAAAACAAAATTTTTTTTATCATTAAAAAAATTTTATCTGCTAAAATTAAATTAGATATTTTATGTATAATAGATATTTGATCTAAGTTATAAAAAAATTTTTTATTTATATTAAGATGGAATTTTATCGTATCTAGTAAAATTAGATAAATCCAATTTATATATAATAAAATATTTTTATTATTTAATATAGATAATAAATTCATTATATCTTTTTCTAGAGAAGATAATAAAATATTATATAAAATATTTCTATTCTCCCAAATTACATTATTTAATAATTGATATGCATATATTGGTATATTATTACATATACGTAATGCAGTTTTTACAGATTGATCTTTTAAAATTTTATTATTTGTAAAATTATTTTTTAACCATAACATACCTATTTCCTCGTTAGGAGGAGATATATACCAAAATTGACATCTACTATATATTGTAGGTAATAATTCATTTTTATTATTACATTGTATAAAAAACCAAGTATTATTAATAGGTTCTTCTAAAATCTTTAAAATAGCATTACTAGATGATATATTTAATTGTTTAGCAAAAGGTAACCATATAATTTTCCCTAAATTTTTATAAGATGATTTATAAATTAAATTTATAATATTTCTAATTAGTTCTATACTAATACTATTTTTTTCTTTATTATTTTTAATAATATATAAATCAGGATGAATATTTTTTTTTATTAAAATACAATTTTGACATTTAGAACAACTATATAAATTTTTTTTATTTGTACAAAAAATCCATTTAGTTAATGCATAAATTAAAGAAGTTGTTCCTAATCCATTTAAAGAACAAAAAATATAGGCTTTATAAGTTTTTTTATTTAAGAATTGATAAATAATTTTTTTATAAAAAAAATTTAGCCATGGATACCACGGTAATATAGGATATTTTTTCATTTTTATTTTTTTATTAATTAAAAAAAATTATTAATAATTTTTTTTATTATAAATTTTACATTTTTTAAACTTTTATTTGCATCAACTATTATAATATTTTTTTTTTTATTTGCTATTTTTAAATAATAATTTCTTACTTTTAAAAAAAATTCTATAGATTCTTGTTCAATTCTATCTTTTTTTTTAAATTTAATTCTTTGTAAAGCAATTATAGGATCAACATCTAAATAAATAATTATGTCAGGTTTAATATTATTATTAATAAAATTTTGTAAAAATAATATAATATTTTTATTTATTCCTCTTCCTCCTATTTGATAGGCAAATGTTGATAAATCATATCTATCTGATAAAATCCAATGTGTATTAATATTTGGTCTTATAATATTATCTAATAATTGTAATCTAGATGCATATATTAATAATAATTCTGTTTTATGAGAAAAAATTTCTTTCTTAGAAAATTTAATAATATTTCTTAATTTTTCTGCAATAAAAGTCCCTCCTGGTTCATGAGTTTTGATAATATTATTAATATTTAAATTATTTAATAATTCTACTATATAATTACAAATTGTAGATTTTCCTGCTCCATTTATACCTTCTATTACAATAAATTTATTATTTTTCATTTTTAATATTTTTTAAAAAATTAAATATTAATTACTATACTATATTTAGTATTTTTATTTATAAATAAAAAATATTTAAAAAATTAAATTAATATTTAACGATTAAAAAATATATTTTTCATAAAAATTTTTTTTTAATATTTATATAAATTTTAAGTATTATAAATTATATTTTTTTAAATATTAATGACGCATTAGTTCCTCCAAAACCAAAAGAATTACATAATACATATTTCATATTATATACATCACGTGAAATTTTAGGAATAAAATCTAAATCTAAATTTTTATCAGGATTATCTAAATTAATTGTAGGAGGAACTATTTGATTTTTTAAAGATAAAATAGAATAAATAGATTCAATTGCTCCAGCAGCACCTAATAAATGTCCAGTAATTGATTTAGTAGAACTTACAAATAATTTATAATAATTATTTTTAAAAATTTTTTTAATAGCATTTACTTCTGCAATATCTCCTAATATTGTTGAAGTACCATGTGCATTTATATATTGAATATCTTCTGGATTAATATTTGCATCTTTTAATGCATTTAACATTGCTAATTGTGCACCTTCACCATTTATAGAAGGAGAAGTTATATGATATGCATCATTACTCATACCAAAACCTATTAATTCAGCAAAAATATTTGCATTTCTTTTTTTAGCATGATTATATTCTTCTAGAACTAATATACCTGCTCCATCTCCAAGAACAAATCCATCTCTATCTTTATCCCATGGTCTACTTGCTTTTTTAGGTTCTTTATTTCTTCTAGATAATGATTTCATTGCACAAAAACCACCTAAACTTAAAGGAGTTACAGATTTTTCTGATGCTCCTGCTATCATAATATCAGCATCATTATAAGAAATAATTTTAAAAGCAATTCCAATATTATGAATGCCAGAACTACAAGCTGTACTAATTGATAAACTAGGACCTGTTAATTTATAATCTAATGCAATATTTCCTGTAATCATATTCATAATAGTAGATGTCATAAAAAATGGAGTTATTTTTTTAGGACCTTTTTTTTTTAAAATATAAGCATTTTTTTCTATTAAATTAATTCCTCCTAATCCAGAACCTATAGAAATTCCAAATCTAGGATTATTATATTTATTTAATTTTAGACCAGAATTTTGAATAGCTTCTTGACAAGCTCCTAATCCATATTGAATAAATAAATCAATATTTTTTTTTTTATTTGAAATAATATTCTTATATTTAAATTTTTTTATTAATCCAGCAATTTTAGTTTTATATTTACTAGTATCAAAAGTATTAATAACATTAATACCACTATAACCATTAATAAGATTAAACCAATTAGATTCTATTGTATTACCTATTGGTGTAATCATACCAATACCAGTAATTACTACACGTCTACGTTTAGATATCATATTTATTTTATATAAAAAATATATGTTTAAATTTATTATTATGGAATAAAAGTAATTTTATATTTTACTATATTCCATAATTTTAATTAAACTTTATTTCTTATAATTATTAATATAATTAATAGCTTCTTGAATAGTAGTAATTTTTTCAGCATCTTCATCTAAAATTTCAATATTAAATTCTTCTTCTAAAGACATTATAATTTCAATAGTATCAAGAGAATCTGCACCTAAATCTTCTTTAAAAGAAGCAGAATTAATAATATTTTTTTTTATTCCTAATTGATCAATAATAATTTTTTTAACACGTTTAGTAATAGAATTACTCATACTTTTTATATTTCCTATAAAATTATTTTAAAATATTTTTTTAAATAAATAAAATAATAAATTATCTCATATATAAACCTCCATTAATATGGAGTGTTTCTCCTGTTATATAAGATGCTTTTTCAGAAGCTAAAAAAATTACAGCATCAGCTATTTCTTGAGGATAACCAAAACGTTTAGATGGAATTTGTTCTATAATATTGTTATAATCTCTTTTTTTTAAATTTAATGTCATATCAGTTTTAATATAACCAGGAGATATAACATTTACAGTAATACCTTTTGAGGCAACTTCTTTAGCTAAAGATTTACTAAATCCAATAATTCCTGCTTTAGATGCTGCATAATTAGCTTGTCCTATATTACCAGTATTACCTATAATAGATCCAATATTAATTATACGACCAAACGATTTTTTTAACATATAGTAAAGTACTTCTCTACAAATTCTAAAAATAGAAGTTAAATTAACTTGTAAAACATTATTCCATTGATAATCTGACATATTTAATACAAGTTTATCACATACAATTCCAGCATTATTAATGAGTATATCTAACTTATTAAAATTTTTAATAATATATCTAATAAAATTATTAATAATATAAGGTGATTTATTTTTTAAATCAAGAATAAAACCAATACCATTTTTACCTAAAGAATTATTAATTTTTTTTACTCCTTCAAGATTAGTAGATGTACCTATTACATAGGTACCATATTTAATTAATGTATTAGCAATATTATAACCTATACCTTTATTAGCTCCTGTTACTAAAGCTATTTTATTTTTTAAGTTAATATTTATTAACATATTTTTTATTTTAAATTTTATATTTTTTAAATATTATAAGAAATGTTTTTACATTATAAATTGAATTTATATTTAAATTACTTGTAATTTTTTGTGATATTTTTTTAAGTACATTTTTAGGAGTAAATTCTATTATATTTAAGATATTTTGTTTTTCTATAAATTTTATACATTCAACCCAATTAATAGTAGAATATAATTGTTTAACTAGAGATTTTTTTATTTTTTTGACTGAATTTACATATTTACAATCTATATTATTAATAAATTTAATTTTTGGTTTATTTATAATAATTTTATCTAAAAAAATTTTAAATTTATATGCTATAGGTTTCATTAATAAACAATGTGAAGGTATATTTATATTAATAGGTATTATATATGCTCCTAAAGATCTAAATATTTTTACAGCTTTCACCATAGCTAATTTATTACCACTAATTGTTATATTATTAAATGAGTTATAACTAGATATTGATATAATATAATTATTTTTAGATATTTTTTTACAAATATTTTCTATTTTTTTTTTTTTAATCCAATAATAGTTTGCATATAATATCCATTCATATTAAAATCATTTAAAGTAGATGATATTTCATGCATTAATTTCCCTCTAAATTCTACTATTTTTATAGCATCGGAAAAACTAATAATATTACTACACACCATTGCTGTATATTCTCCTAGACTATAACCAGTAACTATATTAGGTAATATATTTTTTTTTTGTAACCATAATTTATATATAGCTATTGATGATACTAAAATAGCAGGTTGTGTATAATATGTTTTATTTAATTTTTTTAATGGTCCATTTTGTGTCAGAAACCACAGGTCATATCCAAGTATTTCTGAAGCATAATAAAAAGTTTCTTTTATAATTTTATATTTTTTATATAAAGAAGATAACATTCCTAAAAATTGTGTTCCCTGTCCTGGAAAAATAGCAGCAAATTTTTTCATATTTTTTATATTTTTTTATAATAAATACTTAATAGTATTATATATTTATAATGATTAATTTCTTTTTTTATTTATAATTTGTTGTCCTTTATAAAAACCATCATCAGTTATATGATGATATAAATATTTTTTCCCAGTTTTTTTATTAATTAGTAAAAATTTATTATCAGATAATTTATTATGAGAACGTCTCATACCTCTTTTAGATCTTGATTTTTTATGTTTTTGAACAGCCATATTATTTACCTTTTTTACTGTAAAATTATAAGCTTGTTTTATATAATTAATAAGGTTTTTATTATAAATATATTTATTTATATATGCAATATTATTATTAATTGTTTAATTTTAATAAACAATTATTCAATTCTTGACTTAATGGAGCATAAATTTTAATTTTCCTATTATTTATAGGATGTGTAAATATAATACTTTTAGCGTGTAAAAATAACCTGTCTAAATTAAATTTTTTTTTAAATTTAATATTAAAAATATCATTACCATATCTATTATCATTAATAATAGGATAATTTAAATAAGACATATGAACTCTAATTTGATGTGTTCTTCCTGTTAAAGGTTTTATTTTTATTAACATCATATTTTTATAATTTTTGATTATTCTAAATTTAGTTTCTGAATATTTACCTTTATTATCATCTATTATTACTTTAATTTTTTTATTTAAAAAATTTTTAAATAAAAAATTTTTAATATGAATATATTTTTTTTCAAAAAAATTTCCTTTTACTAAAGCTAAATATTCTTTAATAACTTGTTTTTCTCTTAATTGCTTTTGTAATATTTTTAATATTGATCTTTTTTTAGCTATTAATAATACACCAGAAGTTTCTTTATCAATTCTATGTACAAGTTCTAAAAAATTATTTTTTTTAAATAAAAATCTAAAATTTTCAATAATACCATAATTAATACCGCTTCCACCATGTACTGCTATACCAGAAGGTTTATTTATAGCTAAAATATATTTATCTTGAAAAATTATAGTTTTTTTAAAAAAATTTATTTTATCTAAATTTAGATTATATTTAATAGGTTTTGTTTTTTTTATATATATAAAAGGAAGTTTTATTATATCTTGAGATTTAATTTTAAAATTTGGAAGTATTTTTTTTTTATTAACTTTTATTTTTCCCTGTCTTAAGATCCTATATATCATACTTTTAGGAACATTTTTAAATTTATTAATTAAAAAATTATCAATTCTTTGTTTTTCAATAGTAATTGGAACAATTATGATTTTATACATAAAATTATAAAAATATTTATAAAAATATATTAGTTATTTTATTAATATAATCAAAAAATATAAAAAAATATAATAATATTTAATATATTTTTAATATAAAATGATTATTTGAAAATAAAATTTTATGTTAATATTATTTTAGTAAATTATTTCTATAAAATATTAATAAATAAAATATCTTTAATTAAGAAATAATATTTTATAAAATTTTTCTTATAAATTATAAATAATCATAAAATATATTTTATTATTTTCAAATAATTAATATTATTTAATTTAAATCTATGCATAAAATATTAAATAAAATTTTCTATTATATAATTTTATTATTTTATATGAAAATATTAATTAGTTTATAAAAAATACATGAGTAAGTTATTATGAAAAGAATGTTAATAAATGCTACTCAACATGAAGAATTACGTGTTGCTCTAGTAGATGGACAAAAATTATATGATTTAGATATAGAAAATTCTGATCATAAACAAAAAAAATCTAATATATATAAAGGTAAAATTACACGTATTGAACCAAGTTTAGAAGCTGTTTTTGTAGATTATGGAGTAGAAAAACATGGTTTTTTACCAATTAAAGAAATTACAGAAGAATATTTACCTAATGATTATAATCAAAATATATATAATAAAATAAATTTAAAAAATTTTTTATTAATTGGTAAAGAAATTATTGTACAAATAAATAAAGAAGAACGGGGTCATAAAGGAGCTTCATTAACAACATTTATTAGCCTAGCAGGTAGTTATTTAATTTTAATGCCTAATAATCCTAATTCTGGTGGAATATCTAGAAAAATAGAAGGAGAAAATAGAAAAAATTTAAAAAAAATTTTATCATCATTATATTTACCTAATAATATGAGTTTAATTATTCGTACAGCTGGATTAGGAAAAAATAGAGAAACACTTAAATTAGATTTAAAATTTCGGTTAAAACATTGGGAAATAATAAAAAAAATAGCTAAAAATAAAGCAGCTCCTTTTTTAATATATCAAGAAAGTAATATAATTATAAGAGCATTACGTGATTATTTACATCAAGATATAAATGAAATCTTAATTGATAATCCTAAAATATTAAGATTAGCAAAAAAACATATTAATCTTCTAGGAAGATCAGATTTACATCATAAAATTAGATTATATAAAGGTAATATTCCTCTATTTAGTCATTATCAAATAGAATCACAAATTGAAACAGCTTTTCAAAGAAAAGTAAGTTTATTTTCAGGAGGATCAATCGTTATTGATACTACGGAAGCTTTAACATCAGTTGATGTAAATTCTTCTAAAGCAACTAATGGTATTGATATAGAAGAAACGGCATTAAATATTAATTTAGAAGCTGCAGATGAAATTATTAGACAATTAAGATTACGTGATGTAGGGGGATTAATTGTAATAGATTTTATTGATATGTCTCTTTTAGAAAATAAGAAATCTGTAGAAAAAAGATTACTTAATAATATACGACAAGATAGAGCTAAAATTCAAATAAATCAAATTTCAAAATTTGGATTATTAGAAATGTCTCGTCAAAGATTAAGATCTTCTTTAAAAGAATCTAGTTATTATTTATGTCCAAGGTGTTTGGGAAATGGAACTTTAAGAGATAGTAAATCTTTATCTTTATCTATTTTAAGATTAATAGAAGAAGAATCTTTTAAAGAAAATACAAAAGAAGTATATGCAATAGTTCCTGTAAAAATAGCATCATATTTATTAAATGAAAAAAGAGATGCAGTAAATGCAATTGAAAATAGAAAAATTAGAACATTTATCATACCTAATGATAAATTAAATACACCTAATTATTCTGTTTTACGAATAAAACATGGAGAAGATAGGAAAAATATTTATTTTTTTATAAAAAAAATTCATAAATTAAATTCTAATATTAATAATTATCATTATTTTAAAAATAAATTTTTGCAAAAAAATTTTATAAATAAAGATAATCAAATTAAAAAATTAAATATATATGATAAACATATAATAAAGAGAAAAGATCACTTTTTTTTAAAAAAATCTGATTTATTAAATTTTTTAAATATTAAAAAATATACATTTGTAAATTTTTTTATAAAAAAAACAATTTATATAAAAAAAATTTTTAATTATTTTATAAAAAAATTTATAATTATAAATGATTTTTTTTTAAATTATTATAATTTATATTATTTTTCTTATAAAGGAAATAATTTAAATAAAAATATTAATAATTCTTTTTATGAAATAAGTTTAAATACAGGAAAAAATTTTTTATCTTTTTATAAAAAAAAAGCTATTTCTCTTCCTCAATTAAAATTAACACCAAAAAAATTTAAACCAATAAAAATTAATCATAAATTATTATTTAAAAATAATAAAAATAAGTTTAATAATATTAAATTTAAAAAAATTTTAAACATAAAAACAAATAATAATTATTTTTTACGTAATAAAAAATATTTAAAAAATAATTTTGAAAAAATTAATAATATTTCTGATAATAAACAAATTAATATATCTAATATTTCTATAGAAAATAGAATAGGATTAAATAAATTTAAAAATACTATTAAAATTAATAAAATAATTTTAAATAAAAAAAAATTAAATTTTAAAAAAAATATATTATCTAAAAAACATATTACTATTTCTGATATTCTAAATAAACATAAAATATTACATAATAATTTTATAACAAGAAAAAAAACATATAAAAATTATACGTCATCAAATAATAAAAAAATACAAGATAATTTTAAAAATTATTTAAATAATAAATTAATTAATTCGTCATTTAATTTAAATAATAATAAAGGTGCTGGTGGTCATGCTGCAAAAAAATATGCTACATCTCCTGTAAAAAGACCGTAAAAATTTTTGATAGAATATAAAAAATTTATATAAAATAAATTTTTATAAAATTTTATTTTATATTTTAGTAGAATTAATAGTATTAAAGTATTTAATTATAAATAATTAATTTAATATATTAAAATATATATTATTTTTTAATATAAAGTTTACTCTAGTATTATATTTATATACAATGAGTAAACTTTTTTATTAAATTATTTTTAGAATTTTATTTATTATATCTTTAGCATCACCAAATAACATATAACTATTATCTTTATAAAATAAAGGATTATTAATTCCTGAATATCCCTGATTCATACTTCTTTTAAGAATAATAATATTATTAGCTTTCCATACTTCTAAAACAGGCATTCCTGATATTGGACTATTCATATCATCTTGTGCAGATGGATTAACTGTATCATTAGCACCTATTACTAATACTGTATCAGTATTTATAAAATCTTTATTAATTTCATCCATTTCTAATACCATATCATATGATATATTAGCTTCAGCTAATAAAACATTCATATGTCCAGGTAAACGTCCTGCTACAGGATGAATAGCAAATCTTATATTAATATTTAATAAACTTAATTTTTTTACTATTTCAGAAAGTGGATATTGTGCTTGAGATACAGCTAATCCATATCCAGGAACGATAATAATATTATTAGAATTTTTTAATATTTCTACTGTATTTTCAATAGATATTTCTTTATAATTTTGTATATCTTCATTTAGAATAGAATTTTTATTTTGAATAATATTTTTTTTTTTCCCACCAAGAATAATATTGAAAAAAGATCTATTCATACCTTTACACATTAAATATGAAAGTATAGCACCTGAAGAACCTACTAAAGCTCCAGTTATAATTAATAAATCATTAGTTAACATAAATCCTGAAGATGCAGCAGCCCATCCTGAATAAGAATTTAACATTGATATTACTACAGGCATATCTGCTCCACCAATATTAATTATTAAATGAAAACCAAACATTAATGAAATTAAAAATATAAATCCTAATACTATAATTTGTAATTTTACATTATGTGTTTTTAAAAAAATCATCATTAATATAAATGATATTAATAATGTACAAATGTGTATTTGATTTTTATATTTAATATCTAAATTTTTAGATTTAATAATTCCAGATAATTTATTAAAAGCTATAATAGAACCTATTAAAGTTATAGAACCAATAAAAATACTAATAAATATTTCTATTAATTGAATATTCATATTTTGCTGAATAATATTTTTATTATATATTAATAATAAATAATTATTAAATCCTACAAGGATTGCAGTTAATCCAACAAAACTATGTAGTATTGCAATTAATTGAGGCATTTTAGTCATATCAATTCTTTTAGAAATACTAATTCCTATAATTGCACCGAAAAAAATAGCTCCTAATACATAACCAATATTATTTATTGGTGATTTTAATATAGTTATAATAATAGCAATAAGCATACCATTAATAGCAAGTAAATTACCTCTTTGAGAAGTTTCTTTTTTTGAAAGACTAGCTATACTTAATATAAATAATATTGCAGATATAGTATATATAAATATTAATGACCTATCAAACATTTATAAATTCTCCTTAATTTTTACGAAACATTTGTAACATACGTTGAGTAATAGTTAATCCTCCAAAAATATTAATACTAGATAATAAAGTTCCTAAAAAAGCTAATATAATTATAGTAAAATAACTACTATTTATTTGTAATATAGAACCAATTATAATAATACCAGAAATTGCATTAGTAACAGACATTAGAGGCGTATGTAATTTATGATCTACATTCCATACTACATAATATCCTATTATACAGGATAATAAAAAAATTATAAAATGTGGTATGATTTCATAAGGAATAAATTGTGTTATATAATAAGCACAAAAAAATCCTATAGTATATAATAAATATTTATTTTTTAAAAAACATTTATTTTTTTTTATATTTGTACTATTTTCTTGATTTTGAAAATTATTAATTTTTTCTAAATTTTGTTGTTTTTTTGATAATTTTATTTTTGGAGCAGGCCAAATAATTTTACTATTATAAATAATAGTCATGTTTCTAACAATTTCATCTTTTAAATTAATATAAATTTTACCAAAATTATTTTTAGATAATAAATTAATTAAATTAACAATGTTTGTACTATATAATTGAGAAGCTTGTGGAGCTAACTTACTAGTTAAATTCGTAAAACCTATTATTTTTATATTATTATCTGTAGTAATTATTGTATTTTTTTTTGTTAATTCACAATTACCCCCATTTTCAATAGCAAGATCAAAAATAATACTACCTGGTTTCATTAATTGAATCATTTCTTTAGTAATTAAAATAGGTGCTTTTTTATTAAAAATAACTGCTGTTGTAATAATAATATCTGTTGTTTTTACAATTTTATTAAAAGATTCTTGTTCTAGTTGTACTTTTTTTTTTGATAATAGAGTTTTATATTCATGTATATTATTTTCTGGTTGATTTTTTAACTCTAAAAATTCAGCACCCATACTACGAATTTGTTCTTTTACTTCTTTCCTTTTATCAAAAGCAATTACTTTTGCTCCTAAACTTTTAGCTGTTCCAATAGCTGATAAGCCTGCTACTCCTGCTCCAATTACCATTACTTTAGCAGGTAATATTTTACCTGCAGCTGTTATTTGTCCGTTTAAAGTTCTTCCTAATAAATTTGTTGCTTCTATAATACTTCTATAACCAGATAAATTATTCATTGAACTTAATGCATCTAAAGATTGAGCTCTAGAAATTCTAGGTATAGTATCCATTGCAATAGTAGTTATATTTTTTTCTGCTAATATTTTTAATAATAAATTATTTTTATGTGGATAAATAAAACTAATTAATATACTATTATTTTTTATTAGTTTACTTTCCTCTATATCTAGTGGATGAATTTTAATTATTATGTTTGCTGTCCAAATTTCTTTATTTGTTACTATTTTTGCTCCTTCATTTATAAAATCTTGATCTTTAAAATAAGCAAGATTACCTGCTCCTTTTTCTACATATACTTTTTTAAAACCTAAGTTTATTAATTTTTTAATGTTAATAGGAGTCATTGCAACTCTTGTTTCTTCAAAATATTTTTCTTTTAGTATCCCAATAATCATTCTATATTCCTTAATTATAAAAAATATTTTTATATTATATAAATATATAAAAATAAAATTATTATTTATTAAACTTAAAAATTATCATTTATTAAATTATTTTTCAAATTTTTATTTTATATAAGAAAATATAAAAATAAAAAATAATAATTAATAACTAATATTAAATATTACTAATAATTTGTATATTAAATCCAGAATCTAAATTAATTATTTCCCCTGTAATACCTAAAGATAAATCAGAAGCTAAAAAAGTAGCTACATTTCCTATATGATTTATAGTAATTATTTCTGATAAAGGACTATTTTTTTTATATAATTTTATTATATGATTAATACTTTTTATTCTTGAAGATGCAATAGTTTTTATAGGTGCAGGAGAAATACCATTAATTCTTATATTTTTTTTTCCAATATTACATGCTATGTAACGGATGTTAGCTTCTAATGAAGCTTTTGCTAACCCTAAAATATTATAATTTTGTATAAAATTTCTTGATCCTAAATAAGTTAATACTATAATTGAAGATTTTTTATGTAAGATGTTTAAACATTCTTTTACCATACCTAATAAACTATAAGAACAAATATCATGAGAAATTTGAAATGATAAACGAGATATATTTTTAATAAAATTTTCTTTTAATGTATTATTAGGAGTAAAAGCAATAGAGTGTACAAAACCATCAAATTTTTTCCATATTTTAGAAATTTGTAAAAATAAAAATTTAATATCTTTATCTTTAGATACATCACATTTTATAATAGGATATTTTGTCATTTTTTTTACTAATTTTTCTATTTTTTTTTTATTTTTTTTTTTTTGATATGTAAATATTAAATTTGCTTTATGTTTATACATAATACGAGCAATACCATATGAAATAGATAATTTATTTAAAATACCAGTAATTAATATTTTTTTTCCTAATAATAAATACATTTTTTTATTCCTAAAGTAATCTACATTTTATCAATAAATCTAATAAAAATAATAAACATATGAAAAAAATTATATAAATTTTTTAAAAAATAATTAAAAATTCGATATTTCTCACTTTTTTGATTTGTTTCACTAGACAAATCTATTATTAATTGATGTACTTTTAAATGACACAATTTTAGTGTCTATTTTTATGTAAAGGTAATAATTGATGTCCAAGATTAAAGGTAACGTTAAGTGGTTTAATGAATCTAAAGGTTTTGGTTTCATTACTCCTGAAGATGGTAGTAAAGATGTTTTTGTACATTTTTCTGCAATTCAAAGTAGTGGTTTTAAAACATTAACCGAAGGCCAAAGAGTGGAATTTGAAATTACTAACGGAGCCAAGGGACCTTCTGCTGCTAATGTTGTTGCTCTTTAGATTTCTTTAGTCAGTAAGAAAAGGTTTTAATAAAATTGCCTCTGATAAAATTTAAAATTTTTATTTCTAACTATTTAGAATTAAAATAATTAAAAATTTTTATTTATTTTAATAAATAAAAATTATTTTAAATAATTTTAATAAAAATAATTTTTTTCAGAGGCATTATTATTTAATATTATTTAATTTTAAAAAAAATAATTTTCTGCATTATATGAAGAACGTATAAAAGGTCCACATGCTACTTTTTTAAAACCAATTTTTTTTGCTTCTTCTTTTATTTCAGCAAATTCAGTTAAACTTATATATCTATATACAGGTATATGATTTATACTTGGTTGTAAGTATTGTCCTATAGTTAAAATATCTACTCCATTAGATTTTAAATCTTTTATAGTATTAAATAATTCTTTTCTTGTTTCTCCTAAACCAATCATTAATCCTGATTTAGTTAAAATTTTAGGAAATAAAAATTTAAATTTTTTTAATAAAATTAAGGATTTTTGGTATTTTCCTGAAGGACGTATTTTAAAATATAAACGTTCTACTGTTTCTATGTTATGATTAAAAACATCAGGTAATGAATAACTAAATATATTTAAAGCTCTTTCCATACAATTCTTAAAATCAGGTACTAAAATTTCTATTTTTATATTTAAATTTTTTTTACGTATTTTTTTGATACAATTAACAAACTGTTTTGCACCTCCATCATGTAAATCATCACGATTAACTGAAGTAATAACTACATATTTTAATTTCATTTGTAAAATAGTATTAGCTAAATTTAAAGGTTCATTTTTATCATATTTTATTTTTGGCCTACCATGTATTACATCACAATATGGACAATTTCTAGTACAAATATTACCTAAAATCATAAAAGTTAATTGTTTTTTACTAAAACATTTAATTAAATTAGGACAAGATGCTTCTTCACAGACTGTATGTAATTTATTAATTTTTAAAATGGATTTTATTTTTTTTATTTTATTTATATTTTCTATTGAAAATTTAATTTTAATCCAATTAGGTTTTTTTAAAATTTTTTGCGTCATATTATTATATAAATTACTTATTTAAAAAAATTAATATTATTAATATTAACTATTATAGTTATTTATTAATAATATAAATTCATTTATTAATAATTTTTTAATTTTAAATATTTTTATATTAGGAATAAAATCTCTTAATTGTGTCATTTTTAATTTATTAAAACCACATGGATTAATATATTTAAAAGGTAACAAATCCATATTAATATTAAAAGAAATTCCGTGCATTGTACATCCTTTAGAAATTTTTATTCCTATAGATGCAATTTTTTTATTATTAATATATACACCAGGATTATGATTAAAAGAATTATCTGGTATAATATTAAAATATAATAATATATTAATTATTGTTTTTTCAAGTATAATAATTAAAGATTTAATATTAATTTTCCTTTTTTTTAAATTAATTAAAATATACATAATTTGTTGTCCTGGAGCATGATAAGTAATTTTACCACCTCTATCAGTTTTAAATATTGGTATATTATGATTATAAGATAAAATATCTTTTATATTAGATCTTTTTCCTTGAGTAAAAACAGGATTATGTTCGACTAACCAGATTTCATCTAATGTATTATTAGATCTTGTATAATTAAAATTGTACATTTTTTTATAAGTTATATACCATGATTCTATCCCCAGATATCTTATAATAAAATTTTTTTTATTTTTCATTATTATGATTTAATATCATTACAAATTTAATATTTATGTATTTTATTGATGTATCCATTTACTTAATAATAATTTAATATAATCTAAGAAACACATAAAAATATTACCTTTTGGTATTTTTTCTAATGCAATTAAAGGATAATTTCCAATAATATGATTATTTATTATAAAAGTAATATTACCTAATACTTGATTTTTATAAATTGGAGCAAATATTTTATTATTTTTTATATGATATAAAATTTTTATTTTTTTTTCTTGATTTTTAAGAATTGTTAAATAAACATTATTTTTAGTTCCAATTCTTATATGACTATATTTTCCATATAAAACAGGAATAGAGGCTATTTTTTGATGTTTTTTTATTGGATTAATTGTTCTAAATGTTTCAAATCCCCAATTTAATAATCTTTTACTATTTTTTTTACGATCTTGTTCTGTTTTATCCCCTAAAATAACAACAATTAATCTCATGTTATTTTTCGTTGCTGAAGCAATTATATTATAACCAGCATCTTCAGTATGTCCTGTTTTAATTCCATCTACATTTAATGTTTTATCCCATAATAATAAATTACGATTTTTTTGATAAATATGATTAAAAGTAAAACTTTTTTCTTTATATATAGAATATTCTTGGGGAAAATCTCTAATTAAAGATTTACCCATAATAGCTATATCTCTTGCAGTAGTATATTGTCCTAATTCATCTAATCCATGTACATTTTTAAAATAAGTATTTTTTAATCCTATTTTTTTTGCATAAAAATTCATTAAATTTACAAAATTTTTTTGATTACCAGAAATATATTCTGATATAGCAACACATGCATCATTTCCTGATTGTAATATAATTCCTTTTATTAAATTTGATACAGAAATACGATCTCCAAGTTTTAAAAACATTAATGATGAACCACTAAATAAATTATTACCTGTTGCCCAGGCATTTTTACTAATTGTAACCATATCATTACGATGTAATTTACCTTTTGATAATGCTTTCCCTATAACATAACTAGTCATTATTTTGGCTAAACTAGCTGGTTTTTCAATTTCATCTGCATTTTTTTCAGTTAAAATCATTCCTGTATTATAATCTATTAAAATATATGATTTAACATTAATATTTGGTGAAGATGTAATATTAAATATATTTTCCTTTGCATATATAATTGTTGAATATACTATAAATATAGTAGTAATTAATTTTAATATTTTATTAATATTTTGATTATTTTTTTTATATATTTTTATCATATTTATACTCACATATAAGTATTTATTTTAATTTTATTAATAATTATTTAAATTTTACTTATTAAAAATATTATTTTATATAATTTTTTAAAAAATGTAACTAAATTTTTAGTAAAATAAAATGTAATAAAATATATAAAGGTAATAAATATAAAATAATGAATATTAAATTTAAAAAAAAATATAAGTTTGCACTAGGAGTAGAATATAATGGTGCTAATTATCATGGATGGCAAAAACAAAAAAAATATTATAAAAAAACTATACAAGAATATTTAGAAAAAGCTATTTCTCAAATAGCTAATCATAATATAATAATTTTTTGTGCTGGTAGAACTGATATAGGAGTTCATAGTTTAGGACAAGTAATTCATTTTGAAACCTATAGTTTTAGAGAAAAAAAATCTTGGATTCTAGGTATTAATAGTCTCTTACCTAAAGATATAGTTATAAATTGGATAATATCTGTAAAAAAAGAATTTCATGCTAGATTTAGTGCTTTATCTCGTAGATATTTTTATATTATTTATAATAATCAATATAGATCTGCTATACTTAATGATTTAGTTACTTTATATAAGAAAAATTTAAATATTATAAAAATAAAAAATGCAATGAAGTATTTATTAGGAGAACATGATTTTACATCTTTTAAATCAGGTAAAGATCAATTAGGTTCTTCTTTTCGAAAAATTTTAAATTGTGATATTAAAAAATTTGGAAATTATATATTAATAGATATTAAAGCAAATGCTTTTTTATATCATATGGTTAGAAATATTGTAGGAAGTTTATTAGAAATAGGTTTAGGAAATAAAAATGAAGATTGGTTATTGGAATTAATAAAGATTAAAAATAGAAATAAAGCAGCAGCAACAGTTAAACCAAATGGTTTATTTTTAGCAGAAGTTAAATATCCAAAACATTTTGGTATTCCAAATATAAATCATAATTTATATTTTTTTTTAAAAAAATTAATTTAATATATTTATTATTTTAAATATAAATTTTTATTTTTTATTTCAAGAAATTTTTATAAAAAAAATTTTAATAAATTATATAATTTATTTTAGTTTTAACTATTTTATATTATATATTATTTTAAATTATTTAACTTAAATAGAAAAATATGTTCATAATTGATTACTTATTTATATTAATATTAATATTTTCTACTATATTGAGCTTTTTAAAAGGTTTTGTAAAAGAAATTTTAACAATATTTATTTGGTTCACATCTTTTTATTTATCTAGAAAATATTATAATTATTTATTTTTTATTAAAAATAAAACAATAAACGATTTTTATTTTAAGAAATTTTTTTTATTATTTATTTATTTTATATTAACTTTAATATCTGGATATATTATTAAAAATTATTTAAATGAAAAAATTACTAATTCTTATATGAAGAATATTAATCAAATATTAGGATTATTTTTTGGTATGTTAAAAGGATGTGTAATAATTTTATTTTTGTTATATTCTTTAAATCATATAGATAAAAATTTATATAATTATATTTTAATTAAACAAAGATCATTAATGTTAGTTTATTTTAATAATATTTTACAAAAATATAAATATTTTTTATAAAATATTTTTATACCCAGAGCGGGAGTTGAACCCGCATAGCAATCTACATGCCGAGGGATTTTAAGTCCCTTGTGTCTACCAATTCCACCATCTGGGCAAAATAAAAATAAATAAATTATTTTAAAAACAGGCGCATCCCGGAATTGAACCGAAATAAAAGGATTTGCAATCCTCTGCATAACCATTCTGCCAATGCGCCGTTATATATAATAAAATATATAATATATTATATTATTAAATATGTATATATTATATACGTTTTAATTTTAAAAAATTTTATCATATATTATATATATAATTTTATTATTTTTTATATATAATAAAATTTATTAATTAAAAAATATTATTATAGGAATATTTATGTTAAATAAATTAATATTTGTTATTAATTGTGGTAGTTCTTCTTTAAAATTTTCAGTTATAAATCCTTTAAAAAAAAAAAAAATATTATTTGGTTTAGCTGAAAATTTTAATAATAATAATTCTTATATTAAATGGACTTTTAATCAAAATATAAAAAAAAAAAAATTTAATACAAAAATTAATCATAAAATAATATTAAATTATTTAATAAATAATATTTTAAAAAAAAATTTATTATATAATAATATAATAGCCATTGGACATCGAATAGTACATGGAGGAGAAAAATTTATAAATTCTGTAATAATTACAGATAAAGTTATAAAAGAAATAAAAAAAGCATCTATTTTCGCTCCTCTACATAATCCTATTCAATTAATAAGTATTAAAGAAATAATAAAAATATTACCTAATTTAAAAAAAAAACAAGTTGCTGTTTTTGATACAGCTTTTCATCAAACTATACCAGAAAAATCATATTTATATGCATTACCAATAAAATTTTATGAAAAATATAAAATACGTCGTTATGGAGCTCATGGTACTAGTCATAAATATGTTACTCAAGTTGCTTCAAAAATATTAAATATTCCATTAAATATACTAAATTGTATTTCATGTCATTTAGGTAATGGTTCATCTATCACTGCTATACATAACGGAAAAAGTGTTGATACTTCAATGGGTTTAACCCCTTTAGAAGGTTTAGTTATGGGTACAAGATGTGGAAATATTGATCCTGCAATTATTTTTTATATGTATAATGAGTTAAATATTAAAATAGATAAAATTTATAAAATTTTAACTGAAGAATCAGGTATGTTAGGTTTAACTAATATAACTAGTGATTTTAGATATATTGAAGATAATTATTTTAAAAATTTTAAAATTAAAAGAGCTGTTAATGTATTTGTACATAATTTAGCTAAATATATAGCTTCTTATAGTATTTTAATGAAAAATAAAATTAATGCAATTATTTTTACAGGAGGTATTGGAGAAAATAGTGTATTAATTAGAGAAAAAACAGTAAAACAATTAAAAATATTAAATATTTTTATTGATCAAAAACTAAATCATGAAATAAAATTTGGTAAAACTGGTTTTATAAATATAAAAAATAGTATTCCTATACTAGTAATTCCTACAAATGAAGAATTAATGATAGCACAAGATACATTTAAAATTATAATGAATCAATAATTAAATAAATTAATTAACAAAAGGTAATAATAATGCTTAAAGTAATTATGTCTATACCAATAGATATTGATATCCATTTTTTTACTAGTGTAAATTTAGGATTATTAAATAATATAAAAAATAAAAAATTAAAATGTAAGTTTTTTAAACCTATTTCTCAAATAGAAAATAATAATTTTAATTATACTAATAATATTTTAAATAAATATAATTTAAGTATTAAATCTATTAATCCATTAAAAATTAATGATATTAGTTTATTCAATAGTAATATTGGTTATAATAGTATTATAAATAATATAATAAAAAAATATTATAAGAATATACATGATACAGATATTATTTTTATAGAAGGTATAATACCTATTTATATTAAACAAATATTATTTAAATTAAATTGTGATATAGCAAATATATTTAATGCAGAAATTATTTTTATAACATCTATGTTTACAGAAAATGAAACTATAGAAAAAATAAAATCTAAAATAAATATTCTTTTTAAAAAAGAAATATATAATTTTAAAATAAAAAATACATTTTCTTTTATTAAAGAAATTTATAATAAACAAAATAGTAATCCTTTTTTTTATAATTTAAATATATTTAAAAATATTTTACCAAAAAATGAAGAAATTAATGTAAATAATAATTTTTTATCTTTAAAAGATGAAAATATTATATTTATTCCATGGCTAAAAAATTTTGTATTTGGAATAAATTTAAAAGTTATATGTAATTATTTAGATTGTAATTTAATTGATAATATCAAATATAATAAAATTAAATATATTATTTTTTTTAATACATATATTTTTACAAAACAAAAAAAATTTACTGAATCTTTGGTAATTATTTCTATAAAAGATAATAAAATTATAAAAAAAATATACAAAATGTTATCTAAAAATATTTTTTTTAAAGCTATATTATTTACGGATTTTATAATAAAAAAACATAATCTAATTTTAGAAAAAATTATTAATATTTCTATAAAAAATAATATTTATATTTTATATGTAAAAAATGATTTTTATAATATTTATTTAAAATTACAAAATATTTATAAAAAAAATTTTCCTATTAAAGATTTAAAATTAATAACTAATATTATTAACTATATTAAATTATATATCCCTTCTAAAATTTTTAATAAAAAATATGTAAATTATAAATTTTATATATCACCATTTATTTTCCAATATCATTTAATTAATAAAGCATCTAAATTAAAGAAAACAATTTTATTACCAGAAGGTAATGAATTACGTACTTTAAAAGCTGCTTCAATATGTTCTCAACAAAATATAGCTAATTTTATATTATTAGGTAAATCTAAAGAAATTATGAATATAGCTAAAATAAATAATTTAAATTTAAACAATATAGAGATTATTGATCCTGATACAATCAGAAATAATTATATAGAACAATTAATATATATAAGAAAAAAAAAATTGTTAAATAAAACAGATGCAATTAAATTATTAAAAGATAATATGTTTTTAGCTACTATGATGTTAAAACAAAATCAAGTTGATGGAATAGTTTCTGGGGCTAATACAACTACTGCAAATACTATAAGACCTGCATTACAAATTATTAAAACTTTACCAGAATATTCTATAATTTCATCTATATTTATTATGTTATTACCTAAAAATGTATTAATATATAGCGATTGTGCAATTAATCCTAATCCTAATTATGAGCAATTAGCAGAAATAGCAATACAGTCAGCAGAAACTAGTAAGTTATTTAATATCATACCTAAAATAGCTATGATTTCTTACTCAACGGGTAATTCTAGTAAGGGTATTGAAGTCGAAAAAGTATATAAAGCTACTAAATTAGTACAAAATAAATTACCAAATCTAATAATAGATGGACCATTACAATATGATGCAGCTGTTATAAAAAATATTGGTAAATATAAAGCACCAAATTCTTTAGTTGCAGGAGAAGCAAATATTATTATCTTTCCCGACCTCAATACAGGTAATACTACTTATAAAGCAGTACAAAAAACTTCCAATATAATCTCTATAGGACCTATTTTACAAGGTATAAGACAACCAATTAATGATCTTTCTAGAGGTGCTACAGTTGAAGATATAATATATACAATAGCAGTAACAGTCATTCAATCTGGAGTTATAAAAAAATAATTAATAATTTATTATTTATTATCTAAATAATATTTTTTTTTATAATGTAAATTATTATCAAATTCATAAATAATAGGAATACCAGTAGCAATATTCAGATCAACAATATCATTATCGTTAATATTTTCAATGTATTTAATTAAAGCTCTTAATGAATTACCATGCGCAACAATAATAATACGTTCCTTATTTATAATTTTATATGATATATCATTTTTCCATACATGAATAACTCTCTCTAGAGTTGTAAATAAACTTTCTGATAAAGGTAATTGATAATCTTCTAATTTAGAATATTTAGAATCAAATCTAGACCATCTAGAATCATTAATAGATAATGATGGTGGTTTGACCATAAAACTACGTCGCCATTCCTGTACTTTTTTTTTACCAAATTTTTTTGTAATTTGATCTTTATTCATTCCCTGTAATTCTCCATAATGTCTTTCATTTAATCTCCATGTTTTTTTTACAGGAATCCATAATTGATCTAGTACATTTAAAGTTAACCATAAAGTATGGATTGCTCTTTTTAATACAGATGTATATGCATAATCAAATTTAAAATTATTTTTTTTTAATATTTTTCCTGCTTCTATTGCTTCAATTTCTCCTTCTTTAGATAATTCAATATCTTCCCATCCAGTAAATAAATTTTTTTTATTCCATGTACTTTGCCCATGTCGTAATAAAACTAATTTTGTATTAGACATTAATTTTTCCTTATATAAATAATATATATTTTAAATATTAAATATCAAAAGATGAGCCACAATTACATTTATTTTTCATATATGGATTTCTAATAATAAATTTAGATTCTTCAATACTTTCAATATAATCAACAATACTTCCTGATAAATATTGCATACTTATTTTATCTATTATAATGTTTATACCTAATGAATTTATTAAAATATCATTTTTTTTTATTTTTTTATCTAATATAAAATCATACTTAAAACCACTACATCCTCCACCTATAATAAATATTCTAAAATTAATATTTTTATAATCTAATTTTTTTATTTTATTTGCAGCTTTTTTTGTTAGAGAAATAGACATTTTTATTAAGAAAATATTTTGTTATTAAATATATTAAATTATTGATATTTTTAATTAAATTAAATGTATAATTTTATTATATAATCTTGATTTATAACGAGATGCTTTATTTTTATGAATTAATTTTTTTTGTACTTGTTTATCTAAAATTGATTGCATTAATTTAAAATTTTTTTTTGATAATTCTATATTTTTATTAGAAATAGCATTATTAACTTTTTTAATAAAAGTACGTAACATAGATCGATAATTAATATTATGTTTTCTTTGTTGTTCAGATTTTAAAGATCTTTTTTTAGATGATTTTGTATTTGCCATATAAAAATTCCTTTTAATTCTATTAATAATATTTATAATTTTTTATAAAAATTATATATTTACATAAAATATTATTATATATAATATTATTATATAAAGAAAATAAAATTTATATTTATTAATTTTTATTAAAAATAAAAAATCAAATAAAGATAATTAATATGAAAAATAAATTTAATTTAAATTTACCAAAAACAAAATTCCCAATGAAAGCTTCTTTAGCAAAAAATGAATTAATTATATTAAAACAGTGGGAAAAAGATAATTTATATCAAAAAATATTAAATACTAAAAAAAAAAAAAAAAAATTTATTTTACATGATGGCCCACCATATGCTAATGGAGATATCCATATCGGACATGCTTTTAATAAAATTTTAAAAGATATTATTATAAAATCTAAAAATATGAATGGTTATTATACTTTATTTATTCCTGGATGGGATTGTCATGGTTTACCAATAGAACAAAAAGTAGAAGAAATTTTAAAAAATCAAAATAAAAAAATTTCTCAAAAACAATTTAGAATTAAATGTAGAAAATATGCTTTACAACAAATTATAAAACAAAAAAAAGATTTTATAAGATTAGGAATATTTGCAGATTGGCAAAATCCGTATTTAACAATGGATTTTAAAACGGAAGCAAATATTATTCGTACTTTAGGTCAAGTTATCAAAAATAATCATATTTATAAAGGTAAAAAACCAGTACATTGGTGTATTAAATGTTTATCTTCTTTAGCAGAAGCTGAAGTTGATTATATTAATAAAAAAACATTAACATTTTATGTTAAATTTTCAATAATAAATATTAATTTTTTTAAAAAAATTTTAAACATACAAATAGAAAATTATGATATTTCTTTCTTAATATGGACTACTACTCCATGGACTATACCAGCAAATAGAGCTATTGCTATTCATCCTGAAATATATTATCAACTAATCAAAATAAATAAGAATATTATTATAATAGCTAAAAATTTAGTTAATATACTTATGTCTAAAGCAAAAATTATGAATTGGAAAATTTTGAAAGAAATAAAAGGAAAATATTTTCCAAATATTTTAATTAAAAATCCTTTAAATAATAAAATTTCGTCTTTGATTATAAGTAATTATGTTTCTGAAAAATCAGGAACAGGAATTGTACATATGGCTCCAAATCATGGATTAGATGATTATAATATATGTAATCAACATAATATAAAATGTTTAAAAAACATTATAGATAAAAAAGGATTTTTTATAAATGGAGTTCATCCTTTATTAGATAAAATTAGTATTTTTTGTTGTGAAGAAATAATTAAAAAAATTTTAATAGAAAAAAATAAATTATTTTTATTAGATAAATATATACATAATTATCCATATTGTTGGCGCCATAAAATACCAGTAATTTATATATCTACACCACAATGGTTTATTAGTATGGATAAAAATAATCTTAGAAATTTAGCAAAAAAATCAATAAAAAAAGTAAAATGGATACCTAATTGGGGATATGAAAGAATGGATCTTATGTTAGATAAAAGACCTGATTGGTGTATTTCTAGACAAAGAATTTGGGGTATACCAATACCTTTATTTATTAATAAAAAAACCCAAAAAATACATGATAATTCTTTAGAATTTATTGAAAAAATAGCTTGTATAATTGAAAAAAAAGGTATACAAGCATGGTGGGATTTAGATATTACAAATTTTTTAGGTAAAGATGCTATTTTTTATGAAAAAGTGGTAGATACATTAGATGTTTGGTTTGATTCTGGATCTACTTATAGTTCAATTATTAAACAAATTAAAGAATTAAAACAAGATACAATAGATATGTATTTAGAAGGAACTGATCAATATAGAGGATGGTTTATCTCTGCATTAATTATTTCAACAGCTATAGATGGTAATCCTCCATATAAGACAGTAATTAGTCATGGTTTTACTGTAGATTATCAAGGAAAAAAAATGTCTAAATCTTTAGGTAATATTATAAAACCTCAAAGTATAGTAAATACTTTAGGTAGTGATATTTTAAGATTATGGGTAGCTTCTACAGATTATTTTAATGAAGTAAATATATCTAAAGATATATTACAAAGAACTACAGAAATTTATAGACGTATTCGTAATACAGTTAGATTTTTATTATCTAATTTAAATGATTTTGTACCAGAAAAAAATATAATAAAACAAAAAAAAATGTTAATTTTAGATAAATGGATTATTCATAAAACAAAAATTATACAAGAAAAAATTATTAAATATTATAATAAATATAATATAAAAAATGTAGTTCAAGAAATAATGCAATTTTGTTCTATAGATTTAGGTTCTATATATTTTAATATTATTAAAGATAGGCAATATACATTTAAAAAATGTAGTGTAGAAAGATTAAGTTGTCAAACATCTTTATATATGATTCTTGAATCTTTAGTAAGATGGATAACTCCAATATTATCTTTTACAGCTCATGAAATTTGGAATTTTATTCCTGGATTGAGATCTAAATCTGTTTTTACAGAAGAATGGTATTCCAAATTATTTTATTTATCATCAAATGAAACAATGAATAATGAATATTGGGATATTATTTTTAATTTTAAAAATGAAATAAATAAAATTATTGAATATGCAAGAAATAAAAAAATAATAGGAAATTCTTTAGAAGCAAATATTATTGTATATGTAAGTAAAAATATTTATAAAAAATTAATAATATTAGGTTCAGAATTACGTTTTTTATTATTAATATCTAATATTATTATTTATAAAGATAAAATAATATCTACAAATAAATTAATACAAAATTTTAAAATTGTAAAATCTAAATATTCTAAATGTCAACGTTGTTGGCATTATACAAAAGATATAATTAATGATATTTGTAATCGTTGTAAATTAAATACTATAGGAAATGGTGAAAAACGTTTATTTATTTAAAAGTTTTTTTAATAAAATTAAAAAAAAAATAAAATTATCAAATATATGTATATTAATAATATTAATATTATTAGATAGTTTTAGTAAAAATTTTGTTATTAAAAATATAAAATTATATAAATATTATTATATTAATAATTACTTAAATTTTATTTATTTACAAAATTATGGTATAATATTAGGTTTTTTAAAAAATTATAAAAGTATTATTTATTTTTTATCAAAAATAAATATTTTTTTTTTCTAATAATTATCTTTTTAATTAAAGATCAATATTATCAGTTATCATATTATATAATTATTAGTGGTGTATTAGGTAATTTAATTAATAGAATTCAGTATGGTTTTGTGGTAGATTTTATAGATGTACACATATCTAGTTATCATTTTCCAATTTTTAATATTGCAGATATTTTAATATGTATAGGTATTATTTTTATTATAAAAAATAATTATATAATAAAATATAAAAAATAATATATTAATAGGTTTATTTATTATGAAAAATAATCAAATTCGTTTAGCTATAACAGGTATTAATGGTCGTATGGGTAAAAATATTTTAAAAATATTAAATAAGAAAAAAACAAATAATATTTTATTAAATGGAGTTATAGAACATAAAGATTCTTTAAAAAAAAATAATAAAATTTTATATAAATCTAATTTTTTAGATATTAAATCTAATATAATAGATATTATAGATAAATTTGATATTTTAATAGATTTTACAAATCCATGTTCAACAATAAAATATATTAATATATGTAAAAAATATAAAAAAAAAATTATTATTGGAACTACAGGTTTTACTGAACAACAAAAATTAATTATTAAAGAAATGTCAAAAAATATAGCTATTATTTTATCTTCTAATTTTAGTCTAGGTATAAATATATTATTAAAAATTTTAGAAAATATAACAGAAATTTTATGTAAGAATCAACAAATAAATAATTTAGATGTAGATATTATAGAAAAACATCATAAAAATAAAGTAGATTCACCATCTGGTACTGCATTATCATTAAGAAATACTATTTTACAAACTTATAAAAAATATAATTTTATAAAAAAAATTAAATGTCATTCTATTAGAGCAGCTGATATATATGGAGAACATAATATTTTATTTTCTTTTATAGGAGAGCAATTAGAATTAATTCACAAAGCATCTAATAGAATTCCTTTTGCTATAGGAGCTATTAAAGCCGCTATTTGGATTAATAATAAAAAAAAAGGTATATATAACATGCATGATGTATTAGGAATTTAAGTTTAAAATAGAATAAAATTTTATTAATTATATGAAATAAATTTATTATGTATACATGATAAATTTTTATATAAATAAAAAATCTATATGGTAGATTTTATTAAATTTATAAGGATGATATTGAATATCTATAATTTTTACTTTAAAAAAATTTTTTTTTTCATCTATTAATTTAATTAATGGTGAATCTTTTTTTATAAAATTTTTAAAATTAATTTTAATAATATCATTATTATTGATAATAATAGGTATCTCTTTAATTTTTTTACCATAAATTATGGCTGGAAATTGATTATTTATTCGTAAACGTCTACTAAATTTTTTTCCAGTTTGTATTCTTTTAAAGAATTTTATATTATTCATGTATATTTATATCTCTTTTATAATTTATTTAGTATAATTTTTTAGCAGTATCTAATAAATCTTTTTTAAAAATTTTTTTCATATTTAAAATAGCATCAATAATATCATGATGAACCATTTTATCATTTTGTATACCTATACACCTTCCTCCATATCCTTTATATAATAATTCAACTGAATAAGATCCCATTCTAGAACCGAGAATACGATCATATGCAACAGGAGATCCTCCTCTTTGGATATAACCTAAAACTGTAGTTCTAGTTTCACGTTTAATTGTATTTTGAATAAATTTTGCTAATTTATTAATATCACAAATAAATTCTGTGATCAATACTATTGCATGTTTTTTCCCTTTTTCTATTCCTAATTTTATTTCTTTCACTAAATCTTCTTGTTTATAATTAATTTCAGGTAAAACAATAAATTCACAACCTCCGGCAATAGCTGCTGCTAAAGTTAAATCTCCACAGTATCTACCCATAATTTCTACAATAGATATTCTTTGATGAGAAGTAGATGTATCTCTTAATTTATCAATAGCTTGAACAATAGTTTCTAAAGCTGTAAAATATCCTATACTATAATCAGTACCTACTACGTCATTATCAATTGTTCCAGGTATTCCTATACATGGAAATCCCATTTTTGTTAAAAATTTAGCTCCTAAATATGTTCCGTCTCCTCCTATTACAACTAATGCATCAATACCATTTTTTTTCATATTATTTATAGCTACAGAACGTATTTTTTTATTTTTAAATTCAGGAAAGCGAGCTGATCCTAAAAAAGTTCCTCCTTTATTAATAATATCAGATACACTATATCTATTTAATTCTATTATGTTATTCTTAAATAATCCTAAATAACCATTATTTACACCAATTACTTTAATATTATATCCTATTGCTGTTCTAACAACACCTCTAATAGCAGCATTCATTCCTGGAGCATCACCACCACTTGTAAGTACACCAATTTTTTGAATCATATGATATCACCTTAATAATATATATTATTTTATTAATAAAAATTAATTTTTAAAAAAACCTTTATATTTTTTAGATACAATAGAATATGGATCTTGATGTATAATTATATCTGAATAAGGAAATTTTTTATTTAAAGCATTTTCTATTTTTTTTGCAATTGAATGTGATTCTAATAATGGTAAATTATCTTCTAATACTAAATGAAGTTGTATAAAACGAGTAGGACCAGATTGTCTTGTTTTTAATTGATGTGCTCCTTTAACTTTAGGCCAAGAAGTAATTAAATCTATTATAATTTTTTTTTCATAATCTGGTAAAGATCTATCTAACAAAGATTGTATTGCTTTATATCCTACTTTAAAAGCATTAAAAAAAATAAATATACTTATAATTAATGCTATAAAAGAATCTGCTTGTTTTACATTAAAAAAATTTAAAATTAAAGCTATTAAAATTGCACTATTAATTAAAATATCTGATTCATAATGCATCATATCAGCATGAGTAGCTTGACTATTTGTTTTAGCTATGACTTTTTTTTGAAAAAATACTAATATTAAAGTTAAAAAAAATGAAATTATTATAACTAATATTCCTATTATTGGATAATATAATTTTTCAGGATGAGATATATATTTTAAACTATTAAAAAATAAAAATGTTGCTGTTCCACAGATAAATATACTTTGTGCTAAAGCCGATAAAGATTCAGCTTTACCATGACCAAATGTATGGTCTTGATCTGCAGGTTGTAAAGAATAATATATAATTAATAAATTAATTGTTGAAGATGTAATATCAACTAATGAATCTACACAAGCAGCTAACATACTGATGGATTTTGTTTTCCACCAAGCTAATAATTTTAGTATTAATAATGTTAAAGATAATAAAATTGCTAAATTTGTAGCTTTTGTGATTAATTTATTATATTCATTTTTTTTTTTAAAAGAAATTTTTTTATATATATTGTTCATATTTACATTTAATTCCTATTATAATCTTTATAATTTGGTATAAATATTTTATTTTATATTTAAAGAATAATAAATTACTTTAACATTAATTTTATTCTATAAAAAATTATATATAATAATTATATTAAAATTAATAAATTAAATGAATTTAAAAAAATGAAAAAATTTAATGAAAAAACATTTCAAGGAATGATTTTTATTTTACAAGATTATTGGGCCAAACAAGGATGTAATATTATTCAACCAATTGATATAGAAGTTGGAGCTGCAACATCACATCCTATGACATGTTTATATTCAATAGGGGAAAAACCTATTAAATTAGCTTATATACAATTATCAAGAAGACCATCTGATGGAAGATATGGAAATAATCCAAATAGATTACAACAATATTATCAATTTCAAGTAATAATAAAACCTCCTCCTTTTAATATTCAATTTTTATATTTAAAATCTTTAGAAAAATTAAAATTAGATTTAAAAAATAATGATCTTCGTTTTATAGATGATAATTGGGAAAATCCTACACTAGGAGCATATGGAATAGGATGGGAAATTTGGTTAAATGGTATGGAAATTACTCAATTTACATATTTTCAAAAAATGGGGGGAATAAAATGTAACCCTATAACTGGAGAAATTACTTATGGTTTAGAGAGATTAGCTATGCATATACAAAATGTAAAAAATATATTTGATATTATATGGAATAAAAATGAAAATAACCATATTACTTATGGTGATATTTTCCATAAAAATGAAATAGAACAGTCTATTTATAATTTTAAATATATAGATATTAATTTTCTTATTTATTGTTTTAAACATTATGAAAAAGAAATTGATAATTTATTAAAATTAAAACAACCATTAATTTTTCCAGCATATGAAAAACTTTTAAAAGCATCACATTGTTTTAATCTATTAGAAGCACGTAGATTTTTATCACATACTGAAAGACAAAGATATATTTTAAAATTACGTAATATGACTAAGTCAATTGTAATAAAATATCATGATTATATAAAATAAAAATTATTAATTAAATAGGTAATATAATTTTATGCGTAATAATATATTATTATTAGAAATTGGTATAGAAGAAATACCTTCTAATTTTTTATTAAAATTATCTAATATAATTTTAAATAATTTTAAAAATGAATTAAAAAAAAATCACTTTAAATATAAAATAATAAAATGTTTTTTTACTTCTAGACGTATTGCATTACAAATTTATTTTTTAAATATAATGCAATCTGATTTTATTTATACAATTAAAGGACCTTATTTAGCTAATAAAAAAAATATTTTTTCAAATAAAATAGTACAATTTTGGATAAAAAAATATGATATTAAAAATATTAAAAATATTTTTTATCAAAATAATTATATTTTTTATAAAAAAATAATAAAAGGATTACATGTTAAAAATTTATTATCTAATATGATAATAAATTCTTTAAAAAATATTATTTCTATTCCTAATTTTATGTATTGGGATAAGAATTTTTTTAAATTTATTAGACCAATAAGAAGTATTGTATTAGTCTTAGGTGAAAAAAATATCAAAAAAAATTTATTAAATCTTCAATCTAATAATATTATTCAAGGACATAGGTTTATGTGTAGCGAAAAAGTAATTTTAAAAAATGCAGTAGAATATGAAAAATTACTATTTAAAAAAGGGAAAGTTATTGTTGATTTTATTAAAAGAAAAAATATTATTTTTAATAAAATACAAAAAATAGCAAATAGCTTAAATGCTATAGTTAAAATAAATAAAAATTTTTTAGAAGAATTATCTTGTATAGTTGAATGGCCTATATTATTAATAGGAAAATTTAATAATAATTTTTTAAAATTGCCATCTAAAATATTAGAATATGTAATGATTAAATATCAAAAATATATTCCTTTATATGATAAAAATAATAATTTATTACCTAATTTTATTATTTTAATAAATATAGAAACAAAAAATAATAAAAATATTATTAATAATAATGAACAAGTAATTAAATCAAGATTTAAAGATATTCAATTTTTTTTTAAAAATGATTTAAAAATAAATTTTGAAAAATATTTAGAAAAATTAAAAAATATTATTTTTCAAAAAGATTTAGGTAATTTATTTGAAAAAACTATGCGTATAGAAAAAATATCTGAATATATAGCAAAAATAATAAAAAATGTTAATATAATAGACTGTATTAGAGCAAGTAAATTAGCTAAATGTGATTTAGCTACACAAATGGTTTATGAATTTCCTGATTTACAAGGTATTATCGGTATGTATTATGCAAAATATAATAAAGAAAATAAAAATGTAATAAATGCTATTAAAGAACAATATCAATATAAAAAAAATGATTTGATACCTAAAAATATTATTTCTTGCATTTTATTTATTGCTGATAAAATAGATACTTTAGTAGGGATTTTCAGTATATCATTTTTTCCTACAGGAGATAAAGATCCATTTGCTTTAAAACATATAACGTTAATTATTATACGTATAATTATAGAAAATAAAATAAAAATTAATTTAATTCAATTAATTGATTTTAGTTTATCTTTATATAAAATTAGTATAGTTAATAAAAAACAAATATTAAAACAAATTATATTTTTTATAAAAAGTAGATTAAAAAATTGGTATATTTCTTTAGATTATAAAAAAAATATTATCTATTCTGTTTTGGATAATGAAATAGATAATCTTATGATTTTAGATTATAAAATAAAAGCATTAGATAAATTTTTTAAAATTGAAAAGAAACAAAGTAAAATTTTAATTTTTACTAATAAAAGAATAAATAAAATTTTATTAAAAAATAAAAAATATATAAATGAAAATAATCTTATTAATATATCTTTATTGAACAATAAAGAGGAAAAAATATTATTTAATTATATTCTTAAATTATCTAAAATTATTACATATAAAATTAAAAATTATGAATATTATAATATTTTATTAATATTATCAGAGTTATATTATCCTATAAATATTTTTTTTAAAAAAATAATCATTAATCATGAAGATAAAAAAATTAAAAAAAATAGAATATTAATTTTATATAAAATAAAAAAATATTTATTAACAGTAACTGATCTTAGTAATTTATATTAATTTTAATTTTTTTAGTGTAATTTCTATAATTTTTTGATTATATATTGTAAGTGGTGTCATAGGTAATCTCATTTTATCACTATTAATTAATCCTAATCTTTTTGCCGCCCATTTTACAGGTATAGGATTAGATTCAATAAATAATTGATTATGTAATAGGATTAAATTATTATTAATTTTTATTGCTTTATTAATTTTTTTTTCTTTTATATAATTACAAAATTTACTCATTTGTATTGCAGCAATATTAGCTGTAACTGATATAACACCATCACCACCTAATTGCATAAATTCAAAAGAAGTTTTATCATCTCCACTAATTAAAAAAAATTTTTTTTTAATTAAACTTCTAATTTTATTTACACGAGATAAATCTCCAGTAGCTTCTTTAATACCTATTATATTATCAATTTTTGATAATTTATAAATTGTTTTTGGTAGTAAATCACATCCAGTTCGTGAAGGAACATTATATAATATTTGAGGTAGTTTAGTATTATTTGCAATTTTTTTAAAATGTTGATATAAACCTTCTTGTGTTGGACAATTATAATATGGAGTAATATTTAAACAACCTATAATTCCTGAATTTTCAAGAATAGATATTATAGCTATACTTTTAGATGTTGAATTAAATCCAGTACCAGCTATAATAGGTATTTTATTTTCAGAATAATCTAGTGCATACATTATTATATTTATATGTTCATTATATGTTAATGTAGCAGATTCACCTGTTGTTCCCATAATAACAATTGCTTTTGTACCGCTATTAATATGATATCTAATAAGTTTCTTTAAACTTTTTTTACAAATATTACCTTTCATATCCATTGGAGTTATAAGTGCTACAATACTTCCGGTAAACATTAAACTATAATCCATACTATTAATATTTATGATAAAATTATGATAACAAATTTAAAATAAATAAACAAATTATTATAATTATAACTATTTAAATTATAAAAATTTTAATAAAAAAAATTATTATTTTTTTACATTAAATATTTTTAAAAAAAAAGATATTTTTTTTTTAACTTCTAAGATAGAAGATGTATTATTAATTTTTTTGTAAAATATTTTTTTTTTAAAAAATAACTTTTTATAATATTTGATTAATGGTTTAGTATGTTTTAAATATTCTTGTAAACGATTATTAATCGTAATAAGATTATCATCTGTTCTAGTTATTAATGTTTCTCCAGTAATATCATCTTTATTTTTTATTTTTGGAGGATTTAAAAGTATATGATATGTCCTACCAGAAGGTAGGTGTATTCTCCTACCTATAATTCTTTTAATGATTTGATTATTGGGTATATAAAATTCTAAAATTATATCTATTTTTATATTTTCTTTTTCTAAAATATTAGCTTGTAAAATATTCCTAGGATATCCATCTAATAAAAATCCTTTTTTACAATCTATATTATATAAATAATTTTTAATTATTTTAATTGTTATCTCATCAGGAACCATAATTCCTTTATTAATATATTTTTTTATCTGATTAGTTAAAAAAGAATTTTTATTATTTAAAATATAATTTCTTAATATATTTCCTACAGAAATATTAGGTAAATTATATTTTTCAGATATAAATCTAGCATAAGTTCCTTTTCCTACTCCTGGAGGACCTAATAAAATTATACGCATTTAATAAAATTCTCATTTTTTAAAAAAATTTAAAATATGTTTTTTCAAATATATTAATTTCTTTAGAATATTTCATTGTTAAATCTATTTGATCTAAATTATTTGTGATAAAATTAATTTTATCTTGACTCATTTTAAAATTAAAAAATTCATTATTTATAGTAATTTTTTTATAAAATAAATTTATATAACAAAAAATTCCAGGAAATTTTTCTATTATAAAAAATAATTTATCAATTATATCTTTTTTTAAGATTATTAATAATAATTTATTATTAATAGCATTATTATAAAATATATCTGCATAACTTGAAGCAATAATAGTATGAAAACCAAAATCTAATAATGCCCATGGCGCATGTTCTCTAGAGGAACCACAACCAAAATTTTCTCTAGTTAATAAAATTTTTGAATTTTTAAATTCTTTTTTATTTAAAATAAAATTAGGATTAGGTGTTTTATTTTTATCATCTAAATATCTCCAATCATGAAATAAATTTTTCCCAAATCCTTTTTTATCATTTTTCTGTAAAAATTGTTTTGGTATAATAACATCTGTATCAATATTTGAAATATTTAAAGGAACAATAATACCATTATATTGTAATTTTTTTTTCATAATTTATTTTTTACTTATATATATTTATATTAATAAAATAACCATATATAGCTGTTATTGCTGCCATAATAGGACTTACTAAATGAGTTCTACTATTACGTCCTTGACGTCCTTCAAAATTTCTATTACTAGTAGAAGCACATCTTTCACCAGATTTTAATTTATCATTATTCATTGCTAAACACATAGAACATCCTGAATATCTCCATTCAAAACCAGCATTTTTAAAAATTTTATCTAATCCTTCTTTTTCAGCTTGTATTTTTACCATATTAGAACCTGGAACAACTATAGCTTTAATATGAGAAGCTATTTTTTTACCAAAAATTATTTTTGCTGCAGATCTTAAATCTTCAATTCTAGAATTAGTGCAAGAACCAATAAATACTTGATCAATTTTTAAATTAATTAATTTTGTACCTTCATTTAAATCCATATATTTTAATGCTTTTATAGCTATTTTTTTTTTATTTTTATCTTTATAAGAATTTATTAAAGGAATAGATTCATTAATACCTATTATTTGTTCAGGATTAGTTCCCCAAGAAATCTGAGGAGTTAATTGTGAAATATTTATATTTATAATTTTATCAAATTTTGCATTATCATCACTATATAATGTTTTCCAATATTTTAAAGCTTTTTTCCATAATTCTTTTTTAGGAGTAAATTTTTTATTTTTTAAATATTTAAAAGTTATATCGTCAGGTGCAATTAATCCTGATTTAGCTCCCATCTCAATAGACATATTACAAATTGTCATTCTAGATTCCATACTTAATTTTTTAATAATATTACCATTAAATTCAATAATATATCCATTACCCCCACTAATACCAATTTTTCTTATTATTGATAAGATTATATCTTTTGCTGTAATATTTTTTGGTATATTACCAATTATATTTATTAACATATTTTTAGCACGATTTTGTTTCAAAGTTTGAGTAGCTAAAACATGTTCTACTTCAGTAGTACCTATTCCAAATGCTAATGAACCAAATGCTCCATGAGTAGAGGTATGTGAATCACCACATACAATGGTCATACCAGGTAATGTAATACCTTGTTCCGGTCCTATAACATGAACTATTCCTTGTAATGGATGATAGATATCATATAATTTTATATTAAAATCATTACAATTTTTTATAAGTGTTTCCATTTGTTTTTTAGCGATATAACCAGATGACTCTATATTTTTAGTTTTAGTAGATACATTATGATCCATTGTTGCAAAAGTTTTATTTGATCTATAAACTTTTCTATTTTTATTTCTTAATCCCTCAAATGCTTGAGGAGAAGTAACTTCATGAATAAAATGTCTATCAATATATAATAAATTAGTATTATTTTTTAAATTACAAATAATATGTTTATCATATATTTTTTCATATAATGTTTTTCCCATATATATACCTATCCTATAACTATTTTATATAATAGATTCCATAATTAAGGTTCCCATATCATCAGTAGTAACTATTTTTTCATTTAAACTATTTGTAGATAAATCTTGAGTTCTATAACCTATATCTAATATTTTTTGAATAGCATTTTTAATTTTTTGAGATATATTTTTTAATTTTAAAGAATATTCAATTAACATTGCTAATGATAATATTTGTGCAATCGGATTAGCTATATTTTTTCCCGCAATATTAGGAGCAGAACCTCCTGCTGGTTCATATAAACCAAAATAATTTTGATTAAAACTTCCTGAAGGTAAATTACCTAATGATCCGGTAATCATTGCACATTGATCAGATATAATATCTCCAAATAAATTTGAACATAATATAACATCAAATTGCGAAGGATTTTTCATTAATTGCATAACTGCATTATCAATATACATATGATCTAATGTAACTGATGTATATTGATTAGATATATTTGTTAAAATTTCTCTCCATAATATTGAGGTATTTAAAACATTTGCTTTATCAATAGAACATATTTTTTTTTTTCTTTTTAAAGCAATATTAAAAGCAATATGTGCAATTCTTTCTATTTCAAATCTTGAATAAATTTCTGTATCAAATGCATATTCATCTATTCCTTTTCCTTTTCTCCCACTAGGTTTCCCAAAGTAGATTCCTCCTGTTAATTCTCTGATACAAATAATATCAAAACCTTTATGTAAAATTTTTTCTTTTAAAGGACTTAAAATACTCAAATTCTTATAAAAGAAAGAAGGACGTAAATTAGCAAATAAATTAAAATGTTTTCTTAATTTTAATAATGAACCTTTTTCCGGTCTTTTATTTAAAGGTAAATAATCCCATTCAGGTCCTCCAACAGATCCAAATAATATAGCATCAGATTTTTCACATCCATATAATGTTACTTTAGGTAAAGGATTACCGTATATATTAATAGCAGCTCCACCTACAATATAGGTATCAATAACAATTTTTTTATTGATATATTTTTCAATTTTTTCTAATATTTTAATTGCTTGTTTCATTACTTCTGGACCAATACCATCTCCAGGTAAAATAGCTATTTTAAATATATCCGACATAATTATTCCTTAAATTTTTAAAATTTATTGATTTTTTAATATATTTTTTTGTACTTGATCTGACCTCCAAATATTATTAAGACAATTAATAATTGCAATAACTGAAGCTTTTATAATATCTTTAGATAAACCAATTCCATTAAAAATTTTTTTTTTATATTGTATTTTAATGTTAACTTCTCCTATTGATTTTTCAGTATGATTTTTAGCTATTAAAATATATTTAATTAATTTTATATTATAATTTGTTATTCTAATAATTGTTTTATATATTGCATCAACTGGACCTAGTCCTGTTGCAGCTTCTAATTTTATTAATTTTCCACATGTTAATTTTAAAGTCGCAATAGATATATTAGAATTTGATTGTACATTAAAATATTTTAATGAATAATAATCTGTATTATTATCTATTTCATTATTAAATGCTAATGATTCTAAATCATAATTAAAAATTTGTCCTTTTTTATCAGCTAATTTAATAAAATCATTATATAATTTATTAATATTATATGTGTTTTTTTTATATCCCATTAAATCCATATGAAATTTAACTGCAGCCCTTCCTGATTTAGAAGTAAGATTAAATTCTGTTTTGCTTAAACCAATATTTTCTGGATTTAATATTTCATAAGTTTTTTTATTTTTTATCATTCCATCTTGATGAATCCCAGAAGAATGAGAAAAAGCATTACTTCCTACAATAGGTTTATGAATAGATAATGGAATATTACAAATTCTACTTACTATTTTACTTGTATTATATATTTTATTATAATTTATATTAGTAAAAAAATTAATATTTTTTCTTGTATATAAAGCCATTATTACTTCTTCTAAAGCACAATTACCAGCTCTTTCTCCAATTCCATTAATAGTTCCTTCTATTTGTCTTGCTCCTGCATTTATTGCAGTAATAGCATTTCCTACTGCCATTCCTAAATCATTATGTGTATGTACCGAAATAATACATTTATCTATATTATCTATTTTTTTTTTTAAATAAGAAATTATATTATAATATTCTTGAGGAAACATGTAACCTACTGTATCTGGAATATTAATAGTTGTAGCTCCTGCATTAATAGCTGTTTGTACAACTAAACATAAATCGTTAATAGGAGTTCTACTCCCGTCTTCACAAGAAAATTCAATATCATCAGTATATTTACGAGCATATTTTATCATAAATGATATTTTTTCTATTACTTTATTTAAAGTAGTTTTTAATTTTGTAATAATGTGTATAGGAGAAGTAGCTAAAAAAATATGGATTCTAAAATTATTAGAATTTTTTAAAGATTGATAAACCATATCTATATCTTTTTCTTTACACCTAGCTAAACCACATAATTTACTATTTTTTATAATTTGTGATATTTGTTTAGATGTTTGATAATCTGCAGGAGAAGAAATAGGAAATCCTACTTCAATAATATCAATACCCATACTTTCTAAGGCTAATGCTATTTCTATTTTTTTTTTATTATTTAAATTAGATTTTAATGATTGTTCTCCATCACGTAATGTAGTATCAAAAAGAATAATTTTTTTTTTCATATAAAGATCATCTCTTAAAATAAGATTTTGTTAAATAAATATATTATAATTTTTTATAATAAATTTATTTAAATAATTTAAATATTATATTTTATATATATATTAAATATAATTAAAATATTTTATATTTATTAAAAATATTTTAATAAAAATTAATTTTTATAAATTTTTATTTAATTTTATATTATTAATATTTATAATATTAAATTATAATAATAAAATATTAAATCCTTATATTATTTAATATTGAATAATTTTTTAAGGTTATTATGTATTTAATAGATAAATTTTATATGATGCATGCAATTAAATTAGCTAAATTAGGTGTTTTTACTACTACTCCTAATCCAAATGTGGGATGTATTATTGTTAATAATAAAAAAATTATCGGTAAAGGATATCATTTTAAAACAGGAGAACCTCATGCAGAAATTAATGCATTAAAAATGGCAGGAAAAAATGCTAAAGGATCAACAGTATATTTAACTTTAGAGCCTTGTAATTATAGTAATTTAACACCTTCTTGTTGTAATGAATTAATTAATGCTCAAATAAAAAGACTAGTAGTTGCTACAAAAGATCCTAATCCTAAAATAAATGGTAAGGGATTAGAATTATTACATAATCAAGGTATTCAGATAACTAATAATATTTTACCTAAAAAAGCTCAAGCAATAAATTATGGTTTTTTTAAAAGAATGCGTACTGGGATTCCCTGGATACAACTAAAATTAGCATCATCTTTAGATGGTAAGATTGCATTATTAAATGGAAATAGTAAATGGATATCATCAAAAATTTCTAGAAAAGATGTTCAAAAATTAAGAGCTAAAAGTACAGCTATTTTAAGTACAAGTAAAACTATTTTAAAAGATAATGCAACTTTATTAGTTAAATGGAATAAATTAAATAATTATATTAAAAATATATATCCTAAAAAATTATTAAGACAACCCATTAGAATTATTTTAGATCGATTAAATAAAATAAAACCAACTGATAAAATTATTTTATATCCTGGAAAAATATTTTTAGTAAAACTAAAATATACTTTTGAAAATTGGCCTGATTATGTTGAACAAATTATTATTCCTGAAATTAATGGTTATTTTAATCTTAAATATTTATTTAAAATATTAGGAAGTAAAAAAATTAATTCTATTCTTATAGAAGCTGGGAGTATCTTATCAGGATTTTTAATTACTTATAATTTAATAGATGAATTAATTATATATTTAACACCTAAATTATTAGGAAATATGGCGTTAAATTTATGTAATATAAATAAATTAATAAATATTAGTAATTTACCTAATTTTTATTTTACAAATATTAAAAAAATAGGACCAGATATAAAATTAGTATTAAAGCCAAAATCTATTAATAGTTTTATAAAAAAAGAGATATAAAATATACTATGAAAATTATTGATGAAAATATTATAACTCCTAATGCTTTTATTGCTATCGTTATATCAAGATTTAATACATTTATAAATAAAAATTTATTATATTCTACTATTGATACTTTACAAAGAATAGGTATGGTACAAGAAAAAAATATAACTATATGTTGGGTACCAGGAAGTTATGAAATAGCTCCAATAGTTCATTTATTAATACAAAAAAATATTTATGATGGTATAATAGCTATTGGAACTATTATAAAAGGAAAAACATCTCATTTTAAATATTTATCACAAGAAGTTTGTTCACAAATATCTAATTTATCAGTACAAAATAATATTCCGATTTCTTTTAGTATTTTAACAACTGATAATATTGAGCAAGCGATTGAAAGATCTGGTATAAAAACAAGTAATAGAGGTGTTGAAGCTGCTTTAACTTTATTAGAAATGATTAATATATTTAAAACAATAAAATTATTAAATACAAAAAATAAAAAGGAAGTTAAGTGAAATTCACCTACAGATATCAATCTAGGAAATATGCTTTACAAGCAATTTATTCTTGGCAATTATCTAAAAATAATTTTAGTGATATTCAATATTATTTTTTAAATGAATCAATACAAGATATTAAAAATATTGATATTGATTATTTTAATGATTTAATAAAAGGTGTAATAATAAATAGTATTTATTTAGATAATGTAATGAAACCATTTTTATCTCGTAAATTATTTGAATTAGGTCAAATTGAAAAAGCAATTTTACGTATCTCATTATACGAGTTAATAAATCGTTTAGATGTACCATATAAAGTAGTAATTAATGAAAGTATTTACTTAGCTAAGAGTTTTGGAGGAGTTGAAAATAGTTATAAATTTATTAATGGAGTATTAGATAAAATAGCAAATAAATTAAGAATTTAAAATTTTAAAATTTATATATTAAATTATTATTAATTAATAAAAAAATCTTAAGATCTATAACTCTTTTTCAATTTTCATTGATGTTTCTTTTCCTAAAATAATTTCTATTAATTTTAAATTAAATAAAATAGAGTATTTTACGCTTTGTGCTGTTAATAATTTATATTTATCATCCCAATAAATTGGATATTTAATCCACTGTTTGTATGGGATTAAATATTTTAATCCTAAGTATCCAGTCATTTTTGCATTTGGGAAAAGGTTATTAGGTATAATAACCATAGAAGGAGAAGCACATATTGCTCCTATTATGCGATTAGAATTTTTAAAATCTTTTAGATATTTTAATAAAAGAACATTTCTTTGAAAATTTTTTGATGCTTGTAATCCACCAGGAAGAATAATCGCTATTTGATTTCTAATATCAATATTTTCTAAATTATTTAAAAAAATATTACTTATAATTTTTGTTCCATGTGCACAAATAATTTCACGTTTATTGTTTGTACTTACTAATATAACATTTATATTACTTCTAGTTAATAGATCTATACAAGTAACTGTTTCTATATCTTCAATTCCATTTGTTACACAAAGTAAAACAGAATAATTTTTGATCATTTGATATTACCACCTTATTAAGAAAAATAAAATTTTAAATATTATTAATTATATATAGGAAAAGATTTACATAATTTTAATATATTATTTTTTATATTTTTAAAATATTGATTTTTATGATTTATAATTTTCATTATATAATGAGTAAGTAAATATATTTCTTTTTCTTTAAAACCTCTTTTTGTAATAGCTGGAGTTCCTATTCTTATACCTGAAGTAATAGAAGGAGGATTAAAATCATCAGGAATACTGTTTTTATTAACTATAATATTATACTTCTCAAGAAGTAATTGGGCTTCTATACCTGTTATTTTTTTATTAGTTAAATCTATAATAAATAGATGATTATCAGTACTATCTGATACAATTTTATATTTATATTTTTTAAATATTTTAACCATTAGTTTAGCATTTTTTAATATTTGTTTTTGATATATGATAAAATCAGGATTTAACGCTTCTTTAAATGCTACTGCTTTAGCTGCTATAATATGCATTAGTGGTCCTCCTTGACTTCCAGGAAAAATGGATTTATCAAATTTTTTAAATAAATATTTATTTTTTTTTAATGATAATATAATACCTCCTCTAGGTCCAGATAATGTTTTATGAGTTGTACTAGTTACTACATGAGCATAAGGAAGTGGATTAGGATATAATCCTGCAATAATTAATCCTGCAATATGAGAAATATCAACACAAAAATATGCATTTACTATATCAGCAATATTTCTCATTTTAGCCCAGTCACATATTCTTGAATAGGAAGAAAAACCTCCAATGATCATTTTTGGTTTATATTTTTTTGCTAATTTTAATAAATTACAATAATCAATTATCCCTTTTTTATTTGTTTTATAAGGTTTACTGTTATAAATTTTACCTGAAAAATTTACTTTAGATCCATGAGTTAAATGACCTCCATGAGAATTTTCTAATCCCATAATAATATCTCCAGGATTTAATAAAGCCATATAAACAGCAAAATTAGCTTGAGATCCTGAATGAGGTTGTACATTTACATAATCTGCATTAAATAATTTTTTAGCTCTTTTAATAGCAAGATTTTCAATTTGATCAATATATTTACAACCTCCATAATATCTATATTTAGGATATCCTTCTGCATATTTATTTGTTAATTGAGATCCCTGAACATTCATAACATTATATGATGTATAATTTTCAGAAGCTATTAGATTAATATTTTCTTCTTGTCTTTTTGATTCTTTTTTTAGAAGCTTTAATAATTCTATATCATTTGATAAAACTTTTTTAATTTTTTTCAAATTAATAAACCTTATGTAAATAAAAATTATTTTTTTTTTCTTTTTAAAGAAAAAAAATTTTTTATAATATATGTACATTCTTTTATTAAAATTCCAGAATTTATTGTTATTTTATAATTTATATTATAAATTCCTAATAAATCTATAAAAGATCCTATCTCATTATATTTTTTATTATAAGTACTAAATACTAAACGGGGAATTCTACTAATAATTATAGCGCCTGCACACATTAAACAAGGTTCTAATGTTACATACATAGTTGTATTTATTAATCTATAATTTTTTAAATATTTTCCAGCTTTTCTTAAAGCTATTATTTCAGCGTGTGCTGTAGGATCATTTGTTTTAATGGAACTATTAACACCATAAGAAATTATTTTATTATTTTTTATAATAATTGCTCCAACTGGTATTTCTCCAGCATTTTTAGCTAATTTAGCAAAATATAAGGCATATTTCATCCAATAAATATCATTTTTCATTAAAATATATATTTTTTACTTAATTATATTATATAAAATATTTTTTATTATATATTAAACATATAAAAAATATATACTTATATTTCAGATTATTTTTTAAAAAAATAAATTTTAGAATATTTTGATTTAAATTATTAATTTTATTAATTAATTTTATTAGTATAATATATTAAATTTTTTTTTAAATTATTTTTTATAAAAAAGAGATATTTATAGTGATAAAAAAAATAAAAGCTATTCATGGTATGCATGATTACTTATATCCAGATACTTTATTATGGAAAAATATTGAAAATATTATACAAAATACTTTAAATAATTATGGTTATCAGGAAATTAAGTTACCCATTTTAGAAAAAAGTGAATTATTTAAAAAAGCTATTGGAGAATATACAGATATTATAGAAAAAGAAATGTATACCTTATTTGATAAAAATAATAATTCTTTAACTTTACGTCCTGAAGGAACTACTGGATTTATTAGAGCTATAATAGAACATAATATTTTTTATAATAATAGACGTTTTTGGTATAATGGTCCTATGTTTCGCTATGAACGGCCTCAAAAAGGACGATATAGACAATTTAATCAAATTGGTATTGAAACACTTGGATTAAAATCTCCTTATATAGATGCTGAAATTATTATTATAATAAATAATTTATGGAAAAAATTAAATATTACAAATAATATTTTTTTAGAAATTAACACTATAGGATCTCTAATGGATAGAGATAAATATGTAAAAAAATTAATATTATTTTTAGAAAAAAATTCTCATTTTTTAGATTTAAATAATAAAAAAAAAATATATACAAATCCCTTAAGAATATTAGATAGTAAACATAAAAGTATTAAATTATTATTAAATAATGCACCTAAATTACAGGATTTTCTTAATGAAAAAAGTATTAAAAAATTTAAAAAATTATGTGAAATTTTAAAATTTATGCATATAAAATTTAATATAAATAATTATTTAGTTAGAGGGTTAGATTATTATAATGATATTGTATTTGAATGGAAAACTAATAATATAGGAAAAGGTTTTTCTAAAACTATATGTGGAGGAGGAAGATATGATAAATTAATTAATAATATGAGTAATGGTAAAAATAATATTGGTATTGGATGTGCAATAGGGATGGAACGTTTAATATTATTAATACAAATTACTAAATCATTAAAATTAAATACTAAATATCTAATTGATATTTTTTTAATACCTATGGAAAATAATCATATTTTAAAAAAAATTTTAACTATTGGAGAATTAATTAGAAAAAATTTCCCTAAACTTAGAATAATTACTAGTTATCTTTTTAAAAATTTAAAAAAACAAATTATTCAAGCTAATAAATATAAATCACGTTTTATAATTATAATAGGTCAAAAAGAAATAAATAATAATTTAATTATTATTAAAGATTTATATTTTAAAAAACAAATAAATATTCCAGAAAATAAATTAATATTTAATTTAAAAAAAATATTTAAATAAATATTTTTATTTTAAAAATATTTATCTAATAAAATTTTAAAATTATTAAAATATTAAATTTTAATTTTTAAAGAGTAAAATAATGAAATTATCAAAATTTATAATCTTAATTTTTATTTCTTATTCTATTTTTTTAACATCTTGTACATATAAAAAAAATGATGTTTTTAATAAGAAAAATTATTTATTATCTAAGTTAAATAAAGTACAATTACAGTTAATTTGGACAAATGGGATAGGAAAAAACAATATTTCTTTTACAAAATTAAATCCTTTTTATAATAAAAATTTTTTATATATAGCAAATAAAAATGGATTTATTTATTGTATAAATATAAAAACAGGAAAAATTATTTGGAATATTAATCTTATAAATAAATTTTGTCATTTTTCATTTTGTAAATATGAATATCTTACTACAGGTCCTGTAGTATCTGGTAATTATTTATATGTAGGTAATAAACAAGGAAAAATTTTTGCAATAAATATTAAAAAAAAATCTATAATTTGGACAAAAAATGTATTTACTGAAATATTATCTAGTTTAATTATTAGAAAAAATGTATTACTAATCCATAGTATGGATAATATTTTACAAGGTTTAGATAAAAATAATGGAAAAATTATATGGACAGTAAGTTTAGGACATTCAAATGGATTTTCTATACAAGGAGTCTCTACTCCTGTACTTTTTTTTGATAACGTTCTTACGGGAAGTGATAATGGTATAATTAGTTTTCGTATAGTTACTAATGGATCATTAGTATGGGAACAAAATTTATTAAGATTTAATAATAAAGAAAATTTTATTAATATCAATGATATTGATACACAACCAGTAATACATAATGGTATTGTTTATGTATCTTCTTATAATGGTATTTTTATGGCTTTAGATTTAAGTACAGGAAATATTATTTGGGAAAAGATATATTTTACTCATAAAAATTTTATTATACATAAAAATATTATCTATTTAATAGATCTACAAAATAGAATTTTTGCCTTAAATACAGATAATGGTAATTTGATTTGGATACAAGATAAATTTAAAAATAATAAAATTAATAATTTATTTTTTTATAAAAATAAAATTTTTTTTACAGATAATAAAGGATTTTTTTATTGGATAGATCCTAAAAAAGGAATTTTTATCGGTAAAAAAAAAATTGATAAATATAAAATAAATTCTATTTTAGTAATAAAAAATCAATTAATTATACAAACTATATATAATAAAATATATTTATTTAAAATTTTAATAACATAATAAATAAAAGAGATAATAAAATGATACATCAATATCCTATTATTACTATATTAGGTGATAATAATGTAGGAAAATCTTCTTTATATAATATTTTAATAAAAAAATATGATTCTTTAGTTAATAAAATACCAAATTTTACAATAGATAGAAAATATGGTAACGCTAAAATTAAAAATTTTAAGTTTATCTGTGTAGATACAGTAAGTTATAATAAATTTCATGAAAAAAATTCTTTAATAAAGGAACAAATTTTATTATCAATTAATGAATCTAATTTAATTATTTTAATAATCAAAGGAAATAAATTAAATGTTATAGATTATAATATTATTGATAATGTTAGAAAATATAATAGAAAAATAATTCTTTTATTAAATACAAAAAATAAGAATTTTTCAGATACTGAGTTTTATGCTTTAGGTTTAAATTTTTATTTTATTAATATTATAAATAAAAATGATATTATAAAATTGAAAAAAATATTATTTTTTTATATACAAAAAATATATGATAATGAAAAAAATAAAAATAAATTATATAATAAATTTTATATAAATAAAAAAGATAATATTAAATTAGCTATAATAGGAATGCCAAATGTAGGTAAATCTACTTTAATTAATAAATTTATTAATGAAAAAAGAATGGTTGTCAATAATGATCCAGGAACAACAAGAGAGAGTGTTTTTATTCCATTAAATAATATAAATAATTTTAATAAAAATATTACTTTAATTGATACTGCAGGTATTAAAAAAAAAAATAAAATTAAAAATAAAATAGAAAAATTTTCAATTTTAGAATCTTATAAAATTATTAAAAAATCTAATATAATTTTATATATAATAAATGGAGAAAAAAAAATTTTTTGTAAACAAGATATAATAATAATTAAACATATTATTGCTCAAAAAAAATCTATGATTTTAGTTATAAATAAATCAGATCTTATTACATTAAAAGAAATTAATTCTATAAAAATACTTATAAAAAGTAAATTTAAATTCTTTCCTATTATTTCTATTTCAGCTAAATTAATTATAAATTTTAATTATATTTTAAAATTAATATATAAAATATATAATATATCTACTAAAATATATAGTACATCTCAACTTATGAAAATTTTAAATTTAGCAACTCATTCAGTTTTACCTCCTATATCTTCTAATGGGAGGCGTATAAAATTAAAATATATACATCAAATAAAAAATAATTATTTAACATTTAAAATACATGGTAATCAATTAACAAAATTAAATTATAATTATAAACGTTATTTATTAAATTTTTTTTATAAAAAATTACAATGTATCGGTAATGTTATAAGTTTTAAATTTCAAGAAAATAAAAATCCATATAATTAATTTAATTAAAATATATTTTTAATTTTTTATTATATATGATGTACATAATAAACATTTTAATTTATTAAATTATAAATATGAAAAAAAATATTCCATATTTTAGATTTGAAATTGCTCCTATGTTAAAAAAAACTAATAAATATTGTAGATATTTTTATCGTAAATTAACTAAAAATTCACTTTTATATACTGAAATGATTCATTCTAATACAATCAAAAAAAATGAAATAATTTTATTAGAAAATTATAATGTTAATAATATTGTATTACAATTAGCTGGTAATAAACCAAAATTATTATCTTTATGTGCTAAAAAAGCAGAAAAAATAGGATATAAAGAAATTAATTTTAATTTAGGATGTCCTTCTTTAAAATCTCAAAAAAATAATTTTGGAGCATCTTTAATGAATCAACCTCTGATAGTATCAGATTGTATTAAGTCTATGAGTGATAGTGTTTCTATACCTATTACTGTAAAAATGCGTATTGGTATTAATAATAATAATAATTTTATATTTTTATATAAATTTATTAATTTACTTATAAAAAGTGGTTGTAAAAGATTTATTATTCATGCAAGAACAGCATTGTTATATAAAAAAATTAGTACTAGAAAAAATTTAGTAATTCCTAAATTAAATTATGAAATTGTTTATAAAATAAAAAAAAAATTTCCAAATATAAAAATATCAATTAATGGAGGTATTAAAACTTTAATAGATATAAAAAAACATTTAAAATATGTTGATGGAGTTATGTTAGGGCGAGCAATTTTTAAAAATCCTAAAATATTAATAGGTATAGATAAAAATATATATCATAATAATAAATCTATTGTACAAAATCCTATAATAATAGTAAAATCTATGTTTTCTTATATAGAAAAAGAATTAAAAAAAGGTATTTCTTTGATAACTATTATTACTCCTTTATTAAATATTTTTCATGGTATTAATGGATCACATAATTTTAAAAATTTTATTTTTAATAAAAGAAATTCTTTAGATATTAATAATATAGAAGTTTTAAATAAAGCTTTATCTTACATAAAAATAAAATAATATAAATTATTTTATTATTAAAATAATTTAAAATTATATGTATATATGGTAATAAATAATTTAATGAAACAATTTAAAAAAGACCCACAAATTGAAAGAATAAAAATTCCTCCTCATTCTTTAGAAGCAGAACAATCAATATTAGGAGGATTAATGTTAGATAATAATCGATGGGATAATATTATAGAAAAAATAATAGTAGATGATTTTTTTATTTTATCACATAAAATAATTTTTAATGAAATGAGTTTTTTAATAGAATTAGGTAAACCAATTGATTTAATAACACTTTCTGAATCTTTAGCAAATAAAAAAAAATTAGATCAGATAGGAGGATTTGCTTATTTAGCAGAGTTATCAAAAAATATTCCTAGTATATCTAATATATCTGCTTATGCAGATATTGTTCATGAACGTGCTGTTATTAGAGAAATGATATCTGTTGCAAACGAAATAGCAGAAGCAGGATATTATCCTAATGGTAGGAATAGCGAAGATTTATTAAATTTAGCAGAATCTCGTGTATTTAAAATTGCAGAAAAACGTTTAAATAAAGATACTAAACCTAAAAATTTAGAAGAAATTTTAGAAGTTACTATTTCTAAAATAGAATCATTTTATAATACTCCTAAAAATGGTATTACGGGAATAGATACTGGTTATCATGAATTAAATAAAAAAACAGCAGGATTACAAAAATCTGATCTTATTATAATTGCTGCACGTCCAGCTATGGGAAAAACTACTCTTGCAATGAATATTTGTGAATATACTGCAATATCACAAGATAAACCTGTATTAATATTTAGTTTAGAAATGCCTTGTGAACAAATTATGATTCGTATGTTAGCATCTCTTTCACGTGTACATCAAAATAAAATTAGAACAGGACAATTAAATGATGATGATTGGAAAAAAATATCAACTACTATGGGAATTTTATTAAAAAAAAAAAATATATATATTGATGATTCTTCTGAATTAACTCCAACTGAAATTAGATTACGCTCTAGAAGAATATTTAGAGAACATAATGGTTTAAGTTTAATAATGGTAGATTATTTACAATTAATGAAAGTACCTGCTCTATCTTTTAATAGAACTTTAGAAATATCTGAAATTTCTCGTTCTTTAAAAGTTTTAGCTAAAGAATTACATGTTCCTGTAGTTGCTTTATCTCAATTAAATAGATCTTTAGAACAAAGATCTGATAAAAGACCAATGAATTCTGATTTAAGAGAATCTGGTTCTATAGAACAAGATGCAGATCTTATTATGTTTATTTATAGAGATGAAGTATATAATGAAAATACTAATTTACATGGTATAGCTGAAATTATTATAGGAAAACAAAGAAATGGCCCAATGGGTACTATAAAATTAATTTTTAATAATCAGATCACACGTTTTGATAATTATTCTAATTATTATAATAATGAAAATATTTAAATTTTTTTTGTAAAAAAATTTAATTTATTTTTTTTATAAAAAAAAATTTTTATAAAAAAATTAATAAAATATAAAAATTTTTTATATAATTTTATTATGAGAAAATAAATGTTAAAAATTTTTAATACATTAAGTAAAAAAAAAGAGATATTTTCTTCTATTAGTAAAAAAGAAGTAAAAATTTACGTATGTGGAATAACCTCATATGATATATGTCATATTGGTCATGGAAGAACATTTATTATATTTGATATAATAATTAGATATTTAAAATTTTTAGGTTATAAAGTAAATTATATAAGAAATATTACCGATATTGATGATAAAATTATAAATGAAGCTAAAAAAAAAAATAAAAAAATACAAATTTTTACACAAAGTATAATTAATAAAATATCTAAAGATTTTGATAATTTAAATTTGTTACCTCCTAATTTTGAACCTAAAGTTACTAATCATATAAAAGATATAATATATATTATAAAAAAATTATTTAAAAATAATACTGCTTATATTGCAACAAATGGTGATGTTATGTTTTCTATTAAAAAATATCCAAATTATGGGATTTTATCTAAACAAAACATAAACTTACTAAAATTAGGTACAAAAATTAAAAATATTAATACTAAAAAAGATTATAAAGATTTTATTTTATGGAAATTAACTAGTAAATTAAATATAGGATGGCATTCTCCTTGGGGTTTTGGAAGGCCAGGATGGCATATAGAATGTTCTGCTTTAAGTCGTAAATATTTAGGAAAATGTTTTGATATACATGGAGGAGGTAATGATTTAATATTTCCTCATCATGAAAATGAAATTGCACAGTCTTCTTGTTTAAATAAAGAATTTTATGTAAATTATTGGATACATACAGGAATGATTATTATAAATAATAAAAAAATGTCTAAATCTTTAAAAAATACTTTAAAAATAAAAAATTTATTATTAAAGTATAATAAAGAAGTTATTAGATATTTTTTAACTGCTACTCATTATCGTAGTCCTATTATATATAATGAAAATAAATTAAAACAAGCACAATTAGCTATACAAAAATTGTATGTTTCTTTATTTTATAAAAAAAAATCTTATAATATAAAAAATATAAAAAATAATTTTTTTTTATTAGAGCAAAAATTTTATAATTCTATGAATGATGATTTTAATACTCCTAAAGCATATAGTATTTTATTTAAAATATCACGAAAAATTAATATTGCTTATAAAGAAAAAAAATATTTAATTACTAATTATTTTATTTCAAAATTAAAAAAATTGGGTAATATTTTAGGTTTTTTATTTTATAATCCTAAAAATTATTTACAAAATAATCAAAATTCATGTGATTATTATAATAAATATGAAATCCAAGAATTAATTGAAAAGCGTAATATTGCTCGTAATTATAAATTATGGGATAAAGCTGATTTAATACGCAATCAATTAAAAAATAAAAATATTCTTTTAGAAGATACAGAAAATGGAACAATATGGAAGAAAAAAATTTAAAATTTTATATAATTAAATTAAGAAATATTTTATATAAAATCTATAAACTTTTTTTTTATAAAAAAAAAATAATAAAATTAAGAAAAATAATTATAGAATATAATTATAAATATCATGTATTAAATAATACTAATATTCTTGATTATCAATATGATAAATTAATTTCTAAATTAGAAAAGTTAGAAAATTTATATCCTTATTTAAAAAATAAATATTCTCCTACTAATTTAGTAGGAGCAAAACCATTAGTACCCTTAAATAAGGGGTATCATTATATCCCAATGTTATCATTAAATAATGTTTTTAATAAAAATGATTTATTTAAAAAATTTTTTTATCCTATAAAAAGAATAATAAATAAATTAAATTTTTGTTGTGAATTAAAATTTGATGGAATAGCAATTAATTTATTATATAAAAATGGCATTTTAATAAATGCAATTACTAGGGGAGATGGAATTATAGGAGAAAATATTATAAATAATATATTTAAAATTAAAGATATTCCTCATATTTTAAAAGGAAAAATTTTTCCTAAATTATTAGAAATAAGAGGAGAAATATTTATTCAAAAAAAAAATTTTAAAATATTAAATCAAAAAAAAATTATTAAATATAAATCATTTAGTAATACAAGAAGTGCTACTTATGGAGTTTTAAGATTTAATAAAAATACTAATAATAAATTTTTAAATTTATTAAGTTTTTTTAGTTATGGAATTGGTTTTATAGATAAAAAAATTTTTTTAAGTCAACAAGAAATTTTAGATAAATTAAAATTTTTCGGTATTCCTATATCTAAATATACAAAAGTTTTTTCTTCTTATCATGATATTATTCAATTTTATAAGTATTTTCAAAAAAAAAGAGATTTTTTACCTTATACTATTGATGGTATTGTTATTAAAATAAATAATATAGAAAAACAAAATATTATTGGATATACTAATCATGCTCCTAAATGGGCTATTGCATATAAATTTCCGTCACAAGAAAAAATAACATTATTAAAAAAAATAATTTTTCAAATTGGACGTACAGGAATAATTACCCCAATTGCAAAATTTAATACTATTAATATTAATGGAGTAAATATTAATTTTGCAACATTATATAATATTAATGAAATTAAACGATTAAACCTAAAAATAGGGGATACAATAATTGTACAGAGATGTGGAGATGTAATTCCTAAAATTACTAATGTAATAATTAAAAAAAAATTTAAAAAAAAAAATAATATTTTAATACCTAAAAAATGTCCTAGCTGTAATTCTATTCTTAAAAAAAAAAATAATATTTTATATTGTATATCAGGTTTATCTTGCAAATCTCAATTAAAAGCATATTTAAAACATTTTATTTCACGTGATGTTATAAATATAAATTTTATAGGAAATAAATTAATTGATAAACTAGTAGATAAAAATCTAATAACAAATAACATAGATTTATTAAATTTAAATAGTTCTATTTTATCAAAAATAGATCATTTAGGTACTAAATCTATTCAAAAAATATTAAAATTTTTACAAAAAAAACCACAAGTTACTTTTAGTAAGTTTTTATTTTCTTTAGGAATTCCAGATATAGGAATAGTAAAATCTTATAATATATCTATTTTTTTTAAAACATTAAAAAATTTTTTAAATACTGATTTAAATCAATTATGTAGTATTATAGGGATAGGTAAAAAAATTTCATTTAATATATTTAATTTTATTAAAAATAAAAATAATATAAATATGATTTTAAATTTATCAAAAAAAATAGATATTATTTATCCAAAAAATATTTTTAAAAAAAAAAAATTTTATAAAAAAAAAATATCTATTACTGGAAAATTTTTTTTTATAACACGATCTGATTTGATAAATAAATTAATAATGTTAGGAGCAATAATAAATATTAATATTAATAAAAAAACAGATATATTAATTTTAGGCACAAATCCAAGTTCTAAATTATTAAAAGCAAATAAATTTAATATTAAAATTATAGATGAAAATCAAATTATTTCTTTATTTAAAGAATATAAATAATTTTCTTAAAAAGATTAAAAATTGTTAATTAATAAAATTAATGGTATTATTATTAATAATATATTTAATTAAAAAATTTAATCATAAAATTATATGAAATCTCTTAAAAATATTATAGAAAATTATTTTTTAGAATATAAAAAAAATAATAATTTTTTACAAAATAAAGAAATAATAAATAATATAAAAAAAGTAATTAAATTATTAGATAAAGGTATAATTAGAGTAGCTGAAAATATTAAAGGACAATGGATTGTTTATGAATGGATTAAGAAAGCTATATTACTATATTTTAAGATTAATAAAAATTTTTTATTACAAGGATCTTATCATAATTTTTATGATAAAATACCTTTAAAATTTGATAATACTTTTAGAAAAAAAAATTTTGAAGATATTAAATGTCGTATTGTGCCTCCTACTATTGTAAGGTACGGTTCTTTTATTTCTAAAAATACAGTATTAATGCCTTCTTTTATAAATATTGGGTCATTTATAGGACAGGGATCTATGATAGATACTTGGTCTACAATAGGTTCTTGTGCTCAAATAGGAAATAATGTACATATTTCCGGAGGAGTAGGTATAGGAGGTGTATTAGAACCTATACAATCTAAACCAACTATTATAGAAAATAATTGCTTTATAGGTGCTAGATCAGAAATAGTAGAAGGAGTTATTGTAAAAGAAGGATCAGTAATTTCTATGGGAGTTTATATAGGACAGAGTACTAAAATTTATGATAGAGAAACTGATATAATAAGTTATGGCCTTATTCCTAGTTATTCAGTTGTAGTTCCGGGAACTTTACCTTCTAAAAATGGTAAATATAATTTATATTGTGTAATAATAGTAAAAAAAGTAGATAAAAAAACTTTAAGTAAAATTGAAATTAATAATATTTTACGTGATTTATGTTAATAAAAATATAAATAAATTTTATTCTAAAAATCTTATAAAAAATATTACTTTTCCTAAAAACATAATTTTTCATAAAAATTTTATAAATTATTAATATCCATAGATAAAAAATATACTTAAATTGCATCCGGGAGGATTTGAACCCCCGCCCACTCGGTTCGTAGCCGAGTGCTCTATCCACTGAGCTACGGATGCTTTTTACTTTTTCGGTGAGAGAGAGATTCGAACCCTCGATGTAGAATACTACATACACCCTTAGCAGGGGTGCGCCTTAAGCCACTCGGCCATCTCACCATTATACATTAAAACATGATTATTATATCTTTTATAAAGATTTTGTCAAATTAATTATTTTTGTATTTTTTATGAAAAAAATTATTTTAACGGATTTACTTGCTGATTTTTTTCTGCTTGTATACGTTGATATATTTCTTCACGATGTACAGCAATTTCTCTAGGAGCATTAACACCTATTCGAACTTGATTTCCTTTTATTCCTAATACTGTTACCATAACTTCATCACCTATCATAAGTGTTTCGCCTACTCGGCGAGTAAGAATAAGCATCCTTTTCTCCTTAAAAAGAAATAAAATATAAAATATTTATTATTATATTATTATTTATTAAATTAATAATTAAAAAGTTTTATCTTTTAAAAATATATAAATAAATTAATTTTAAATTAATTTATTTATTTTATTTAAAACAAATGATCTTATCTTAGATAAGAAAAAATAATATTTATCTTTACTAAGATTAATTTTTCCTTGTGCTATATTAGCACATCCATTTACTTTACAAACATTTTTATCTAAATTTTTTTGAATAATTTCTATGGCATTGATTTTATCAGAAATATTTTTACTAATTTTTATAATAAAAAATATTTTATTTTCCCATTTTGTAGATAATATAATTATTATTTTTGTAAATTTTTTTAATAATTTTTTTATAATATAACTAAATAATTTAGGATTAAAATTATATATTTTACTAATTACTAAATTAATATTATTTAATAATATATTATTTTCTAATAAAGTTTGTTCTTCTTGTGAAGAAATATATTCTTCTAATTTTTTAATATTATTTTTTAAAATATTTATTTTTTTTTTATCTAATAAAATATTTTTTACTAAATTTTCTTCATCTGTTCTAATTATATTAGAAATATATTTAATATTTTTATTTTGTTTTTGTATATATTCTAACGCTAGATTATGAGTAAAAGCATGTATACGTTTAATACCATGTGCAATATTAAGAAATTTTGTAATTATAAATAAACCTATTTCTTGAGTATTAGATATATGTGTACCGCAACATAATTCTTTTGAAACATTTTTAATATCAACAACTCTTACAGTATCATCATATTGATTATTAAATAAAGCAATAATATTATTATTTTTTATTTCTTGTTTTTTCTGTATATATGTTTTTATTTTTATATTTTTAAATATATAATTATTAATTTTTTTTTCAATATTTAAAATATCTTTTAACTCTAAAGAATTATTATATGAAAAATCAAACCTTAAATATTTATTAGTTACTAAAGAACCTTTTTGGTGTACATATGTACCAAACATTTTACGTAAAACAAAATGTAATAAATGTGTTGCAGAATGATTTCTACTAATCATCATACGATATGATATATCTATTTTAGAATATAAATAATCATTTATTTTTAGTGATCCTAAAATCATTTTACCAATATGGATAATTAAATTTCCTTGTTTTTTAGTATTATAAACTTGAAAAATATTTTCTTTATCTTTTTCTAAATATCCTATATCTCCTATTTGTCCCCCTGATTCTCCATAAAAAGAAGTAATATCTAGTATTATTTCTCCTGTATCTCCTAAATTTATTTTATTTCTAGATATACCATTTAAATATATATCAAGTACCTTACTATAAGTAGCAAAAATTTTATATCCATTAAATTTAGATATTTTATTTTTATAATATAAATTTATTTTTTTTTCAAAAAAATGTTTTTTTCTTGATTGTTTACGTTGTATATCCATATATTTTATAAATTCTTTTTTATTAATATTAATTTTTTTATTTATACATATATCTTCTATTAAATCAGGAGATAAGCCAAAAGTATCATATAAAAAAAATATTTGTTTACCTGATAAATAATTATTTTTTGATTTTTTAATTTCTTTATTTAATAAAATAATTCCTGAATTTATAATTTCATTAAAACTTTTTTCTTCATTTTTAATAATTTTTATTATATTATCATATTTTTTATATAAAAATTCTTTTTCTCTATCATCAATATCTCTAATATATTTTTTAGCTAATTTATAAAAAAAATATTTTTTTATGCCTAAAATTCTACCATGATTTATAGCTCTTCTGATAATTTTTCGTAAAATATATCCTCTTTTTTCATTACTAGGTAAAATATTTTCTGCTGCTAAATAAACAGAAGATCTAATATGATCAGCTATTACTTTTAACGAATTATTTTCTAAATCTTTAGTTTTAACAAAATTATTTATATTTTTGATAATTTTTTGAAAAATATTAATTTTATAATTAGAATCTACACCTTCTAAAATACTACTAATTCTTTCTAATCCCATTCCTGTATCAACTGATTTCATTGGTAAAGATATTAATTCTCCATTTAAATTTTTATTAAATTGTATAAAAACAATATTCCATATTTCAATAAAACGATTACCTAAATTATTTTTAATGTTTCCTTTTAAATGATCTCCTAAGTCATAAAAAATTTCTGTAGATGGCCCACATGGTCCTGTTTCCCCCATTTGCCAAAAATTATCAGAATTATAAATTATATTATTTTTATCTTTAATTAATAAGATATTTTCCTTAAATATTCCAATATCTTTATTCCAAATATTATATGTTTCTATATCTGTATGATATACAGTTATATATATTTTTTTTTTTTCCAAATTAAACCATTTAGAATCAGTTAATAATTCCCATGCATAAAAAATAGCTTCTTTTTTAAAATAATCTCCAAAACTAAAATTACCTAACATTTCAAAAAATGTATTATGTCTTTTAGTAAAGCCTACATTTTTAAAATCATTATGCTTACCTCCTACACGTATACATTTTTGTATTGTAGTAATTCTTGAAAAAGGAGATTTTTTATATCCTAAAAAATATTCTTTAAATTGATTCATTCCTGCATTTGTAAATAATAATGATTCGTCATTATTAGGTATTAATGAACTTCCTTTTATTATTTTGTGTTTTTTTTTATAAAAAAATTCTAAAAACATTTTACTAATTTCTTTTATTATACTTCCCATATTATTAATTATCCTTAATTGTTTAAAATAAATATATAAAAATTATTTACAAAAAACATAAGTTTAATTTACATTATTTTTTTTTAAAAAAAATTTCTCTTAATTTTTTTTCTATTTCTATAGATTTTTTTTTATTATTTTTTAGAAAATTTATAGCATTCATTTTTCCTTGGCCAATTTTTTCATTATGAAAACTATACCATGATCCACATTTTTCAATTATTTTTTCTTTTACTCCTAAATTTAATAATTCTCCATAAAGATTAATACCTTGTCCATAAATAATTTGAAATTCAGCTTGTTTAAAAGGTACTGCAACTTTATTTTTAACAACTTTTACTCTTGTTTCATTACCTATTATATTATCTCCATTTTTCACAGTACCAATTTTCCTTATATCTAATCTTATAGAAGCATAAAATTTTAATGCATTACCTCCAGTTGTAACTTCAGGATTACCAAATAGAATTCCTATTTTCATACGAATTTGATTAATAAAAATTAATAGTGTATTTGATTGTTTTAAATTACTCGCTAATTTACGCATAGCTTGACTCATCATTCTTGCTGCTAATCCTACATGTGAATCTCCTATTTCTCCTTCTATTTCAGCTTTTGGTGTTAAAGCAGCTACAGAATCTACTATGATAACATCTATAATTTTTGATTTAGCTAATGAATCACATAATTCTAATGCTTGTTCTCCTGTATCAGGTTGGGAACATAATAATTTATTAATATCAACATTTAATTTTTTAGCATATATAGGATCTAGTGCATGTTCTGCATCAATAAAAGCACAAACTTTACCTAATTTTTGAGCTTCAGCAATAATTTGTAATGTTAAAGTAGTTTTTCCAGAAGATTCTGGTCCATATATTTCAACTATTCTACCAATAGGTAAACCTCCAATACCTAATGCTATATCTAACGATATAGACCCTGTAGATATAGATTCTATATCCATAGTTCTATTATCACCTAATCGCATAATAGAACCTTTACCAAACTGGTTTTCTATTTGTGTAATAGCCTCTTCAAGAGCTATTTGTTTTTTTTTTTCTAAATTCATAATCTATACCTTAGATATTTATGATAATAAATTTAATTATTAATATTTATAAAAAAATTTTTTCTATTATAATAAAAATATTCATATAAATTTATTATTAAAAATATTTTCAAATGTTTAAAAAAAATAATTTTTATAAAGATGCAAATTATATTCTAGATATACAAGGATTACAGTGTCCAAATACAATTATGATGATTAGAAAAACTACGAATAAAATAAAAAAAAATGAAACCTTATTAATTATTACAAATGATATATTAGTTAATATAGATATTAAGCATTTTTGTTATTTTATGAATTATAACATAATTAAAAAAAAAATATATAAAATACCATATTTGTTTTTAATTAAAAAATTATAATTTTTTATATAAAATTTCTTTTATATAAAAGATATGTAACAATACCAAATTTTTTTTTACGATATTTAATCCAATTTTTAGGTAAAAAAAAATCATTACTTTTAGTTTCATATTCAAGAAAAATTTTTGTATGATTTTTTAACCAATTATTTTTTTCTAATAAAAAACAAGTTTTTTGTAATAAAATATTTTTTTTACAAAATGGAGGATCTATAAATACCAAATCATATTGAATTTTTGATTTATTTGATAAAAAATTTAAAGTATTTTTATAATTTAAAGAAATATTTTTTATTTTTAATAAATAAGTATTTTTTTTTAATTGTTGAAATATTTTTTTATTATTTTCTAATAAAGTAGCAAAAAATGCATTTCTAGAAAGAGCTTCAAAACTTAAAATACCAGTTCCTGCATAACAATCTAGACATGATAACATACCTATATCATTCATAATCCAATTAAATAAATTTTCACGAATAAAATTCATTGTAGGTTTTAATATTTTATTATTTATTACCTTTATTTTTTTACCTTTCCATTTTCCTGAAATAATATTAATACTATTATTTTTTTTTTTCATAATTTAAATAAATAACCTAATAATATTAATTACTTTGAAAAAATATTTTGTTATATTATTTAAATAACAATTTAATTTACTTTTATCAAGTATTTTATTACTAAATAATTTAAAAATTTTAAAAAATGATAAATAAAGAAAATATAAATAAAAAAAATGAAAAAAAAATAAGTTTTTTTAACTATTTTAAAAAAAAATTAATTAAAACAAGTAAAAATATCGGTAAAGAAATTATTAATCTTTTTAAAAAAAAAAAATTTATTGATGAAAAATTATTTAATAATTTAAAAGAAAAATTAATTATTTCAGATGTAGGTATACATACTGCTAATAAAATTATTAATTTAACTAAAAAATATGCAAAATTAAATAAACTAGAAAATTCTTCTCAATTATATGAATATCTAAAAATAGAAATGTTAAAAATTCTACTCCCAGTAGAAGTACCTTTAGTTATTAATAATAAAAAGAAACCATTTATAATATTAATTATAGGTGTAAATGGAGTAGGTAAAACAACAACAATAGGTAAATTAGCATATTATTTTTATAAAAAAAAAAAATCTGTACTTTTAGCTTCTGGTGATACTTTTAGAGCAGGAGCTCATGAGCAATTAAATGTGTGGAGTAAAAAAAGTAATAGTTTTTTTGTATATAATAAAAAGAAAAAAGATAGTTCAGCTATTATTTTTGATGCAATTTCTCAAGCTAAAAAAAAACAAATAGATATTTTAATTGCTGATACATCAGGAAGATTACATAATAATTTTTTTCTTATGGAAGAATTAAAAAAAATTGTTCGTGTAATAAAAAAAAATAATAATATGGTTCTTGATGAAATTATGTTAGTTTTAGATGCAAATATTGGGCAAAATTCCATTAATCAACTTAAAATATTTCATGAAAATATAGGAGTAACAGGAATTATAATATCTAAAATAGATGGAACAGCAAAAGGTGGAGTTATTTTTTCTTTAGCTAATGAATTTAATATTCCAATAAGATATTTAGGTTCTGGAGAAAAAATTACAGATTTATATACATTTAATGCAAAAGATTTTATAAATGCAATTTTTACAAATTATTAATTAATATTTATTATTATAAATTTAAATTTAGTTAAAATTATGTTAATAATTTTTATTTTTGGAGGATTTAATGTATAAAAATATATTTACCTCTAACTTAAGATCTCCTGTTCTACCTATAGGTACGCTAAATTCATATATATATACTACTAATAACTATCCGATGTTAACTTCTAAAGAAGAACAAGAATTATCAAGGAAATTATATTATAAAGGAGATTTAGAAGCTGCTAAAAAATTAATTTTATCACATTTAAGATTTGTTATACATGTAGCAAAATATTATTCTGGATATGGTTTACAACACGCTGATCTTATTCAAGAAGGTAATATAGGTTTAATGAAAGCTGTACGTAAATTTAATCCAGAAATTGGAGTACGTTTAGTATCTTTTGCTGTTCATTGGATTAGAGCAGAAATACATGAATACGTTTTACGTAATTGGCGAATAGTAAAAGTTGCAACTACAAAAGCACAAAGAAAATTATTTTTTAATTTAAGAAAAGCTAAACAAAGGTTAGGTTGGTTTAATCAAGATGAAATTAAAATGGTTGCTAAAGAATTAGGTGTGTCTATTAAAGATGTTTGTGAAATGGAATCACGTATGTCAGCACAAGATATGAATGATAATTTAAATATTAAGGAAGATTTTAAAAATAAAAATATTAGTTCTGGTATCTTTCTTAAAGATCATAATTCTAATTTTGCAAATATAATAGAAAAAGATAATTGGAGTAAATTTATTTCAAATAAATTATATATAGCTTTATTAGAATTAGATTATCGTAGTCGTAATATTATTAATTTAAGATGGTTAAATAAAAATAAAAAAAAAATTACATTACAAGAGTTAGCAAATTATTATGGTATATCTGCAGAACGTATACGACAATTAGAAAAAAATGCAATGAAAAAATTACGTTTTATGATTGGAAATTTATTTCCAATATAATTTATGTTTTTTATGATTTTTATGTAATAATAAAATTCTTAATTTAAAATTATATTAAAATTTAAATTTTTTAATAAAAGGATTAAAATGGCTAGTAAAAGAGGTATTAATAAAGTAATTATTATAGGTTTTTTAGGTAAAAATCCTGAAATGCGATATATGCCAAATGGAAATCCTGTTGTAAATATTATCGTTGCTACTTCAGATAATTGGAAAGATAAAAATACCGGAGAAAATAAAGAAAAAACTGAATGGCATCGAATAGTTATATTTGGAAAATTAGCAGAAATTTCTAATGAATATTTAAAAAAGGGATCTCAAGTATATATTGAAGGTACTTTACAAACAAGAAAATGGCAAAATCAAAATGGACAAGATAATTATATAACTGAAATAATTGTAAGTGTAGGAGGTACTATGCAAATATTAAATAATCTGCGTCAAAATGATAATAATTTAATAAATAAAGATAAAATTTCTAAAGAAATTAAAAATAATTGGAATAAAAAGAGCAAGACATCTGATTCATTAGAAAAAAATAATAATATTAATAATGAACTTTCTATTAATAAAAATGAAAATATTCTTGATTTTGAAGATGATATCCCATTTTAAAAATTAAAATTATGTTTTATAATAATAAACTACTTTTAAAACTAAAAAAAAAATTTACAAAAAATTTACCTCCTATTAAAGGTTTTGTAAAAATTTTAAATAAAAAATTAGGAATTTTAGAAACAGATAAAAATAATATTTATTATATATCTTCTGTTTATTTTAAATATATAATGGAAGGAGATTATATATTAGCTAATATAGAAAATAATGATGATAATAAATTACAAGTTATACCAATTAAATTATTAAAATCTAATGTTAATATTTTTCAAGGAAAAATAAAAAAAAAAAATGATATTATTTATATAATTCCAGAAAAAAAAATTTTACATAAAAATTTAATAAAATGTTATATAAAAAAAGATATAAAAAATAATTTTAAAGATGGAGAAAAAGTAATAGCAAAAATTATTAAACATCCCTTAAAAGGGGATAGTATGTTTATAGCAGAAATAACAGAATATTTATTTAATAATGAATACTTAATGCCATGGTGGGAAGTTTTATTAAAATATAATCTTTCTATAGAACCTCCTAGTAATACTTTATGTGAAAAAATAAAACTTTTAGATGATAATATATTTAGAAAAGATTTAACTAAATTATGTTTTATTACAATAGATAGTAAAGACACAAAAGATATAGATGATGCATTATATATAGAAGAAATTTCTGAAGAAAAAATATTAGTTTATGTAGCTATTGCTGATCCTACCGCTTATATTCAAAAAGATAGTAAAATAGATAAAATAGCTTCACAAAGAATGTTTACAAATTATTTACCTGGGTTAACAATTCCTTTATTACCAAAATTTTTATCAGAAAATTTTTGTTCTTTAAAACCAAAAAAAAAAAGACCAGTTTTAATTTGTAAAATGATTATTAATAAAAATGGTTTTTTATCTAAAAAAATAATTTTTTTTACAGGTTGGATAAAATCAAATGCAAAATTAAATTATAATGATGTTTCAGATTGGTTAGAAAAAAAAGGAACTTGGAAACCAAAAAATAATGAAATAAAAAAACAAATTATTTTTTTATATAAATTTTATTTATATCGTAAAAAATGGAATGATCAAAATATTATAAATTTTAATAATACTAATTATAAATTTATTTTTGGAGAAAAAGGTTATATACTAGATATAGTAATAGAAGAAAAAAGAATAGCACATAAAATAATTGAAACAGCTATGATAACTGCTAATATATGTGCTTCTGAAATTTTATATAAAAAATTAGGTTTTGGAATATATAATATATATTATGGTTTTAATATAAGTAAATTAAAGAAACTAATTAATTTATTAAATGAATATAATATTAAATATGATAAAAAATTTTTAATGACTTTAAAAGGATATAAAACTATATATAACAAAATATATGATTTAAAATCATCATTTATTTTAAATAGAATAAAAAAATATCAATTAATTACATTATTTAATACAAAACCTGGCCCACATTTTGCTTTAGGTTTAAAAAGATATGCTACTTGGACATCTCCTATACGTAAATTTGGAGATATTATCAATCATAGATTAATAAAATCAATTATACATAAATCTTCTAATATAGAAAAACCTGTAGATGATATTTATATTAATATGAATCAAAAGCGTTATTTAAATAAACAAGCAAAAAAAGATTTATCTAATTTTTTATATTTACAATATTTTAAAAATATGTCTATTCGTAATAAAATTTTTATATCTGAAATTATTGATATATTATTTATTGGAATAAAAGTAAGATTTATTGAAAATGGAGCTTATGCTTTTGTTCCTAAAAAATTTTTATGTACTAATAATATTATTATTAATCAAGAAAAAGGACTTATTTTTAATAAGCAAAAGTTATTATATAAAGTTACTGATAAAATAAAAGTTATTATAAAAAAAATAAATATTGATAGTATTATTGTTAAAATAATTTAATTTTTATAATTTATATTGGATAAATTTATATGACAGTTAAAGGACATATAATATTTACTATAGCTAGTAGTATTTTAATACAACATTTTATTTTTTCTCATATAATGTATCATGATGATTGGTGGCGTATTATTCCTGTTTCAATTATTACGTGTTTATTACCTGATATTGATAATCCTAAATCTATTTTAGGACGTAAAATTAAAATTTTATCATATTTAATTAATAAAATATTTGGGCATAGAGGATTTACTCATAGTTTATTATTTATATTAATCTTTGGATATATAATTTTTCCTATTCATTTAAAATTAAATTATTTTTTTGATGTTAAATTAGGTTTAATTATAGGTTATTTAAGTCATATTATTGCAGATATATTAACTCCATTAGGAGTACCATTATTATGGCCTTATAAAAAAAAATTTAAACTTCCAGTTATTACAAAAAATTTTTTAAAAGAAGATATTTTTTGTTATTTATATTTAATATTTTCTTTATATTTATTGTATCCTATTTGTAATAATATTATAATTAAACTTTTTCGATAATATAATTTTTATAATATTAAATTAACAATAATTAAAATAATTTTTAATTTATAATTAACTATAAAGATTTAATAAAATATTATGTTTTTAAAAAAAAAAATATTAGTTACATGTGCATTACCTTATTCTAATGGTAGTATTCATTTAGGTCATATGTTAGAACATATACAGGCAGATATCTGGGTTAGATATCATCGTATGTGTGGAAATGAAATATATTTTATTTGTGCTGATGATGCACATGGTACTCCTGTAATGTTAAAAGCTAAAAAATTAAATATAACTCCAGAAAAAATGATTAAAAAAGTATATTTTGAACATATTAGTGATCTAAGAAATTTTAATATTAGTTATGATAATTACTATACTACACATAGTAATGAAAATTTTTTTTTTTCTAAATTAATTTTTAATCGTTTAAAAAAAAAAAAATTTATTAAAAAAAAAATTATTAAACAATTATACGATTATATCTATAATCTTTTTTTACCTGATAGGTTTATTAAAGGAAAATGTCCTAATTGTTATTCTATTAACCAATATGGTGATCATTGTGAAAATTGTGGAATAACTTATGGATCTATTGAATTAATTGACCCTATTTCTATTTTATCTCATACAACTCCTATATTATGTAATTCTGAACATTATTTTTTTGATTTACCTCAATTTTATAAATTTTTAAAAAATTGGTTGAATTCTGGTGTTTTAGAAGAAAAAATAAAAAATAAAATGAAAGAATGGTTTATTTTAGGTTTAAAAAAATGGGATATAACTAGAGATAGCCCATATTTTGGTTTTAAAATACCAAATTCTATAAATAAATATTTTTATGTATGGTTAGATGCTCCTATAGGATATATCAGTACTTTTAAAAATTTATGTAATCATAACAAAAAATTAAATTTTTTTGAGTGGTGGAAAAAGGATTCTAATACAGAATTATATCATTTTATTGGGAAAGACATAATTTATTTCCATAGTTTATTTTGGCCTGCTATTTTAGAAGGTAGTAATTTTAGAAAACCTACTAAGTTATTTGTTCATGGACATATAACATTAAATGGATTAAAAATGTCAAAATCTAAGGGAAATTTTATTACTGCAAAAAAATGGTTAAAATTTTTAGATTCTGATAGTTTACGTTATTATTATGCTTCTAAATTATCATCTAATATTAATGATATTGATTTTAATTTTTATGATTTTGTTTATAAAATTAATGGAGATGTTGTAAATAAAATTGTTAATTTAGCTTCAAGAAATGCATATTTTATTAATAATTATTTTAATAATAATTTATCTAAAAATATTGATATATCTTTTTATTTAAAATTTGTCGAAAAATCAAAAATTATTCATGAATATTTCATTAAATGTAAATTTAGTCATGCTATTAAGCAAATCATAATTTTATCAGATATAGCTAATTATTATATTGATAAATATAAACCATGGTTATTAATTAAAAATAATTTAAAAAAAAAAGAGGTTCAAAAAATTTGTTCTATGGGAATAAACATGTTTCGTATTATAATGATATATATAAAACCAATTATGCCTATTTTATCTCAAAAAACAGAATTATTTTTAAAAAAAAAATTATGTATTCATAATATAAAATATCCTTTAATTAATAGAAAAATTAGTAAATTTAAACCATTATTTACAAGAATAAATATAAATGATTTAAAAAAGATAATAAAAGAATAATTATAAAATTTATTTTTTGTATTAAATAAAAATTATTTTAAAATTCTAGGAACTCTCTTTGTAAGAGAACACATTAATTCATATCCAATAGTATTAACTGATTTGGCTATATCATCTATTTTTAGATTTTCTCCCCATAACTCTACGGAACTTCCTATTTTTGCTGTGGGAATATTTATTAAATCCACTGCAATCATATCCATACATACATTACCTAATATTTTTGTTTTAATACCTTTAATTAAAACATATGTTTTAGCAGTAATATTTCTAGGATATCCATCTGCATATCCACATGCAATAATTCCTATTCTACGTTTTTTATTAGTATAATAATTACAATTATATCCTACTATTTGTCCTGGAAGGATTTTCTGTATAGATATTATTCTACTTTTTAATGTCATTACTGGTTTAATTTTTTTTTTAGAAATATCTTTCCAATCACCAGTAGGTGAAGCTCCATATAAAATAATACCAGTTCTAATCCAATCATAATGACTATATGAATGCCATAAAGTTGCTGCAGAATTAGCAAATGAACATGGAAATTCATAATAGTTATGAATATATTTTTTAATATTATTTATTTGTTTTTTAACAAAATTAGAATTTATTGATGCATCGGCAAAATGAGTCATTAAAGTAATTTTATAAACATTAATTTGATTTTTAACTATATTAATTATTTTAATAATATTTTTTGTTGGAAATCCTAATCTATTCATTCCAGTATTAATTTTAATATATATATTAATAGGATATTTTGATTTATATTTAATTAATGTATTAAGTTGCCATTTATTATGTAATGTAATAGTTAAATTATATTTATAAATTAAATATAATTCTTCTTTATTAAAAAATCCTTCTAATAATAAAATAGGTTTTTTATAACCATTTATTCTTAAAAAAATAGCTTCATCTATTGTTAGAATAGCAAAACCATTACTCTTCTTATTAAGAACGGGAAAAATATTTTTAATACCATGACCATAAGCATCTGCTTTTAAAACTAACCAAATTTTAGATTTAAATGCAATATTTCTAATTATTTTAAAATTATTTTTTAATGAATTAATATTAATAATAGCAGAAATAGGTCTTGTCATATATGATTTACTCTTAAATTAAATTTTAAAATTTCTTAGGAAAATAAATTAAAATAAAAATTATTTAATTTATATATTTTATATATAATAAAATTATATTTTATATTAAAAAAAATTTAAAATAGTACTGAAATTTTATATATTTTAATCTAAATTAATATTTAACTTAAAAGAAGTTTATTATATAATTAGTACTAAAATTCTAATATTTTTTAAAAAGGATATTAATAATGATTACCAGTAAATTTGGAATTGGTCAACAAGTAAGGCATAAATTATTAGGTTTTTTAGGAGTTATAGTTGATGTTGATCCTGAATATTCTTTACGTGATCCTAAAATTGATGAAGTTGCAGAGAGTATAACATTACGTAGTAAACCTTGGTATCATGTAGTTATGGAAGATGATACGGGGCAACCTATACATACTTATTTAGCAGAAGCGCAATTATCAGGAGAACCTTTAGAAAATGAACATCCAGAAAATTCTTCATTAGATGAATTAGCTGCTTCAATAAAAAAACAATTAATAACACCTAAATTAAGAAATTAATATAAGCGGAATATAAAATTTAATTAATCCGCCTATATAAATTTAACTATAAAAACTAATTTTTTATTTATTAAATATTAAATTTAATAAAATTTATTGCATTTTTAATATGATATATAATTTTTTTTTTACCCATTAAATAAATAATATTATTAATAGGTGGAGTATTTTTTAATCCAGTAATAGCTACACGCAAAGTCATTGCTACTTTTTTAAAATTTATATTTAATTCAGATAATATTTTTTTAAAAATATAATTAATATTTTCTAGTGACCATTTTTTTATATCATTTAATTTTTTTAAAAATATTTTTAAAATTATTTGAGTATTAATATTTAAATATTTTTTAGTTAAATCATTATTGTTATAATCGGGATTTTTATAAAAAATAAAACATAAATTACTTATTTCATTTAATGTATTACATCTATTATAAAATATTTTATATAAATTTTTTAATTTTGGACCATTATTAGTATTTATATTTTTTTTATTACAAAAATTTTTTAAGTAATTAATCATGTCATTTTTTGATAATTTACTTAAGTAATATTTATTTAACCAATTTAATTTTGTTATATTTAAAATACTAGGAGATTTATTTAAATTTTCTAAATTAAATAATTTTTTCATTTCTTCTAATGAAAAAATTTCTTTATTTCCATAAGACCATCCTAAACGTAAAATATAATTTAATAAAGCATTTGGTAGATAACCATTTTCTTTATATTTAAAAATATTTAAATTATGATCTCTTTTAGAAATTTTTTTTCCTAATTCATCTGTAATAATAGAAACGTGAGTATATATAGGTGTATTCACTCCAATAGCATTAATAATATGTATTTGTTTAGGAGTATTATTAATATGTTCTTCTCCCCTAATTACATGAGTAATTTTCATATCTGAATCATCTATTACTACACAAAAATTATAAGTAGGTATACCATCTGTTCTTTTAATTATAAAATCATCTAATTCATCATTATTAAATGTTATTTTACCTCTAATTGTATCTTTAAATGTAATAAATTTATTTTTAGGAATACGAAATCTTACTGAATAAGGTATTTTAGAATTAAAATTTAAATTATTATTACGACATTTTCCATTATATTTAATTTTTTCTCCATTAAGAATTTGTTTTTGTTTATTTTTTTCTAATTCTTCTTTAGAACAATAACATTTATAAGCAGTACCATTATATAACATATTATTTATAATATTATTATATACATGTATTCTTTTACTTTGAAAGTAAGGTCCTTTATCCCAATCTATATTTAACCATTGTAAAGTTTTAATAATATTTTGAACAAATATTTTTTTTGATCTTTTAAAATCAGTATTTTCAATACGTAATATAAAATGGCCTTTATTTTTTCTAGCAAATAACCATGAATATAAAGCAGTACGAATATTACCTATATGTAAATAACCAGTAGGACTAGGTGCAAATCTAGTTATAATTTTCATAGTATATAAAATTTTTTATTTTTATGTAGATTAATAATATTATATTAGTATATAATATGAATTATTATATTTATTTAAAATATTTTTTAATAAAAAACATTGACATTTTAGTATTAAAAAATATAGCATATAAGAATTATACTTTGGGTGATTAGCTCAGTTGGTAGAGTACCTCTTTTACAAGGAGGGGGTCGCCGGTTCAAATCCGTCATCACCCATAAAATTCATAAAATATTTATAATATATATGGGTCGTTAGCTCAGTTGGTAGAGCAGTTGACTTTTAATCAATTGGTCGCAGGTTCAAATCCTGCACGACCCAATAAATAGTTTAATTTTTTATCTAAAAATTAATAAATTTTTTTTAATAAAAAATATTTTTTCAAATAGTTTTAATATTACTTTTTACTAAAAGTAGTATTTTTATTATTTATTAAAAAAATAATTAAATAAATTATTATAATTTATTTTAAAATAATATTTTTAATTTTATATAGGTAGGTTATCTATTTAAATTAGATTTTAATAAAACATTAAAATCTAATTTTTGATTTGGTAAAAATAACTTAATTATATGTCATAAAAAAATTAATAAAATAGAAATTTTTATTTTTTAAATAAAAATAATATTTTTAATATTTTTGCGCTCTACAGGATTCGAACCTGTGACCAATAGCTTAGAAGGCTATTGCTCTATCCTACTGAGCTAAGAGCGCAAAATTACTACTTGTAATAATAACATTATTGTATTACATATTCAAATTAATTAAATTAATTTTATTTATTAATGAGTAATATAAAAATGAATGCTAAAATTATTAATGGACATATTATTGCTAAAAAAATATATATAAAAATTTATCAAAAAATGCAAAATATTTTATTAAATAGAAAAAGGAAACCTGGATTAGGAGTAATTTTAGTAGGAAATAATCCAATATCTAAAATTTATATTAAAAATAAATTAAAAATTTGTAATAAATTAGGATTTTCTTACTATAATTATAATTTACCTCAAAATATTAGTGAAAAAAAAATAATTAATATTATTAATTTTTTAAACAAAAATAAATATATTGATGGAATTTTAATTCAATTACCATTACCTAAAAAAATTAATATAATAAAAATATTAGAAAAAATACATCCTAAAAAAGATGTAGATGGTTTTCATCCCTATAATATAGGTCGTTTATGTCAAAGAGCTCCTTTATTACGTCCTTGTACTTCTTTAGGCATATTAAGATTATTAAAATATTATAAAGTTAATACACATGGTTTAAATGCAGTAATAGTAGGTGCTTCTAATATAGTAGGTAGACCAATGGCAATGGAATTATTATTAACAGGATGTACAATTACTATTACACATCGTTTTACGAAAAATTTACAACATTATATAAAATATGCTGATTTGTTAATAGTTGCGGTTGGTAAACCTAATTTTATACCAGGAAATTGGATTAAAATAGGAGCTATTGTAATAGATGTAGGGATTAATAGGATTAATAAAAACCAAATTGTAGGAGATATTGATTTTCATACTGCTAAAAAAAGAGCTTCTTATATTACTCCGGTACCTGGGGGGATAGGTCCTATTACGGTAGCTACCTTAATGCAAAATATTTTATTTTCCTATGAAAAAGCATAATTTTTTTCTTTTAAAGAAAAAAATTATGCTAGATATTTTAAAATTAATTTTTAAGCCGGATTCTGTCTAGAACAGTCATTTATCTAGAATAATAATCACTTATTATTTCAAGCGGCTTACCCAGGTTTTAATATGTACGGGTTATACTAACCTTATTTAGCCTTGCTCCTGGTGGAGTTTACATTGACATATGTTATTGCTAACATACCGGTATGCTTTTACCATACCTTTTCACCCTTACCATATTTTATATTTATATAATAAATATGGCGGTATTTTTTCTGTTGCACTATTCGTAAGTTTTAACTTCCCAGTAATTACCTGGCACCATACCCTATGGAGTCCGGACTTTCCTCTTTTATTAAATAAATAAAAGCGACTGTTTTAATTAATTTTAAAAATATATTATATACTATTAAAGGTCTAATTAATATTTATTTTTTATATAAAATTTATATAATAAATTTTTTTTAACAGAAAAAATATCAGAAGTTATATTAATTGCTTTTTTTGTTGATAATTCTTTTTTTAAATTTAAAAATGTTTTGATAATTTTAGGAGAGAGTTCATCATTAATACTATAAGAAATATATCCTTTAATAATTAAAACTATTTCTCCTTTTAATCGATTTAAATCTAATTTAATCCATTTTATTAAATTAGAAATATTACTTCCATATATATTTTCCCATTTTTTTGTTAATTCTCTAGCAAGAACTATATATCTATTTTTACCAAAAATTTTTTTTATATCATATAAACATTTTAATAATCTATGTGTCGACTCATAAATAATTAATGTTCTATATTCTTTTTTTAATTCATTTAATCTTTTAATTCTTTTATTTTTTTTATGGGGTAAAAAACCTTCATAACAAAATTTATTTGTTGGTAAACCTGATGAAATTAATGCTAAAATAGCGGCACATGGTCCTGGAATAGGTATAATTTTAATATTAATATATTTTTCACGACATAATTGTATTATCCTATATCCAGGATCATTAATTAATGGTGTTCCTGAATCTGAAACTAATCCTAGATTTAATCCTTTTATAATTTTTTCTAAAAAAAAATTTGCTTTTTTTTTTTCATTATATTCATAATATGAATATAATTTTTTTTTAATATTAAAATATTTTAATAAAAGTCCTGTTTTTCTAGTATCTTCTGCTAAAATATAATCTACTTTATTTAAAATTATTAAAGCTCTTTTACTTATATCATCATAATTACCTATTGGTGTAGCTATAATATATAAATTACCTAATTTAAAATTATTATTTTTCATATTTGTAATAATTAATTATTTAAAATATTTACTTTAATTTTTTTATAAAATATATTATTATACACATAATAAAATATAATTTTAAATATAAAAATGGAGGAATGGCCGAGAGGTTGAAGGCACCGGTCTTGAAAACCGGAAATAGGAAACTATTCGAGAGTTCGAATCTCTCTTCCTCCTATTTTAGGTTAAATATCATAATTATAAAAAATGTATTTATTATATAAAAAAAAAAATATATATAATTCATGGAATGAAAAAATAGCAATTAAGATTGCACTTACAGAAAATATTATTTTAACTCCTAATCATTGGAAAATAATACATACATTACGTTTTATTTATTTAAAATATGATACACATCCTAATTTACGTATGTTAATTAATGTATTAAAGAAAAAATATAAAAATATAAACTGGAATAGTGTTATTTTATTTAATTTATTTCCCAATGGATCTATAAAGCAAGCTTCAAAAATTGCTGGATTACCAAAAAATGATATTTGTTTATAATTAATTATAATAATATTTTTTTTTAAAAAACATTATCTTAAAAAGATAATGTTTTTTTTATATAAAAAAATAATTTTTACATTTATAATAAATTTTATCCATAAAAAAATAAATTATAATCCATATACAACTATTTAAAATAGTTTGGTAAAATAAGTTTAAATAACTATAATTAATATTATTTATATAATAAACTACTATATTTATAGTAAATAAAATAAAAATTATTAATAATGATTTACATATTATATTAAAATTTGTAATTAATTTATAATTATATGATAAAAAATATGTTATTATACATAATAATAAGCTATGTACTCCTAAAATATAATTTGTAAAAAAATCTATCATTAATCCTATACAAAAACTGGTAATAATATTTATTATATAAGGATAAGATATAATCCAATAAATTAAAACTAATATTAACCATGATATATGTAATATAATATTACTATTTTTAGTAAAAATAATTTGTAAAAATAATGATATTATAAATGTTATATAAATAAATAATCTTAAAAAATAATTTTTCATATTTTATTTCTAATTTATTAATAATAATAAATATTTTATTTTTTCTATTTGCATAAATGGTTTAACGAATATTATATTGAAATTTTTTTCTTTTTCAAAAAATATATTAGTTATTACACCTACAGGATATCCTCTAGGGTATTCTTCATCTAATCCAGAAGTAATTATTATATCTCCTTTATTAACATTAATATCTGTAGAAAGATATTCAGATTGTAAATTTTTTGTACATCCATTACCATTAATTATGAATTTAATATCACTATTCTGTATTTGTACTGGTAAAGAAATTTTTTTATTACAAACTAATAAAACTTGACTACTTTTATTTGTACTTGATATTACTTGTCCTACAACACCTTGATCATTAAGTACTATTGTACCTTGTTTTATATTGTCTTTTAATCCTTTATTAATAAATATTAATCCTGTATGTATAGGAAAAATAACAGGTATTATTTCTGCTAATATATATTTTCTTTCTTTTATAATTGGTAATCGTAAAATTTTTCTTAAATTATTATTTTGATATTTAATTTTTTCTAAATTATATAATTTAACATTTTGTTGTAATATTTTATTAAAAAAATACTTATTTTGTTTTTGTAAGAAATGATATTTAATAAAATAATTTGATATATTTTTATATATAAAAAATGGTTTATTTATTATAAAATAAATAGGACTAATTTTACTATTAACATAGTATCTTATATTTATAAAAAAATTAGAATATATATCTGTAAATATAATTACTATAGAAATTATTATTGTAATAATTATTCTAAATTTAAAAATAGGTTTTTTATTAAAAATTAATTTCATAAATATATTATCTTAAAATTGTAATTTATTCTTCACTAAATAAATCTCCTCCATGTATATCAATCATATCTAAAGCTTTACCTCCACCTCTTGCTACACAAGTTAATGGATCTTCTGCAATAGAAACTGGTATACCGGTTTCTTCAATTAATAATTTATCAAAATTTCTTAATAATGCTCCTCCTCCAGTTAGTATCATCCCCCTTTCTGCAATATCAGCAGCTAATTCTGGAGGACATTGTTCTAATGCAATCATTACGGCACTTACTATCCCTGTTAAAGGTTCTTGAAGTGCTTCTAGTATTTCATTTGAATTTAATGTAAAACTTCTTGGTACTCCTTCTGCTAAATTTCTTCCTCTTACTTCCATTTCTAATAATTCTTCATTATTGTAAGCAGAACCTATTCTATGTTTAATTCTTTCTGCAGTAGCTTCTCCAATTAAAGAACCATAATTACGTCTTACATGATTAATAATAGCTTCATCAAATCTATCTCCTCCTATTCTTACTGAAGAAGAATATACTACTCCATTAAGAGAAATAACAGCTACTTCAGTAGTTCCTCCACCTATATCTATAACCATAGAGCCAGTAGCTTCTGAAACAGGTAATCCTGCACCAATTGCTGCAGCCATTGGTTCTTCTATTAAAAAAACTTCTCTAGCTCCTGCTCCTTGAGCAGATTCACGGATAGCTCTTCTTTCAACTTGTGTTGCTCCTACCGGGACACATACTAATACCCTAGGACTAGGTCTCATAAAACTATTACTATGAACTTGTTTAATAAAATGTTGTAACATTTTTTCAGTGATAAAAAAATCTGCTATAACACCGTCTTTCATAGGTCTAATAGCAGAAATATTTCCTGGTGTTCTACCTAACATTTGTTTAGCATTATATCCTACGGCAGCTACACTTTTTGGAAAACCTGCTTTATCTTGTCTAATTGCTACTACAGAAGGTTCATTTAAAACAATACCCTGTCCTTTAACATAAATTAAAGTATTTGCTGTTCCTAAATCTATTGATAAATCATTAGAAAACATTCCCCGAAATTTTTTTAACATGATAAAAAAACCCGATTTTATATTTTATAGTTATTTTAATTAAATCAAATTCATTATATTAATAAATAATAACATTATCTGTATAATAAATAAATTGTTTATTATAAATAAAAAATTTAAAATTTTATTTACTTTGTAAAACAAAAAAGATTAATATATTATTAAATAAATATTTTAACTTAAATAAGTAAATATTCAAATAATGAAAAAAAAAAAATATCATATTTTAGTTTTAAATGGTCCTAATTTAAATCTTTTAGGTACTAGAGAACCTAAAATATATGGAAATACATCTTTAGATGATGTCATAAATATTTTATATAAAAAAGCTGAAAAAAAATGTTGTAAATTAAGTCATTATCAATCTAATGCAGAACATCAATTAATTAATTATTTAGTTCAATATAAAAATCAAATTAATTATATTATTTTAAATCCAGCTTCTTTTACTCATACCAGTATTGCTTTACGTGATACTTTATTAGCAATTAATATACCTTTTATAGAAATACATATTACAAATATATACAAAAGAGAAAATTTTAGAAAAAAATCATTTTTTTCGGATATTTCTAGTGGAATAATTTTAGGATTAGGAACATATGGCTATATTTTAGCTTTAAAAGTCATTTTTAAAAGATTATTTAATTAATTATTAATTATTATCTCAATAACATTAAGTATTATGTTTTAATTTTTTTTAAAAAAAATATATGGATTAACTATCCCATAACTATTTATAATTTTTACTTCTGGTTCTAACCAAATTCCAAATTTTTTTCCTACTGTATTATGTATTTTAATAGCCAATTGTAGTATGTTCATACCTGATGAATTATTAAATTTATTTAACAGTATTAAAGCTTGTTTAGAATGGACCATAACACCTTTTCTTATATATCCTTTAAATTTACATTTATCAATTAACCATCCTGCAGATAATTTAAAATAATTATTTTCTAAAGAAAAAGGTATATCAGGAAATATTTTTAATAATTTAAATCCTAATTTAGGAGATATAATTGGATTTTTAAAAAAACTACCTGCATTACCATAAATTTTTGGATGAGGGATTTTTTTTTTTCTAATATTACAAATATAATTAAAAATTTTTTGAGGAGTAATATTAGATTTTAAATGTTTTAAATCATTATAATTTAAATTTGGAATCCATTTTTTAGAAAGAGATAATCCTACAGAAATTATTACATAATTTTTATAGTTGTTATGTTTAAAAATACTATTTCTATATTGAAATTTACATTTTTTTTTATTAATCCTCTTTATTTTTTTATTAATTGGATTAATAATATCTACATATTGACAAAAATCTTTTATACTAGATCCATAAGCTCCTATATTTTGTATTGGCGCTGAACCTACACGTCCAGGTATTAATGCTAAATTTTCTAAACCATAAATTTTTTTTTTAATTGTAAATTCTACTAATTTATGCCAATTTTCTCCAGAATTTACATGTAAATTCCAATATTTTTTAGATTCATTTATATATATACCTTTAATTCTATTAATAATAACAAGACCATAAAAATTTTTTAAAAATAAAATATTACTTCCATCTCCTAATATTAAACATGGAAGATATTTTTTTTTATATTTTTGCCATAATTTGCATAATTGTTGTAATTCTTTAACTTTTACAACTTTATTAGCATTAATATTAAGATTAAAAGTATTTAATTTTTTTAATGGATAATTACAGTAAACCATTTTTATTTATATATTTTTTATCCTGGTATTTTCCTACTCTCACATGAGGAGACCTCACACTACCATCGGCACTACAACGTTTCACTTCTGAGTTCGGAATGGATTCAGGTGGTACCATTGCGTTATTTATACCAGGATTATATTTTATTAAATTATTAAAATAATTAATAGTTAAATCTAAACRATTCTGGTGTTGTAAGGTTAAGACTCACGGGTGTTTATTAGTACTGGTTAGCTCAACATATTACTATGCTTACACATCCAGCCTATCAACGTCATAGTCTTTAACGTCCCTTAAGAGATTTTTACAAATAATTAATAAAAATCCTGGGAAGATTAATCTTAAGGTAAGTTTCGCGCTTATATGCTTTCAGCGCTTATCTTTTCCGTATTTAGCTACCGGGCAATGCCATTGGCATGACAACCCGAACACCAGAGATACGTTCACTCCGGTCCTCTCGTACTAGGAGCAAATCCTTTCAATCTTCCAACGCCCACGGCAGATAGGGACCGAACTGTCTCACGACGTTCTAAACCCAGCTCGCGTACCACTTTAAATGGCGAACAGCCATACCCTTGGGACCTACTGCAGCCCCAGGATGTGATGAGCCGACATCGAGGTGCCAAACACCGCCGTCGATATGAACTCTTGGGCGGTATTAGCCTGTTATCCCCGGAGTACCTTTTATCCGTTGAGCGATGGCCTTATCATACAGAACCACCGGATCACTAAGACCTGCTTTCGCATCTGTTCGAATTGTCATTCTTACAGTTAAGCCAGCTTATGCCTTTGTACTAACCTCACGATTTCCGACCGTGATTAGCTGACCTTAGTACTCCTCCGTTACTCTTTAGGAGGAGACCGCCCCAGTCAAACTACCCACCAGACACTGTCTCTAACCCGGATAACGGGTTTAGGTTAGAATAATAAATATTAAAGGGTGGTATTTCAAGGTTGACTCCATATTAACTAGCGTTACTATTTCATAGTCTCCCACCTATCCTACACATTAAGATTAATTATTCAATATCAAGCTATAGTAAAGGTTCACGGGGTCTTTCCGTCTTGCCGCGGGTACACTGCATCTTCACAGCAATTTCAATTTCACTGAGTCTCAGGTGGAGACAGTCTGACCATCATTACGCCATTCGTGCAGGTCGGAACTTACCCGACAAGGAATTTCGCTACCTTAGGACCGTTATAGTTACGGCCGCCGTTTACCGGGGCTTCGATCAAGAGCTTCTTATAAAAATAATAACTCTATCAATTAACCTTCCGGCACCGGGCAGGCGTCACACCGTATACGTCCACTTACGTGTTTGCACAGTGCTGTGTTTTTAATAAACAGTTGCAGTCAGCTATTATCTTAGACTGATTTCAGCTCCAAAAGTAAATTTTTTTACTTACAATCAGTGTGCCTTCTCCCGAAGTTACGGCACTATTTTGCCTAGTTCCTTCACCTGAGTTCTCTCAAGCGCCTTAGTATTCTCTACCTGACTACCTGTGTCGGTTTGGAGTACGATTCAATATTATCTAGAGCTTAGAGGCTTTTCTTGTAAGCATGGTATCAATTACTTCAATACAATAAAGTATTTCGTCATTACGCCTTAATGTTTATAATTATCCGGATTTTCCTAAATAATTCATCTAAACGCTTAAACCAAGACAACCATCACTTGGCTAATTTAACCTTCTCCGTCCCCCCTTCGCAATAATAATGAGTACAGGAATATTAACCTGTTGTCCATCGATTACGCTTTTCAGCCTCACCTTAGGATTCGACTTACCCTACCTCGATTACCGTTGGATAGGAAACCTTAGTCTTTCGGCGAATAGGTTTTTCACCTATTTTATCGTTACTCATGTCAGCATTCGCACTTCTGATATTTCCAATAAACTTCACAATTTATCTTCAACAATTTACAGAACGCTCCCCTACCCAATAAATAAAATATTTATTGTCGCAGCTTCGGTGTATAATTTAGCCCCGTTAAATCTTCCGCGCAGGACGACTAGACCAGTGAGCTATTACGCTTTCTTTAAATGATGGCTGCTTCTAAGCCAACATCCTGGCTGTTTATGCCTTCCCACTTCGTTTCCCACTTAATTATAACTTAGGGACCTTAGCTAGCGATCTGGGTTGTTTCCCTCTCCACAACGGACGTTAGCACCCGCTGTGTGTCTCCCGTGATAACATTATTCGGTATTTGAAGTTTGCATCGGATTGGTAAATCTGGAAGATTCCCTAGCCGAAACAGAGCTCTACCCCCGAATATGAATTACACGAGGCGCTACCTAAATAGCTTTCGGGGAGAACCAGCTATCTCCCGGTTTGATTGGTCTTTCACCCCTAACCACAAGTCATCCGCTAATTTTTCAACATTAGTCGGTTCGGTCCTCCAGTAAGCATTACCAAACCTTCAACCTGCCCATGGTTAGATCACCGGGTTTCGGGTCTATACCTTGCAACTAAACGCCCTTTTAAGACTCGGTTTCCCTACGGCTTCCTTATACAGTTAACCTTGCTACAAAATATAACTCGCTGACCCATTATACAAAAGGTACGCAGTCACGTTTTTTACAAAACGCTCCTACTGCTTGTACGTATATGATTTCAGGTTCTATTTCACTCCCCTAACCGGGGTTCTTTTCACCTTTCCCTCACGGTACTAGTTCACTATCGGTCAGTCAGTAGTATTTAGCCTTAGAGGATGATCCCCCTATATTCAAACAAGATTTCACGTGTCTCGTTCTACTCTTTGAGATTATAATTATTATATTTTAATATACGGGACTATCACCCTGTATCGTATAACTTTCCAGTTATTTCTACTAATATAATAAATACGTATATCTCTGGGCTTTTTCCTGTTCGCTCGCCACTACTAAGGAAATCTCTATTGATTTCTTTTCCTCAGGATACTTAGATGTTTCAGTTCTCCTGGTTCACTTCGTTATTCTATGTATTCAAATAACGATAATATATAATTATATATATTAGGTTTCCCCATTCGGACATCATCGATTAATAATGTTTCAAATCAACTCATCGATGCTTTTCGCAGATTAACACGTCCTTCATCGTCTCTGACTGCCAAGGCATCCATCATATACGCTTATTTACTTAACCTTACAACCCACAATT